>NZ_JBQKFA010000001.1:0-380557 GCF_052121015.1 Collinsella sp. LCP19S3_F2
CGGCGCGGATAACCGCTGAAGGCATCTAAGCGGGAAGCCGTTCCAGGGATTAGTTCTCCTTCCGGTAAGGGCCCAGGTAGACTACCTGGTCGATAGACGGCAGGTGCAAGGCTGGCGACAGCCTCAGCCGAGCCGCACTAATCGCCCGAGCTCTTCCGGAACCGCACCTCGCGGCCCGCGGGACCCAGCGCTTGCGCGGTCCGGGCACGAGGATGCCCCCGAGTCACTCCCCCCTATGCGCCATGCGGCCCCCAGGGCACGCCAGACGACCCAGGACACCGAAGATACGGTGGGCGCCGCCCACCGGTCAGCGGCCAGAGCATGGGGGGCACGCCCGGTCCCGTTCCGAACCCGGAAGCTAAGCCCCATCGCGCCGAGAGTACTGCGGGGCCAGCCCGTGGGAGGCCAGGGCGCCGCTGACCGGTGGACGGCACCGAGCCGTGCGCTTGGACTGAGAAGGGGGAGGCCTCGCGGCCTCCCCCTATTTCGTTTCTCAGGCAATTTGTCTCACATAGTAGCTGTGTTTTATAACCCTCGTTTGTCGCATCTTCTTTGAACGGGCTACAATATCGTAGTCTGTGTAGCATGGAGGTGAACATGGCTGAAGCTGGTATCGGCGTTGATATCGTCGAGATTTCTCGAATGAAATCAATCCTTGAGAAGACGCCGTCGTTTGCCCGGCGCGTGTTTACCGATGAAGAGCGTGCGTATTGCGATGCGTCTTCTCGCCCTGCCGCTCATTATGCCAGCCGCTTTGCCTCTCGCGAGGCGGTACTTAAGGCACTTGGAACGGGGTTTAGTCAGGGCGTTGGACGTAAGGATGTTTCCGTAACACGCGATAGGCTCGGCAAGCCTAAGGCTCTGCTTTCTGGTCGCGCTCTCGAAATCGCCCAGGATTTGGGTGTTGTCGAGGTTGCTCTTTCTATTACCCTTACGGGTGACTTGGCTGTCGCTAATGCCATTGCGATCACCGAGGATGCTCGACCTAAGCCTAAGGAAGAAAAAATGAGCACCAAGGAGCGCGTTGCCCAGACATTTAAAGAGGCTCGTTCTGTATTGGATGAGCTTGAACAGCTGCAACAATCTGCTTTGTCGGAGCATTTGATCGATGATCCGCAAGATACGCAAGGAGCATAGATGAAACCGGTTTTGAGTACCGAGGAAGTCGTTCGCCTCGAGGATATTATCGAGCGCGAGGGCACCTCGAAGGCCGAGCTCATGGAGTTGGCAGGTGAATTTGCCGCCAACGAGATTTTAAAGCTCAACCCTGATCGCGTTCTTGTGCTGGTCGGCTTTGGCAACAATGGCGGTGACGGTTGGGTCGCTGCGGATATCCTAACCCATAAGGGCGTTGATGTTGATATCGTTTCTCCAGTTGAGCCGGATGAGATTCCTGCTGCCCTTGCTCGTCACGTTGCCCGTCGCACCGCCGGTCGCGACGTTCATGTGTGCGTTGGGCCTTCGCGAGACGAGCTAGAGGTTCTCATTAACAAAGCGGATGTCGTGGTCGATGCTATTTTTGGCACCGGTTTTCACGGCAACCTTCGTGCGCCGTTTTCTATTTGGATTCCTACGGTTAACGAGTGCGCCGATCACGTTGTTTCTATCGATGTTCCCTCGGGCCTGAATGCCGAGACGGGCGTTGTGGATGACGACTGCATCCGTGCCGAGCGTACCGTGACGATGATTGCCCCTAAGATCGGCCTCTACAGCGCTGACGGTCCGGAGTATGCTGGCGACCTGGTGTGTGGCGGTCTGTACGACCGCCTCGACGAAGTCATCGATGATGTCGATCATGCTGCCGAGATCGTTGAGCCCGGTGATCTGGTGGACTACTTTGCCCCGCTGCCCACGAATATCGATAAGTATTCGCGCGGCTCCGCGCTCATCGTTGCCGGGTCGGCACAATATCCTGGTGCCGCCATCATGGCCGCAAAGTCTGCCGCTCGTGCTGGTGCCGGTTATGTGGCCGTTGCGACGCCCGATGCGTGCGCCAACCTTATTCGTATGGCGCTCCCGTCGATTCCCGTTTTCGCCATTCCGTCTGATTCCCGTGGATCTTTTGGTGCCGCTGCGCGTATGACAGTGTGCGAGATTGCTAAGAAGTACAGCTGCGTTGTGTGCGGGCCTGGCATGACGACGTCTGCCGGATCGATGCAAGTCGTTTCGGGCCTGCTTGAGCTCGATGTGCCGCTTATCCTAGATGCAGATGCGCTCAACTGCCTTGCCAAGATTGCAATCGACGGCATCGACAGTAATCCCGAGATGTACCGTCGCGAGCAGCCGCTCGTTATGACGCCGCATTATCGTGAGCTTTCGCGTCTTGTTGCCGGCGACGAGGTCAATGATCTTGGCACTGCGATTGCCGCTGCTCAAAAGATTGTCTGGGCTGCCGGTTCCCATAATCTCGTTGTTATCGCTAAGGGCCCGACGACGGCCATTTGCGGCGTCGAGCGCGTGCTGCTGCCGCTTTCGGGCCCAGCGTCGTTGGCGACCGCTGGCTCGGGTGATGTCCTCGCAGGTATCCTTGCAGGAACGCTTGCGACCATGCGTGACGAGATGGACCGTTGGGAGCTGCTGTACTCGTATGCCGTCGCACTCCACAGCTATGCCGGCTTTGCTGCGGCGACGGAGTATGGCGAGAAGAGCGTTATCGCGACCGATCTTATCGACTTGATCGGTCCCGCCATGGAATTGGCGGCAAAGGATGCGCTCGATGATCTGGGAATCATGGACGAAGGGTCGGATGACTAATCATGAATAAAGCCGATTTGACGCGTTGGTCCTGGGTCGAGATCGACCGCGGGGCGCTCCGCCGCAATACGAGGGCCTATAAGAACTTGCTAGATCCGCGTCAGCGCCTGTGCTGCGTGGTTAAAGCCGATGCTTATGGTCATGGAGCCGTCGAGTGCGCCAAGATCATGTATTCGGCCGGTGCCGACATGTTTGCCGTGGCGACGGTCAGCGAGGGTATTGAGTTGCGCCAAGGCGGAATCACCAAACCCATCCTGATTCTAAGCGAGCCTCCCATCGAGGCTATTCCTTCATTGCTCGAGTTCGATATCATGCCCTCGGTCTATACGTCCGATTTTGCTCTTGCGTATGGCGAATGTGCCGTCGCGGCGGGCAAGGTGGGCAAGTATCATCTTGCCATCGAGACGGGTATGAACCGCATCGGCGTTCACTACACGCAGGTGCTCGACTTTGTCCGCGGTATTAATTTCCATCGCGGTATTCAGTGCGACGGCGTATTTACGCACTTTGCCACGGCCGACGAACCGTCGGGTTGGGACTACAAGCTGCAGTGCCAGCGCTTTACCGAGGCCGTTCAGGCCATTAAGGATGCGGGTTTTGAGTGCGGTATCGTGCACTGTGCCAACACGCCGTCCTCGATGCTCGACCCCTCGATGCATTTTGATATGATTCGCGCTGGCGTTGGCTTGTATGGCATGCAGCCGTGCGAGCTGAGCGGCCGCGTGATGCAGCTTGATCCCGTTATGAGCGTTCATGCGCGCGTGACGCGCGTGGCGCATCCTGCGATGGGCGAGGGCGTAGGCTACGGTTTTACCTACCGAGTACCGCGCACACGCGTTCAGATCTGCACGCTGCCGATCGGATATGCCGACGGCCTTTCGCGCACGCTTTCCAATCGTATGGACGTGCTGTATCGCGGTGAGCGCGTGCGTCAGGTCGGAAATATCTGCATGGATCAGTTTATGGTTGCCATTCAGTCCAACCCGGCTCACGAGATTCCCGAGGCCGAACATGGCGACGAGATGATAATTATCGGTCGCGATGGCGATGCCGAGATTACCATGGATGAGATGGCGCGCCTGCGCGGCACGATTAACTACGAGGTCGCCTGCGGCTTTGGCATGCGTCTCGACAAGGTCTACGTGTAGGAGCCGCTATGGGCGTTATGCACATCCCCGGCCATAGCCATCAGGCGCCGCGCGAAGTTGCACTCGAGGAGATCGAGGCCGTCCTGGGTGATTGCCGCCTTTGCCAGCTTTACCAGTCGCGCCACAATATCGTGTTTGGGGTGGGAAACCCCCGCGCTCGTGTGATGTTTATTGGTGAAGCGCCGGGCCGTAACGAGGATTTACAGGGCGAGCCCTTTGTGGGGGCGGCGGGTGAAGACCTCAACGGCATTCTGTCCCTGGCGGGTCTTAAGCGTGAAGATGTCTATATCGCCAATGTGCTTAAATGTCGCCCGCCGGGAAACCGCAATCCGCGTCCCGAGGAAGTGCTTGCTTGCTCACCGTTTTTGCGCGAGCAGATTCGAAGCATCTGGCCCGATATCATCGTGACGCTCGGCAATCCCGCAACGCACTTTGTGCTCAAGACCGAGATTGGCATTACCAAGCTGCGCGGCAGGTTCCATCAGATGGGGCACTTTGTGGTGATGCCGACGTTTCATCCCGCGGCGGCGCTGCGCAATCCGGCGTGGCAGGAGTTGCTGGAGGAAGACTTTAAGATGCTGGGCGACTATCTGGTGCGACATCCCGCGCCAGAGGGCGCCTCGGAATAATAAGGAGCGTATATGTCCCTGGAGCGCCTGGGGCTAGGTACCTACAAAACGGCTCGTACTGCCGATACGGAGCATTTTGGCGAGTTGGTCGCACCGTGTCTAGAAAATGGCGATGTGCTGATACTGACCGGCGGCTTGGGCGTGGGAAAGACCCACTTTACCAAGGGCGTTTCGCGCGGCTTGGGCGACGGGCATATGGTCACGAGTCCTACGTTCGCGCTCATGGCCGTTCACGACCAGGGGCGTATTCCGCTGTTCCATTTTGATCTGTACCGCTTGGAGCATGCCTACGAGCTCGAGGATACGGGCATTTTTGACGTGCTCGGCTATGAGGGCGCTTGCCTGTTGGAATGGGGCGAGCAGTTTCAGGACGAGCTGACGGATGAGTATCTCTCGGTGACGCTTAGGCGCGATGAGGACGATAGCGACGTGCGAACGATCGCGCTCGAGGCGCACGGCGAGCGCGCGACGGAGCTTTTCGATTTGATTGATAAGGCTGTACAAGATGAGCTTGCATAACGACAACGCGCTGGTAGTGGCGCTCGATACTTCGACCGACATGCTTGCCTGCGCGGCAAGCTGGATTGATGAGCAGACGGGCGAGGCGAAGCTGGTGAGCGGGGACCATCTGTGTCGTCGCCATGCCAACGTGGAACTTGTGAATACCGTCGATGGCGTGTTGGCACAGGCCGGGCTGAATCGCGGCGATGTCGGCTGTTATGTGGTTGGACGCGGCCCGGGTTCGTTTACGGGCGTTCGCATTGGCATCTCGACCGCCAAGGGTCTGGCGCGCGGTGCCAACGTGCCGTTGCTGGGCGTGTCGACACTTGACGCTTGCGCCTGGACGGCGTGGAAGGCTGGCGTGCGCGGCAAGCTTGGTGTTCTTGCCGACGCCATGCGTGGCGAGGTGTATCCGGCTCTGTACGTGCTGGGGGACGAAGGCCCCGAGCGTCTGTTTGAGCGCGAACACGTGGTCAAAGCCGCCGTGGCGCTTGATGAGTGGCGCCAGGCCGCGGACTGGGGCCAGGTTAAGCTGACTGGTGACGGTCTCGTACGTTATGGCAAGCTGCTGAGTGAGGACGAGACTGCGCGCTGCGTGGAACGAGACCTGTGGTGGCCCTCGGGCGAGGGCCTTCTGATGGCGCACGCCGCGGGCGACGGTAATCCGGCTCGCGTTTTGCCGATCTACACGCGTCTTTCGGATGCCGAGGAAAATGAGCGCAAGCGCCTTGGGCTTGCCGAGAGCGCCCAGAGCGAGATTACGGGTGTTGCCGACGAGCTCGCCGGCCGCCATCTGCAGTTCCGTCCCATGGGCGCGGCGGATGCCGAGGGCGCGAGCGCATTGGAGGCCGCCTGCTTTGAAGGCGCCGGACACGAGGCGTGGACGCCGGGCATGTTCCTGTCCGAGCTGGGCGAGGGCGTTGCCGCGCCGCGTAGCTGGTGGGTGGCGCACGACGACGGTCAGCTGCTGGGACTTGCCGGCGGCATGGTCGTCGACGGTGACGTTCAGATTATGGACGTCGCGGTTGATCCTGCTCATCGTCGCGAGGGCATTGCCCGCAAGCTGCTGTCGCACGTGAGCTATGACGCTCAGATGCTCGGCTGCACCACTGCTTCGCTTGAGGTTGAGGACGGCAACGAGGGTGCGATTGCGCTCTATAGCGCCTTGGGCTTTACCGAGGCGGGTCGTCGCCGTGGCTACTACGGCGTCGGCAAGGATGCCATCGTCATGACGGCGTCGCTGCCCCTGGTGCTTCCTCTCGACAATGCCTCGCCCGAGCCAACGGCTGCCGAGCAGCGCGTCTGGCCGCTGCCTGAGCCCGAGCGCACCGCCGAGGAGCGTGCCGAAATCGAGCGCCGTCGCCTAGTTCTTGCCATCGAGAGCTCTTGCGACGAGACGGCTGTTGCGATTATCGATGCGGACGGCAATATGCTGGCCAACCAGGTGTCGACGCAGATTGATTTTCATGCTCGCTTTGGCGGCGTGGTGCCCGAGATCGCCTCGCGCAAGCATGTCGAGGTGATTGTGAGTGTCGTAGATGCGGCGCTTGAAGATGCCGCGGTATCGCTTGGCCTTGAGGGTGGAGCGATTGCGCCAAGTGAGCTTGCCGCCGTGGGTGTGACGCAAGGCCCAGGCCTGGTGGGTGCCCTGGTGGTGGGCGTCGCCTTTGCCAAGGGCTTTGCGTATGCTGCCGGTAAACCGCTCGTGTGCGTCAATCATCTGGAGGGTCACCTGTTCGCCAACCTGCTGGCGCAGCCCGACCTTAAGCCACCGTTTATCTTTACGCTTGTCTCGGGTGGGCACACCATGCTCGTGCACGTAAAGGCATGGGGCGACTACGAGGTGCTTGGCGAGACGCTGGACGACGCCGTGGGCGAAGCCTTCGACAAGGTTGCCAAGGCGCTGGGCCTGGGCTATCCCGGTGGCCCCATCATCTCCAAGCTCGCCGAGACGGGCAATCCCCGCGCGATCGATTTTCCCCGTGCGCTTAACAGCAGGGGAGACTATCGATTCTCGCTTTCGGGCCTCAAGACGGCGGTGACGCTCTATATTGAGCAGGAGACCAAGGCTGGGCGCACGATTCACCTGCCCGACCTTGCGGCCTCGTTTGAGGCGGCGATCTTTGACGTGCAGTACAAGAAGGCCAAGAACGCCCTGCACGCCACCGGGTGCAAGGAGTATTGCATCGGCGGCGGCGTCTCGGCCAACCCGCATCTGCGCGAGATGATGATTAAGAAACTCGGGCGTCAGGGGATTCGCGTAACGGTGCCGCCTCTCTCGGCCTGTACTGACAACGCCGCCATGATTGCGGAGGTCGCTCGCCGCAAATTCGACCGAGGTGAAATCTCGCCGTTCGACGTCGACGCCGATCCAAACATGACGCTGTAGTCGTATGGGCGCGGTTCCCGACCGGAGGGGCCGGATATAAGGTTTCCTGCTCTACAGTCCTGCGCAAGACGAAGGCCACATTAAGTGGCCTTCTTTGCGTGCGGAACTCGCGATAAACCTTATATCCGGCCCCTCCGGTCGGGAACCTTTCTGTATCGATGCAGCTACTGAGCTGGTTCGGCGTCGACAACGTCCGGCAAGGTTAGCCAGCCTGCGTCGAATTTACGGCGTGCTTTAGCTGAGAGAAACCTACCTGATAATCGACTCAATATCTCGGCTTTTATATAGCAGTCGGCGGACTTCCATGACGTCGTCGATGACGACATAAAAAACCATGTAGTTGCCAACGTAGAAACGGTAATACGGGTGCGACCGTCTTCTTGTCGAAGGGTATGTTGGTGACATGGTTGGATTCTTGAGATGCTCGAGTATGCCTGCTTCAACATTGTCGACAAGCCTATTTGCTGCAGCGGGGTTATTGAGATCAAAGGCGATATATGACGCTGCTTGGCTGAGGTCCTCCCAAAATAGGGGAAGATAGCGGAGCTTATAGTGCCTGTTCATCGAGACCGCCGTCGAGCATTTTTCTGACAGAGCCAAAGACATCGTCGTGTGTATAGCGAAGTTGCATGCTGGCAGCCTGACGATCAGCGGCATCAAGTGCGCTCTCGATTGTATTGCACAGTGACTTGTACTGCTCAAAGCTCATGACGACCATAGAGCCCCGCCCGTTTTTAGTTAGAAAAACCGGACCCTCCTGTTCGACTTCGCGTTCAACATCCGGGTAGTGATTTCTAAGATCTGAGACTGGCCTAATATTCACAGCTACCTCCTGAGCTATCAGAATATTATCGTAATTATGATAACAGAGTTGAGATTTGGGATGGGAACTCCTCGGGGGCGGGGCGGGCGCCTGCCGCCATATATGAACTTTATCGCGAGTTCCGCACGAACAGGAGGCCACTTAATGTGGCCTCCGTCGTGAGCAGGACTGTCCGAGCAGGAAAGTTCATATATGGCGGCAGGCGCCCGCCCCGCCCCCGAGGAGCATCTCTCAAGCAAAAACTGTCGTTCGGTAAAGTCCGAGGTCAGTGACGTTTTATACCGAGAAATTCAAATAAAGTTGAAAATCCATTACATATTTGCGTTGACTTTAGGCAACTAAAGTTTCATACTCCTTTCCATCCACTGGGGGATGTGAACACGCACGGATCGTTCGCATCATGATTGAAGAGGATTTCTTAGACATGTTCACGCATCAGCTAAACATTATCAGCGTAGTAATTATCTGATGCGGGTTAGCACATACAGCTAGCCCGTACGATAACGGGCGGCTGATGAAGATGAGGGCCGTCGAGCGCAACCGACGGCCCTCATTTTTTATGTCTAGGAAGTTCTTTTTAGAGGAGGAAATGTAATGAACGGAGTTTTGCTCATGGTTGTGGCCACAGCGGTGCTCGCCTGCGGCTATCTGGGCTACGGCCGCTGGCTGGCTAACAAGTGGGGCGTTGATAAAGAGGCCCTCACACCTGCCAAGCGCATGAAGGACGGCAAGAGCTTCTCGCCCGTCTCCGCCTTCACCGCGTTCTCGCATCAGTTCAGCTCGATCTGCGGTGCTGGCCCTGTTACGGGTACGATCGTCGCCATGGCCTTCGGCTGGCTGCCCGTCGTGCTCTGGGTCCTCGTCGGCGGCATCTTCTTTGGCGCCGTTCACGACTTTGGCGCCCTGTACGCTTCGATGAAGAACAACGGCAAGTCCTTGGCTCAGCTCATCGAGAAGTACATCGGCAAGACCGGCCGTCGCCTGTTCCTGCTGTTCTGCTGGCTGTTCTGCATCATCGTCATCGCCGCTTTTACCGACATGGTCTGCAAGACGTTCATGTTCACCCCGGTCGTTGACGCCTCTGGCGCTGCCACCGGTGCCATCGACTTCACCAAGTCCTATGCCGCTGGCTGCGCTGGCACCATCTCCATCCTGTTCACCTTCGTCGCCATGGCCTTTGGTTGGGCTCAGAAGAAGTTCAACCTCACCGGCGCTGCCGAGTTCGTCACCGGCGTGGTGCTCATGGTCCTCATGTTCGCCGTCGGTATGCAGTTCCCGGTTTACCTGGACAAGTTCCAGTGGTTCGCCGTCGTCATGGTCTACCTGGTCTTTGCCGGTGCCATGCCCATCCAGATGCTCAAGACCCCTCGCGACTACCTCACTTCCATCATGATGATCGTCATGATTGTCTGTGCTGTCCTCGGCATCGTCGTCCTGGGCGTTAACGGCCAGGCCACCATCACCGCTCCGGTTTTCACCGGCTTTAGCAATGCCTCGGGCATGATGTTCCCGGTCCTGTTTGTCTCCGTTGCCTGCGGCGCTCTCTCCGGTTTCCACAGCCTCGTTTCTTCGGGCACCTCTTCCAAGCAGGTCGAGAAGGAGCAGGACGCCGTCAAGGTCGGTTTTGGCGCCATGATCGTCGAGTCCTTCGTCGGCATCCTCGCCATCATCGTCGCCGGCATCATGTTCTCCGACATGAACACTGCCGGTACCGGTGCCCTCAACGCTGGCGTCGCTTCCACCCCGTTCCAGATCTTCGCTGCTGGCATTTCTCGCGGTATGCAGGCCTTCGGCGTTGACGGCACGCTCGCTACCGTCTTTATGACCATGAACGTCTCCGCTCTGGCCCTGACCTCGCTCGACGCCGTCGCCCGCATCGCCCGCACCTCGTTCTCCGAGTTCTTTGCCCAGACCAACGACGCCCTGGCCATCGAGTCCAAGGCCGGTTACATGAAGGTCCTCGGCAACCCCTGGTTCGCCACGGTTGTCACCCTGCTCCCCGGCCTCGCCCTCGCCTTTGGCGGCTATGCCAACATCTGGCCGCTTTTTGGTGCTTCCAACCAGCTGCTCGGCGGCATGACCATGATCACCCTTGCCGTGTTCTGCAAGTGCACCGGTCGCAAGGGCTGGATGCTCTACGTGCCCGTCGCCTTCCTGCTCTGCTGCACCTTTACCTCGCTGGTCCAGAGCGCCATGGGCTGCATGACCGCCGTCCAGGCCTACGGCTTCTTCGGTACCATCCCGGCTACCGCCACCACGGCCGCCGTCTCCGTCGCCGCCACCAAGGGCCTGCAGCTCGTCTTTGCCGTCCTGCTGATGATCCTGGGCCTCATCGTTGCCGTCAACTGCCTCAAGGAGTTCTTCGGCAAGGAGGCCGGTTCCATGCCCGACGAGGAGCCCGAGTGGTCCGAGATGGGCAAGGCCGAGTATGGTCGCGCTGCTGCTGCCGAGGCTCCCGCAGGCGCCGAGGCCGCCAAGGCCTAATCGACCTAAGGGATTGAACGTCACATCTATATGACTCGGAAAGGCCGGGTCCGCAACTGCGCGGGCTCGGCCTTTTTTCCATACAAAAGCTAGTGTGCCCGGGTGTTCTCGCAGATGTTTTGCGTGGATAGGGGCGTGCGTTGTACCATATAGACATATATGTGTGCATATGAAAGGGGCCCCGTGGCCAAGACGGTATATTCCGATAACCAAAACAACGTCGATGCCCTGGCTGAGCGTCTGAGCAGCCAGACGTCGCTTTCTGCCGAGCGTGCCAAGCTGGTTGCCTACGACCTGCTCTGCCGCAAGGCGCTCAAGATCAAGTCGAGTGCGCTGGCACAGATTTTCCGTTCCGTCGATAAGGAATGTGACACCAAGGCGATGCGCGATGAGCTTATCGCGGCAAAGATCGTTACCAAGATCGAGGGCAGCGGCGTTAACGGGCGCCCAGCGTTCTATACCATTAATGCCGAGATTCGCGATGTTCAGGAGCAGCCTGCCGAGGCTGCCGAAGAGGCCGTCGAGGACGTTGTCGAGGCGCCTGTTGCGGTGGAAACGGCTCCGCGCGAGAACGTCGACACCGATGAGCTGCTTGACGAGAGCGTCGTTCGCGCCTTTACGGCCAAGGCGGGCCGCGGCGGTTTTGGCGGGGGCGGCAAGCGCGATGCGCAGCGCCGTGCCCAGCAGGAGCGCTTCCGTCGCGCCGTGGCTCAAAAGGATGCGACGGATGTCGAGCCCGTCGAGGATGAGGCTGTTACCGAGCCGCAGTGCGCCGCTGAGGTCCAGGAGCCCAAGCGTCGTCGCGGTGCTCACTTTAAGGCCGAGCAGGGAGGTGTTGTGTGCAACGTTCAGGAGTCCGTCGAGGCTGCTGGTTCACCCGAGGAGCCCGTCAAGAAGGCTCCGGGTTCATGCCGTCCCGGACGCGGCTTTATGGGTCGTGCGTATCCCGCAAGGCGTCAAGAAAAGACCGACCAGGCTCCCGCTGCACCAGCGGAGAAGGCTGAGAAGGCTGCCGAGCCGATGGTCCGTGAGCAGAAGCCTGTTGAGCCGCGGCCTGCGGGCGATGTCGAGCCCCGAGGCCAGCAGTCTGCGGGCGAGAAAGCGGGGGAGAGCGCTTCGAGCAAGCCTCGCCGTCGTCGTCACCGTGGCGGCCGTGGCTCAAATGCCGAATCCGTGGCCGAGCAGGCAGCGGGGCAAAACAAGGATGCGAAGGCTGAGATCCCGGCGGAGCAGCCCAAGCGCCAGCCAGTAAAGGGGGGCAAGCCTGAGCGTTCGCAAAAGGGCTCGTCCGCGCCAAAGCAAGAGCGCAATACTCGGACAGATTCCAAGTGCAAATCCCAGACGCAGCCCAAACCGACTGCAAACGATGCGACCGCCCAGCAGCCTGAGTCGACCGCTCATGGCGAGGTTTCGGCGTTTGCTCTGGCCCGTGTCCTGGGCAGGCAGCTGCTCAAGGTCGTTCCCACACCTGCTGCACTCTCCAAGATTAAGGAGCAACAGACTCAAATCGTTAAGGTTGAGGGCAAGGACGGCAAAAAGGTTTCGCAGCGCACTCAGCACAACGAGATGTCCAACCGCAAGATTGCCGAGGAGATTGCGATCATCCAGGCTTGGATTGAGCAGAATCGCGGTGCCGACACGCCGGTCGCTTCGCGTCGCCAGCGCGCCTACCAGATTTTTAACGATGAGAAGGCCTTTGACGGTAAACACGGCGAGCGCTTGATTCGGCGTATGACCGAAAAGGGCATCAGCATGCAGGCGATTAAGGTCGCCCCCAACCGCCCCGTGCACTTTACGGGCTTCTTTACGCTGGGCGCCGACAAGCCGTTCATTATGGTCGAGAACCTGGACACCTATGACGAGATCGTCAAGCTCCTGCGCGGCCGCAAGCACGCTAAGCTCTTTGGCACCAAGGTGGGTGGCGTGATCTTTGGCGGTGGCTGCAAGGCGAGCGTCTCGCACGCACTGGATGATTATCTGGCCGAGATCGGCTATCGCTTTAACTATGTCTACTACGTGGGCGATATCGACCGAGAGGGTGCGCGCATCGTCGAGCAGGCCCGCAATGCCAATGTGGTCGAGATTCGCTTGCATGCCGGCATGTATCGTGCCATGCTCGCCGAGCACAAGCGTCGCGTGAAAGCTGGCGGCGAGTGCGAGCCTGCGGCTGCCAATCAGGGTGTGCCGCAGAATTTGGCGGCGACGATCAAGGATCTGCCTATGGTCACGCGCGTGCAGTTCCGCAATGTGCTGCGCGAGGGAGGTCGCATTCCGCAGGAGATTCTGATGACCGCCGACTATCGGGATGGCGACTCGGGAAGCTTCGACCGCATGCTGAACAATTAGGGACGCGTGGCCCCGGCGGGCCGGGCATTAAGTTTGCTGCTCTACAGTCCTGCGCAAGAAGAAGGCCACATTAAGTGGCCTTCTTTGCGTGCGGAACTCGCGACAAACTTAATGCCCGGCCCGCCGGGGCCACGCGCCATTTTGTAGATGACGGCTCGCTTTTCGGAACGGGGTTGATATTACTTGATGTAAGGCGCTCTTGGTCCTTTCGGGCTTGGGGCGTCTGTCTTTTGAGGGTGGATGAGCCGGTACTTGGTGGCGTTCCTTTAGTGCCGGCACTTTGGGAACGTCCCCAAGTGCCGGTTGAGATACGGAGAGCCCGTTGTTGATATGGGACGGAGGGATTCCGCGTCCGCCTTCCGGCGGCCGCGCCCCGCTGCGTCGCTCCGCTCCTTGCGTGCTGCGCTGGAAAACGCTTCGCGTTTCCTCAGCTCCGCACCCTTGCGGGTTCGGATCCCTCCGCATGCCCACAAGAAAGCGCCCCGGGCTGATGAAAGCCCGGGGCGCTCAGTTACCTTGGCTGGGACGGAGGGATTCGAACCCCCAACAGCCGGCACCAAAAACCGGAGTTCTACCGTTGAACTACGTCCCAATGTGTGGTGCTGCCCAAAAGCAGCTCGTCTAGTTTACCTAATCTGCGAGGGCATCGCAAACGCCATCGAGCAGGCGTACGGCGAGTGTCTGGGCGTCGCTTGCGGTGAAGGTTCCGTTGTAGCGCGTCATGCCCGTGAGCTCAATGCGGATACGTGCAGGCTTTTGTTGCGCGGCGATATTGGCAGTGCGGATGCGCTGCGCCAGGTTGTGACATTCGGCAAGGGCGATCGTGGCGCGCGGCGCTGCATCTGCGGGCAGCTCATCGCTTGCGATTTCGAGTACCAGGTCCACGTCGGTCGGAACCTCGGAATCGCAAAGCATCATGCCGCTGTTGTCGGTCGTCGCCGTGGCGATGTTCCACATGCGCGATGCAACGCTGCGTGCGATGGGGTCCTCACCGATAACGGCAATCTGGAAGCGCTCGAGCACGTTGGCGGCGCGGGCAAAGCCGATGCGCGACTCGGCCTCGGTAACCGAGGGTTTGCCCTCCCACACGTGATGCAGACGGTTGATATAGGCGTAGGTATCCTGGAATGCCATGCCGTCGGCAAACAGGCCGACATTTTCTTGGAACTGCTGCAAGGCCGCCTCGGTGTGCGGGCCAAAGTAGCCGTCGTCCTCACCGCAGGCAAAACCCAAAACGTTGAGTGCCCTCTGCAGGGCCCGAACGTCGGCACCATGGAAATTGGGCATGCGCAGATAAAGCGTTCGGTCGCCCAGCTTATACGAGGCGTCTACCAGGGCGCTCCAACAGGGGATATCGACGGCGTAGCCAGCGGCAAGGCCGCTGTCGAGCCTAAAGGTGCCAACAGCCTGCTCGGTGGTGGTGCCAAAGCGCTTGTCGGCGACCTCGGCGTCATCGATTGTATAGCCGAGCTGCAGAAGGCGGGACTGGACGTCCTCGACGGCTGCTCCCTGCATGCCCGTTGTGATAGGTTCCATGAACGAACCCCTTTCGGCGTACCATTCGTACTATTTGAGCGTGTGTCGGATAGACAACGCAAAGGGTTGCATAAACATGCACTCAACAGTGTAGCAAGTTGTACCCAAATGCGCTGCTGACAGGTTTTATAACCCCCGCTAGTTAAGGCGCTCCACAAAGAAATCTGCCATGGAGTCGAACAGCTCGCGTGCATGCGGGTCGAGCTCGACACCTTCGATAGCGGCCTTGGCCTTGGCAGTCAGGTTGAGTGCGTAAGTGTGGGCGAAATCGACAGAGCCGGTCTGCTGGAAGATCTCCACGGCGCGTGCGAGTTGCACGGGGTCCTCGGTGCCCGAGGAAAGGATTGCCTCGACTTCGTCGTGATAACGCTCGTCTGACAGGGCATGCACGGCGACGAGCGTGCGCTTGCCCTCTGTGATATCGGTGCGGAAGTCCTTGTTGGCGGCCTCCTTGGTGCCAATAAGGTTGAGCAGATCATCTTGGATCTGAAAGGCAAGGCCCGTGTGCAGGCCAAAGGCACGCAGCGCCTCAATCTGGTCTTCGCTGCCGCCACCGATAATGGCTCCGGCGGCAAGTGGCGTGGCTCCGCTGTAGTACGCGGTCTTGTGCGTCGCCATGTCCAGATAATCGTCGACCGAGATGTCAAAGCGCCCATCGCGGACCCAGCCCAGGTCGAGCGCCTGACCCTCGATGGTGCGAACGATCATCTCGGTGAGCTCGTGGAGCACGCGGAGCTTCACGTCTGCCTCGAGCGTGGGGTCGTCGAGAACCGTCTTGGTAACCATGGTGAGCGCTAGGTCGCCGCAGTTGATGGCAAGTCCCGTACCCTCGGTAAGGTGCATACAGGGCTTGCCGCGGCGCAGCTGGCCGTTGTCGGCGATGTCGTCATGGATAAGCGCTCCCGACTGAAAGTGCTCGATGGCCGCCGCCGCGCTTCGGGCGCTCTCAAAGCTGCCGCCTACCGCGGTGGCGGCGAGCATGCAGATGAGCGGGCGGTGGCGCTTGCCGGCATTGGCCGTAAATGCCGAGAGCGGGCCATACAGGTAGCGCTCGATATCGGCAGAGGTCGCCTGTCCGTCAAAGAACGTGGCCAGATAGTCGTTAATCTGGTCAAAATGCTGGGCTAAAAAGCTGGTAAACGGACTGGACACGGGTTCTCGCATTCTTTCTTAGGTTGCATCGTTGCGTTATGCAGACAACATATTGCCACATTAGGGCATCGAGCGCGGCGGTTGAAGACGATTGAGCCATGTTGTCGCAAATGCGGCAAGAGGCGCGGCTAGATAAGTCCAAAGTGCTCGAGCGCGGTGACGACGCCGTCGTGGTCGAAGCTGTCGGTGACGTAGTCGGCCTTTTCCTTGAGGAAGTCCGGCGCGTTGCCCATGGCGACGCCAACATCGACCGCCTCCATGAGGGCGATGTCGTTGCTCGCGTCACCGATGCCGTACACAGTGCCGTGATCTGGCCCCAGGGCGTCAAGCACGGCCTTGATTCCGGCCCGTTTGGTGCACTCGCGAGGCGAGATTTCCGTGACCTCGAGTTCGAGCTCGTTGAGGCAGAGCAGAGGCCCAAGCTCTTCATCTTGGGCGATGCGGTTGGCGAGCGGTGTGGACATAAGAATTTTATAAGCGTTGTAGTGCTTGAGTTGCGTGACGGCGTCGCCCACGGTGCGCGCGTATCCGTACGTCTCGGGGGCATCTGCGCTCATGCGCACGACGCGATCGATGCCCTCAAAGCGAATGACCTCACCCGATTGTTCGAGATAGGGGGCGAGGCGCTGTAGCAGACCGGGGTTTATGGCCGCATTTCGTACGATGCGCCCCTCGAGTTCGGCGTAGCCGCCCGCGAGACATACGATGCCCGCCCACGGCAGCTCGAGCAGCTTGGGATGGATGCAGCTGAGGGTGCGCCCCGTGCAGATAAAGGCTTTGTTGCCGTTGGCGACGAACGTGCGAATTGCCTGTGCAACCGTTTCGTTGGGATAGGGGGAAAGGTCTCGCTCGCCCTCGGGGAGCTCTTGGGCAAGTTTGGGATCTTGCCAGGCAAGCGTACCGTCGATGTCGAAGAAGCAGATATTGCCATGCTTTTTGGCGTCATCGGCGGCATGAGAAAGCGGGGTGGCAAATGCAAAACCCGGTTCGAGTCCCATAATCTGATCAAAGTGCTCTTTGACGCGGGGGACCGAGACGCCGATGATTACCTGGGCGGTCTTGCCGGTGACGATGAGGCCTTTGGCGCCCGCTGCGACAAAGGTTGCGTTGTCCGCGACGATAGAAGGGTCCGCGACTTCGACGCGCAGCCGCGTGGCGCAGTTGGTTGCGCCCACAATGTTGGAGACGCCGCCCAGAAGCGCCACAACCTGCTCGGCGAGCAGACGATCTTGTGATGCCTGGCAGTCGGAAGCGCCGACTTCTGATAAGCGCTTTTCGTCAACGTCGTTTCCCGTCAAGCGCGAGAGCGCCGTGTTGCTGGCAATGTAGTCCTCGCGTCCCGGGGTTTTAAGGTCAAAGGTCAGGATAAGACCTCGAAAGCTCAGAAAGAAGATGACGCTAAAGACGAGTCCGATTCCGAGTGCCAAAAGGTAGGAGCCGGCATGCGTCCGCATGAGCGGGATAAAGTTGAAGGCAGCCATCTCCATAAGGCCACCCGAGAAGATGCCGACGACGCCAAAGAAGTTCATGGCCATGGCAAGGCAGGAGGATAGGACGGCGTAGAGCAAAAAGAGTCCGGGATAGGTGAACATAAAGAGAAACTCGAGCGGCTCGGTGACGCCGCAGACCATCGAGGCGACGATGGCGGGCAGAAGGATGGTCTTGAGGCTGGCACGGCGTTCGGGCTTGGCCGTGGTGTAGAACGCTACGGCGATGGCGGGAAGACCAAAGAGCTTGACCCAACCGGTGGCGGTGAAACCAGCCCAGGGCGCTAGCTCGTTGAGGGGGCGCGTGCTGTGCGAGAGGATGGGAAGCAAGTTGGTCCACGTGGCGTAGATGCCATCGGTAATAACCAAATTGTCGTAGTAGATTGGCATGTAGAGCAGGTGATGCAGCCCCACGGGCTCGAGTGCTCGCTCTAAAAACACAAAGGCGCCCACGCCGAAGGGACCGACGCCCGTAAGTGCATGGCGCAGTGTTTCGGTCATTGCGTATACGATGGGCACGATGGCGGCCGAGATAGCGGCAAGGGCGAATACGGCAAAAAAGCTAATGAGGTAGACCAACGAGGAGCCCGAGAAAGTACCGAGCCAATCGGGAACCTTGGCATCGTAGAAGCGGTCATGGATGGCGACGACGGTGGCCGATACCGCCAGCGGGCCGATAATGCCGGTGTCGAGCGTCTTGATGCCGTCGATGACGGTGATGCCGCTGGCGGAGGTCAAAGACGACGGGTACTTAAGTCCAAGGTTGTCGCCGCTCAGCTTAATGATCTCGCTCAAAAAGAAGCAATAGGCAAAATAGGCCACGAGTGCCTCGAAGCAGCAGCGCGCCGGTTGCTTTTGGGTAAGGCCGATGGGCAGCGCTACGGCAAAAAGCAGTGGGAGGCGTTTAAAGACCGTCCACGAGCCGCGCTGGATGATAGCCCAAAAAACATACCAAGGGGTTCCGTATACGGCGAGGTCGCCGACGATGTCCGCAGACGTTGCGAGGGCGGAGACGCCGACCATAAGGCCCGATATGGAAAACAGCATGGCGGGCGCGAACATTGCCCCGCCAAAGCGTTGGATTTTCTGCAGCATAATATGCCTTCCGGATGCAACATGCTGTGCGAGCAAGAACGTTTAAACAATGAACTCATTGTAGAGGACTGGCTGCTTGCCGCATTGACGGTTTTGATTCGGTCCGATTTGGGTGCCGGGGGAACCGTCGACGGTAAATAATCCGTGCTTTGCCGATAGACGGTTTAAACAACCTCAAGAAATGCTATCGTGCCTAGCCATACATATTCATTAGAGGTGAAGCCATGCCAAAAGCGATTTACGAAGGAATCTACCGCGAGATCCGTTCGCGCATCATTAACGGGACCTATGCGTTTCAGGAGATGCTGCCAACCGAAGCCGAGCTGACTGCGGAATTTGGCTGCACGCGCAATACCGTCCGCCGCGCCTTGAGCATGCTGGCCGACGAGATGTTTGTGCAGCCCATACACGGCAAGGGCGTGCGCGTTATTTGGCTCAAGGGCGAAACCGGCATGCTGGGCGCGCTCGAGGAAGTCGAGTCGTTTGGCGAATTTGCAAAGCGCAACAATGCCGTTGCATCGACGGACGTTAAGTCCTTTGAACATCTGGTCTGCACCGAGCAGCTCTCTCGTCGCCTGGGCTTTAAGGTGGGCGAGGAGCTGATTCGCGTAGTGCGTGTCCGAAGCCTCAACGGCAGCGCGCGCCAAGTGGACCATGGCTACTTTTTGGAGTCGATTGCCAAGGGTCTGACCCCCGAGATCGCGGCAGAATCTATCTACGACTATCTGGAGCACAAGCGCGGCATCAAAGTGATGGCGAGTCGCCGTACGGTGAGTGTCGAGCTCGCCAACGATGAAGACTGCAGCTATCTTGACCTCGGCAAATACAACTGCGTTGCCGTCATGGAGAGTCAGTCGTACACCTCGGACGGCATCTTGTTCGAGGTGACGCATGCTCGCACACACCCCGAGATCTTCCATTACCGCATCAATTCCAAGCGATAGGTAACAGACGCATAAGCTTGCGTTTCGATATGAAGCGCCCCGTGCGGTCGATGGGATATCGGCCGCACGGGGCGCTCTAATTGTTTAGACAATATTTGTCAAGTACGAATGTATTAAAAACCGTTCACCGAAGTTTTTCTACCGCTCTAACAATACTTGTTCAAACAACTAGCCAAATAGCGTATTGTACAAATCAGAAAAAGGGGCAAAGTCCCCGAACCAATCTCCGAAGGCGACGGCAAAGGGTGCCGCCACGGTGTGAAAGGGTGGATTGTAATGAAGAACGAAATGAGCAGAAGGCAGTTCCTGGGCTTCGCTGGCTCCGCGGCCACAGTCTTTGGCCTGGGTCTCGTGGGCTGCGGTGGCTCCGCCGGCTCCGGCTCCTCTGCTTCTGGTGATGCTGCCGAGGTCTACTTCCTCCAATTCAAGCCCGAGGTCGACAAGGAGTGGAAGGAGATCGCCAAGGCATACAAGGAGGAGAAGGGCGTCGAGGTCAAGATCGTGACCGCCGCCTCTAACACCTACGAGGAGAAGCTCAAGTCCGAGATGTCCAAGAGCTCCGCTCCGACCCTGTTCCAGGTCAACGGCCCCACCGGTCTTAAGAACTGGAAGGACTACTGCGCCGACCTGTCCGATACCAAGGTCCGCGGTGAGCTCGTCGACGACTCCCTGGCTCTGCAGTCCGACGGCAAGGATCTAGGTATCGACTGGGTCCAGGAGAGCTACGGCATCATTTACAACAAGGAGCTCCTCGAGAAGGCTGGCTACAAGGCCGAGGACATCAACTCCTTTGACAAGCTGAAGGCTTGCGCCGATGACATTCAGGCCCGCAAGGACGAGCTTGGCGTTGACGGTGCCTTCACTTCCGCCGGCATGGATGACTCCTCCAGCTGGCGCTACACCACCCACCTCGCCAACCTCCCGCTCTACTACGAGTTCGAGAAGGAGCACAACCAGGAGGATGACGAGATTAAGGGCGAGTATCTCGACAACTTTAAGCAGATCTTCGACCTGTACATCACCGACTCCACCTGCGATCCTTCGCAGCTTGCCTCCAAGACCGGCGACGACGCCACCAACGAGTTCGCAACCGGCAAGGCCGTCTTCTATCAGAACGGCTCTTGGGCCTACGCCGACCTCATCAAGGCCGGTATGACCGACGATCAGATTGGCATGATGCCCATCTACATCGGTGTCGACGGCGAGGAGAACCAGGGCCTGTGCTCCGGCGGCGAGAACTACTGGTGCGTGAGCTCCCAGGCTTCCGAGGATGCCCAGAAGGCTACCGAGGACTTCATGTATTGGTGCGTCACTTCTGAGACTGCCACCAGCATCATCGCTGACAAGATGGGTCTGACTGCCCCGTTCAAGAGCGCCAAGGACACCACCAACGTCTTCTCGCAGCAGGCTGTTGCCATGGCTAAGGACGGCAAGAAGACTGTCGCTTGGGACTTCGTTTACATCCCCTCTGAGGAGTGGAAGAAGAACCTCAAGCAGGCTCTGATTGCCTATGCTGCCGATAACACCAAGTGGGACGGCGTCAAGAATGCCTTCGTCGATGGCTGGAAGACCGAGAAGGCTGCTTCCGAGTAAGCAGTTGCTGCCCAAGCTATCTGATTAGCGACAGGGGGCGGGCAGACGTCGGTTTGCCCGCCCCCTGCATATTGAAAGGACCCTTCTATGGGCAAAGCACTCAAGCGCTGGTGGCCGCTCTTTATGCTGCCCACGTGCCTGGCGTTTATGATCGGGTTCGTGATCCCCTTTATCCAGGGTTTCTATCTCTCGTTCTGCCAGTTTATTACCATTAACAACACGCACTTCGTCGGTATCGAGAACTACGTGCGTGCACTGTCCGATCCGCAGTTTGCCACGTCGTTCTTCTTTACGGTGGCGTTTGCTTTCCTGTCGACGGTGCTCATCAACGTGATCGCCCTCGCCATCGCGCAGGCGCTCACCCGCAAGGCGCTCAAGGGCACCAACATCTTCCGTACGATCTTCTTCATGCCTAACCTGATCGGCGGCATCGTGCTGGGATACATTTGGCAGATTCTGATCAACTGCCTGCTCTCCAACATCGGTGCCGACCTTATCGCCCTTAACTCTGCTGCTGGCTTCTGGGGCCTTATCATCCTGACCCTGTGGCAGCAGGTCGGCTACATGATGATCATCTACATCGCCGGTCTGCAGTCCATTCCGTCAGACTACATCGAGGCCGCCAAGGTCGACGGCGCTACGGCATGGCAGACGTTTTGGAAGGTTAAGATCCCCAACCTGATGCCGACGATCACCATCTGCCTGTTCCTGTCCATCACCAACGGCTTTAAGCTGTTCGACCAGAACCTCGCCCTTACCGGTGGCGCCCCGGCGCACTCCACCGAGATGCTCGCCCTGAACATCTACAACACGTTCTATTCGCGTGCCGGTATCGCATGGCAGGGCATCGGTCAGGCCAAGGCGGTTATCTTCTGCATCCTGGTCGTAGCAATCTCCATGATCCAGCTTAAGGCCACGAGGTCCAAGGAGGTGCAGCAGTAATGAAACGCGATAAGGCTATCAACCGTGCGCTCTCGATTTTCTTTACGATCCTGTCGCTCGCATGGATTTACCCCGTGTTCATGATTGCGCTCAATTCCTTTAAGAAAGGGACCGCAATCAGCACCACCACGGCATTCGATCTGCTCACGCCCGAGACGTTCAACGGCCTTGCAAACTACGCGCACGCCCTTAACGAGCAGGGCTTTGCCTCGGCGTTTATGTACTCGCTCATCATCACGGTCACGTCGGTCGTGCTGATCTTGGTGTGCTGCTCCATGTGCGCTTGGTATGTGGTGCGCGTCAACAGCAAGATCTCGAACTTCTTCTATTACCTGTTCGTGTTCTCGATGGTCGTACCGTTCCAGATGCTCATGTTCACGCTGTCCAATTTGGCGGACCGCATCGGCTTCAACACGCCGTTCAACATCTGCTTTATTTACCTTGGATTTGGCGCGGGCCTAGCGGTCTTTATGTTCGCCGGCTTTGTAAAGAACATCCCGCTCGAGATCGAGGAGGCGGCCATGATCGACGGCTGCAACCCGGTCCAGGTGTTCTTTAAGATCGTCCTTCCCATCATGAAGCCCACCTATCTTTCGGTCGGCATTCTCGAGACCATGTGGGTCTGGAACGACTATCTGCTGCCCTACCTCACCCTCGACTCCACCAAGTACAAGACCATTCCTATTTTGATCCAGTACTTCCGCGGCGGCTACGGTCACGTCGAGCTCGGCCCCATGATGGCCTGCATCATGATGGTCGTTGTCCCCATCGTCCTCATGTACATCCTCTGCCAGAAGTACATCATCGACGGCGTGGTGGCAGGTGCCGTCAAGGGCTGATGCCGTAACTGTTTTGCAAGTTTCTGCGGCGCCCCTCAGCGTGGCGCCGCGTATCGAAAGGTAGAGACATGGCCGAGATCGTTCTCAAACATGTACAGAAGGTGTATCCCAACAACGAGTCCAAAAAGAAGGGCTTCTTTGGCAAAAAGAAGAAGACCGAGGAGAAGAAGCACAACCTCAAGGTTACCGAGGATGGCGTGCTCGCTGTAGAGGACTTCAACCTCACTGTTCACGACCAGGAGTTTATCGTCCTCGTTGGTCCCTCTGGCTGCGGTAAGTCCACGACGATGCGCATGGTTGCTGGCCTGGAGGACATTACCTCGGGCGACGTGCTCATCGACGGCAAGCGCGTCAACGACGTGGCACCCAAGGACCGTGACATTGCCATGGTGTTCCAGAGCTACGCTCTGTACCCCAACATGACGGTGTACGAGAACATGGCGTTTACGCTTGAGCTCAAGAAGGTCCCCAAAGACGAGATTGACCGCAAGGTTCGCTCCGCTGCCGAGATTTTGGGTATCACCGAGTACCTCGACCGTAAGCCTAAGGCGCTTTCGGGCGGCCAGCGTCAGCGCGTTGCCATCGGCCGCGCCATCGTGCGTGACCCCAAGGTATTCCTGATGGACGAGCCGCTGTCCAACCTGGACGCCAAGCTTCGTAACCAGATGCGTGCCGAGCTCATTAAGCTTCGCCACGAGATCAAAGGCACATTCATCTATGTTACCCACGACCAGACCGAGGCTATGACCCTCGGCGACCGCATCGTGGTCATGAAGGACGGCGTTGTTCAGCAGATCGCCACGCCGCAGGAGGTCTTCAACCATCCCGCGAACATCTTTGTCGCCGGCTTCATCGGCGTGCCGCAGATGAACTTCTTCGATGCCCAGCTGGTGCGCTCGGGCGAGGGCTTTACCGTCAAGACCGACGACATGAATGTCGCACTGGCCCCCGAGACCTGCGCTCAGCTTGCGCTTAACTGGGACGGCGAGGACATGAAGGAGATCACGGCCGGCGTTCGTCCCGAGCAGATTCTGCTTGCCGACAAGGGCGAGGAGGGTGCGCTTCAGGGCACCATCGAGGTCACCGAACTCATGGGTTCGACCGAGCACGTTCATGTGACGTCTCCCGACGGCCAGTTTGTCCTGATCATCCCTGTCGTCGACCTCGAGGCCAGGGGTTCGCTCAAGGCCGGCGACCCCATCTGGTTCAAGTTCGAGAAGAATGCGACCCACCTTTTCGATAAGGTCTCTGGCAAGAACCTTATCTAGACCCGATTCAATCAGGCCCTCCTTTTGGGCGACTGCGGTTTTGCCATCCTTTTGCCGTAGTCACATATAAGGCTCCCCTCTCGTCCGCTGAGCGAGAGGGGAGCCTTTCTTTGTGCTGGGGCTGTCTGGCCGGTCGTTTGTCTCGATCTGTAACAGGAGGAGGGCCAAATTGGGCCTAGATGTTACAGATTGAGACGGTTTCCCGGAACAATTCTGTTTGTCTCATTCTGTAACAGGTTGACCCAATTTTGCCGGCTAGATGTTGCAGGCCGAGTTTTTTTGGTCGAGGCAGGTCGCGGGTAACACGAGGGCACAAAAAGCGGAGCCGCGTTGCCGCGACTCCGCTTTCAAAAGGATGGGTAATGGAAGCGAAATTAGCTCAGGTGCCAAATCTCGTCGTTGTACTGGGAGATTGTGCGGTCGGACGAGAAAGTGCCGGCGTTGGCGATGTTGATCAGCGCCTTGCGCATCCAAGCGTCCTGGTCCTCGTAGTCTGCCAGCACGCGCTCCTTAGTCTGGATGTACTCCTCAATGTCGAGCAGGGACATAAACCAGTCCTTGCCCTTGATGTCGTCGTGCAGACGCTGCAGGCGCTCCGCGTTGCCGGTCGCCATAAAAGCGGGGTTGGTAATAAAGTCCACCAGTAGCTTAATACCGGGCTTGAGGTAGAGTGCGCCGGCGTTATAGCTGCCGTCGGCGTAGAGCTGCTCGACCTGTTTGGACGAGGCGCCAAAGGTGTAGATGTTCTCGTCGCCCACGAGTTCGGCGATCTCGACATTGGCGCCGTCGAGCGTGCACAGGGTCAAAGCACCGTTGAGCATGAACTTCATGTTGGAGGTGCCGCTCGCCTCCTTGGAGGCCAGGCTGATCTGCTCGGAGATGTCGGCGGCGGGAATCACGCGCTCGGCAGCGGTGACGTTATAGTTCTCGATCATGACGACTTGCAGGCAGGGAGCCACGTCGGGATCGTTTGCGATCCACTGCGACAACGTCAGGATCAGATGGATGATGTCCTGGGCGATAGTGTAGGCAGGTGCCGCCTTGCCGCCAAAGATGATGGTGACGGGGTGCTTAGGTCTATTGCCGTTCTTGATGTCGAGGTACTTCCAGATGATGTAGAGCGCGAGCATCTGCTGGCGCTTGTACTCGTGGATACGCTTGACCTGAACATCGATGATCGCGTTGGAGGGAATGGTCACGCCCTGCTCGAGCGCCATGAACTGGCGCATGATGGCCTTGGCCTTGACCTTGGTGGCGGCCAGGCGCTCAAGAACGTCCTTGTCGTCGGCGAATTCGGCGAGCTTGCTCAGGTCGCCGGTGCTGCGCCAATCGGTGCCAATCACATCGTCGAGCAGGCTGGCAAGTGCGGGGTTGGCTCCCTGGATCCAGCGGCGGAAGGTGATGCCGTTGGTCTTGTTGGAGAACTTTTCGGGATAGATCTCGTAGAACGGGTGAAGCTCGGTGTTCTCCAGGATCTTGGTGTGGAGTGCGGCTACGCCATTGATGGAGAAGCCAAAGTGAATGTCCATGTGGGCCATGTGGACGGTGCCGTACTCGTCGATGATGGCGACACGCGGGTCGCCATGCTCGGCCTTGGCAATCTCATCGAGTTTGACGATGATGTCGGCGATGGCGGGGGAGACCTTCTGCAGGCTGGTGAGCGGCCATTTCTCGAGCGCCTCGGCAAGGATTGTGTGGTTGGTGTAGGCGACCATGGATCGCACGATGGTAACGGCTTCGTCAAACTCGATGTCGTGCTCGGTGGTGAGCAGCCGGATGAGCTCGGGAATGACCATGGTGGGGTGCGTATCGTTAATCTGGACCACGGCGTAGTCGGCCAGATCGTGCAGGTTGCTGCCGCGCTCTACGGCCTCGTCGATCAGGAGCTGGGCGGCATTGCTCACCATGAAGTACTCCTGGTAGATGCGAAGCAGGCGGCCCTGCTCATCGGAATCATCCGGATAGAGGAACAGGGTGAGGTTCTTGGCGATCTCGGTCTTGTCGAAGTCGATGGAGCTGCCGGGGACCAGGCCGTCGTCGACGCTTGCCAGGTCAAACAGGCGCAGGCGGTTCTTGGTGGGCTGGCCATAACCGGGCACATCGATGTTGACGAGCTTGGAGGTGACGGCAAAATCACCAAACTCGACGGTGTAGGAGCGGTCGTCATCGATCAGGATGTCCTGCTCGCCGAGCCACTCGTCAGGGACGGCCTTCTGCTGGTTGTCGGCAAAGCGCTGGCGGAACAGGCCGTAATGGTAGTTGAGGCCCACGCCGTCACCGGTGAGGCCCAGCGTGGCAATGGAATCCAGGAAGCATGCGGCCAGACGACCCAAGCCGCCGTTGCCGAGCGAAGGCTCGACCTCGAACTCCTCGATCTTGTTGAGGTCGTGGCCGGCGGCGACGAGCTGGTCCTTAACCTCGTCATAGATGCCGAGGTCGATCATATTGTTGATGAGCAGCTTGCCGATCAAAAACTCGGCAGAGATGTAGTAGAGCTTTTTCTTGCCGTTGTTGAGCGGACAGGCGGCAGAGCGCTCCTGCACGAGCTTGACCAGTAGCTTATAAATACGACGGTCATCGAGCTGCTCGAGCGAGGTGCCAAAGGACTGCTCGGCGAGTTCTGCGAGGCTTATACGGGGCATGTTTCCTCCTGTGGTGAGTCGACTACATGTCAGAAATTCAAAAGAAGCCCGCGCGAGGGATTGGGATGGCCTCGCGCGGGAAAAGCGGTCGCGTCCACACGGTGGGGTGGGGTCGGGCGCGGTGGCTCCTATTGAGGAAGCTCGATTTCGGCTTCCGACGGGATGCGGAAGTAGGTCTCGGTCCAGTCGGTGAGCTTGCGCTCGAGTTCGCGGGTGATGGCGCCATCAAGCATGCGCCACGTCCAGTTACCGCCCAGGGTGGCGGGGGTGTTAATGCGCGCCTCGTTGCCCAGATTGAGCAGGTCCTGCATGGTGTAGATACAGGTGTCACTCACGCTGGCGGCGATGGTGCGGTTGAGCGCGTCGGCCATGGACTCGCCTGCCTGCTGGTGGGTGTACAGGGCCGCCTGCTCGCGCTGACGCGGGGTGGCCGTTCCCTCATACCAGCCGCGTGCCGTTTCGTTGTCATGCGTTCCGACGTAGGCGACGGTGTTGGCAATGTAGTTGTGGGGCAGATAGTAGGAGTTGCTGCCTTCAAAAGCGAACTGCAGAATCTTCATGCCAGGGAAGCCCGTGGTGTCGCGCATGTCGATGACGCCGGGGGTAAGAAAGCCCAGGTCTTCGGCAATGATGGGAAGCGTGCCGAGCTTTTCCTCGAGCACCTTGAAGAGCTTGAGGCCGGGTCCCTGCGTCCATGAACCATATGACGAATCGGGAGAGGAGAACGGCACCTCCCAAAAGGCTTCAAAGCCGCGGAAGTGGTCCAGACGGATGATGTCGTACATGTCGAGGGCGGCTCGGACGCGGTCCTCCCACCAGGAGAAGCCGTCTGCTTCCATGGCATCCCAGTCATAGATGGGGTTGCCCCAGTACTGGCCGGTGGCCGAGAACTGATCAGGCGGCGTTCCCGCGACGCTGACGGGATTGCCGGCGGCGTCGATCTTAAAGAGCTCGGGCGTGGCCCACATCTCGACGGAGTCGCGCGAGACGTAGATGGGCAGGTCGCCGATGATCAGGATGTCGTGCTCGTTGGCATAGGCCTTGAGGCGGCTCCACTGGCGATCGAAGAAATACTGCGTCATCTGGTGGTAGAGCATGCGCTCGGGATGGGTGGCGCAGACCTTGGCGGATGCCTCGCCGCGGCGGCGGAGCTCCTCGGGCCACTCCCAAAAGGCTTTGAGTCCGCACTCCTCCTTCACGGTCATAAACTCGCAGTAGGGAATGAGCCAGTCCTCGTTTGCCTGGATAAAGTCGTCGAAATCGGCCGGCTTGTCGGCAGCAAAGCGCTCAGCGGCTCGATCGAGAATCTGACGGCGGCCAACAAAGATGGCACCGTAGTCGACGTTGCTGGGGTCGGAACCAAGGAAGACGCCGTCGATGTCACGCTGCTCCAGATAGCCGGCTTCGATAAGCTCGGCAAAGTCGATCAAGTTGGGGTTGCCTGCGCGGGCCGAGAACGACTGATAGGGCGAATCGCCATAGCTGGTCGTCGTAAGGGGCAGGATTTGCCAGTAATGTTGTTTGCACGAGGCGAGAAAATCGACGAAGTCGTAGGCATTCCAGCCAAAGCCGCCGATTCCGTATGGTCCGGGCAGAGATGAGACGGGCATGAGGACGCCGCTTGCACGCTCCATGAATGCGCTCACCAACCTTCTTGTTGTGGGGTCGGCCTGCCGATGGGTGTGCAGTCCGCCTCCGATGTTCTGATTCGATACACCTATTGTATACATGTTGTTTAAACATGTATAGGCAAGATAAAAAGTTGGTCGATTTTCGGCGAATGGTTACATGCCATGAAAAAGCCCCGGTCTCACATCGTGAGATCGGGGCAAGAACGGTGTGTAGGTTTTTGCTACTCGGCGTCGGCGAAGCCGTTGGGGTTGTGGCTCTGCCAGTTCCAGCTATCGCGGCACATGTCCGCGATGTCGTACTGTGCCTTCCAACCCATCATGCGCTCGGCCTTGGAGGCATCGCACCAGTTGGCGGCGATGTCGCCGGCGCGGCGCTCGCGAATCACGTAGGGCAGCTCTTTGCCACAGGCCTTGGAGAAGGCTGCGACAACCTCGAGCACCGAGGTGCCGGTGCCGGTGCCCAGGTTAAAGATCTCAACGCCGGTCTTGCCGTTCATCCAGTTGAGGGCGGCCACATGGCCCGATGCCAGGTCACACACGTGGATGTAGTCGCGCACACCGGTGCCGTCGGGGGTGGGGTAGTCGTTGCCAAAGACCTGAACGGCCTCGAGCTTGCCCACGGCAACCTGCGCGACATAAGGCACCAGGTTGTTGGGGATGCCCTTGGGGTCCTCGCCGATCAGGCCCGACGGATGTGCGCCGATGGGGTTGAAGTAGCGGAGCAGCACAACGTTCCACTCGGGGTCGGCGGTGTGAACGTCCATAAGGATCTGCTCAATCATCCACTTGGTCCAGCCATAGGGGTTGGTCGCGGGCTTCTTGGGGTCTTCCTCGGTGACGGGCGGGTTATCCGGATCGCCGTAGACGGTCGAGGAGCTCGAGAAGATGATGGACTTGCAGCCATGGTTGCGCATAACGTCGACGAGCACCAGGGTGTTCTCGATGTTGTTGTGATAGTATTCGACGGGCTTGCTCACCGACTCGCCGACGGCCTTAAAGCCGGCGAAGTGGATGACGCGGTCGATCCGATGGGTATCGAAGATCTTGTTCATGGCATCGCGGTCGAGCACGTTGGCCTCGTAGAAGGTGAGGTTCTTGGCGGCCTTGTCGCCCACGATGGTCTTGACACGGTCGACGGCGACGGCGCTGGAGTTGGAGAGGTCGTCGACGATGACGACCTGGTAGCCACCCTCGAGCAGCTGAACGACGGTGTGCGAGCCGATAAAGCCGGCGCCACCGGTTACGAGGACGCAGGTGTCTTTGGGGTCGAGTGCTTTGGACATGTAGTCTCCTATCGAATCAGGAACACTTCCTGAGGGAGTATAGCGCAGGCAGGGGCACCCAAAACGTGCGGGGAAGGAAAAGCAGACGAACATGCTAACGTACTCATGGAAATGTTTGGCGTGGGCATAACCTTGACTTTGACGTTTGCATACGAGCCGCCGACCATGGGGTTTCCTGCCGTTCGTGGAAATCGTTGGGACGCGGCGGATGTACGCTAATATGTATGAGTTGAGCGACATATAAATAAACATGTAACGGAGTAGATATGTCACCAAACAGCGATTCCATCCTTTCCCAGGAGCTTTCGCGTCGCACTGCCCTCAAGGCCTTGTTCGGCGCCGCTTCTGCAGCCGTTCTTTTTGGTCTGCCCGCTCGCGCCCATGCTGCGGAGGCCACCAAGGAAACCACCGACAAGCTCAATGCGGCCCAGGCTCAGCTTGACGAGGTCCAGGCCCAGCTCGACAGCATCGCAAATGAATACGCGGCGCTGGCCAACAAGAACGCCCAGACCCTCAACGATATCGAGAGCGTACAGGGCCAGATTGACAGCACGCAGGCGCAGATTGACGAAAAGAAGGCCGAGCTCAAAAAGAAGCGCGGCGATCTTTCCGATCGCGTTTCCGCCAACTATAAGTCGGGCGGCACCAACATCCTGTCGCTGCTGCTCGCCTCGGGCTCGTTTGAGGAGCTCGTCGCCAATGCGCACTATGTTGAGAAGATCAACAAGAGCGACCGCGACGCCATCGAGGATATCCAGACCATCCAGAAAGAGCTCGATACGCAGAAGTCCGAGCTCGAGTCGCAAAAAGCCGACTTGGAGAAGCTTAAGGACCAGCAGACTGCCCAGATGCAGGACATGCAGGCCAAGCAGCAGGAGGTCCAGACGGTTCTGAACGGCCTCTCCGACGATGTCAAGGAGCTCATGGCCCAGCGCGATTCCGAGATTCTCGCTGCCGCCCAGGCTGAGGAGGCTGCCAAGAAGGCTGCCGCTGCTGCGGCTGCCGCAAACAAGAACAATTCCTACTCGGGTAGTTCAAACTCGGGTGGCGGATCGTATGCGCCCGGAAATCCGCAACAGAATGCCGGATCGGGCAAGCAGCAGGCTGTCGTCAACGCATGCTACTCCACGCCTTCGCCTGGCCTGAACTGGTGCGCCGCCTGGGTCACCAACGTCTTCCGCAACGCCGGCGTGGGCTACTTTGGCGGCAACGCGTGCGACATGTTTAACGCCTGGTGCTACAGCTCCGATCGTTCGGCGCTGCAGGTGGGCATGATCGTGGCCGACTCGTCGCACAGTGGCACCGGTATGCCGGGTCTGCTGTACGGACACGTGGGCATCTATGTTGGCGGCGGCATCGTTATGAGTAACGAGGGCGCCATCACGTCGAGGTCGCTTGACTCGTTCATTAGCTTTTACGGCACTGGCTCTGGTGTGCGCTGGGGCTGGCTTGGCGGTATTGCGCTGTCGTAGCTGCGGCTTGGTCCGGGACTGCGGGCGAGGCATAAGGTTGCCTGCTCTACAGTCCTGCGCAAGACGAAGGCCACATTAAGTGGCCTTCTTTGCGTGCGGAACTCGCGACCAACCTTATGCCTCGCCCGCAGTCCCGGACCTTCCGGGTTCAAGGCGCGACACACCGGACTGGTTGTCTGAATTAAAGAAAGTGAAGGCCCCTTTCGGGGCCTTCTTTTTATAAAAATTCGCCTACTCGGTGGACTTCGGGTTCTAGGTCTACGCCGAATTGGTCTTTGACGGTTGCTTGGATGTGGCGGATGAGTTCGTCGACGTCGGCGGCGGTGGCGTGGTCGGCGTTGACGATGAAGCCGCAGTGCTTTTCGCTCACCTGGGCGCCGCCGACAGCGTGGCCGCGCAGCCCGGCGTCCATGATGAGCTTGCCGGCAAAGTGGCCCTCGGGGCGCTTGAAAGTGGAGCCGGCGCTCGGCATGTCGAGCGGCTGCTTGTCCTCGCGGCGTTGGCGGTAGTCGTCCATGTCGGCCTTGATCATCGCGGCGTTGCCCGGGGCGAGATTGAAGGTGGCCGAAAGCACGATGAAGCCGTCGTCGGCGATGCGGCTCTTGCGATAGCCCAGATTGAGCTCGTTGACATCGAACTCGATGATGCTGCCGCTACCGCGGGTGCCGTCGTCGAGCATGTGGGCGGGCTTGTAGACGCGTACAGACTCCAGCACGTCGGCCATGCAGGCACCGTAGGCGCCGGCGTTCATGTAGCAGGCGCCGCCGACCGATCCGGGGATGCCCGAGATGGGCTCCATGCCGGTGAGACCGGCCTCGGCTGCCGCGGCCGCAACATCCGAAAGCAGTGCACCGGCTGCTGCCGTAACGTGCGTGCCGTCGACGGTAATGTCGGAGAGGCCCTCGCCTAGCGCTACGACGACGCCGCGTATGCCCTTGTCGCCGACGAGTAGGTCGGAGCCGTTGCCCACGATGGTGAGTGGCAGATCGCAGCGATAACAGGTATCAAGCGTGGCGACGAGGCTCTGCTCGGTGTCGGGCGTGACAAAGACGTCGGCCGGGCCGCCAATCTTAAACGTGGTGTGCTCGCGCATGGGCTCGCTCATCAACACGTTGTCCTCGCCGGCAACGCCAGCGAGCGCGCACAGCAGGTCCTCGTTAAAAAAGTCGTTCTCGTGCATCCGAATATCCGCCTTTTGGTGGTCGTTGTCATCAATCGATTGCAATATACCCCACCTGGACGTATTTGGTGCGCTGGCGGCGATAAAACAGCCGTCTACCGGATTGGTAAAGTGTTTATCATCGAGGTAGAGGGGCAGTCGCTATACTTTCAAGAGATTGCGCGTAAACCCGGAAGGAGCGAGATGGCCAACAAAGTCACCCTCAAGCAGATCGCCCAGGAGGTGGGGCTTTCCCCCTCGTCGGTCTCGCTTGTTCTCAACAATCGGCCTTGTCGCATCTCGGAAGAAAACCGCAAGCTCATCAAGGAGGTCGCGGCGCGCAACCACTATGTTCCCAACCAGATTGCGCGCAGCCTGGTCATGCGCGAGTCACGCACCCTGGGTCTTATCGTTCCCAACATCGAGAGCCGATTTTTTGCCTCACTTGCCGGTAGCTTGGAAAAGCGCTGCCGCGAGGACGGCTATGCGCTCTTTATTACCAGCTCGGGCGGAAGCGCCGACGACGACCTGGAACTGCTGCGCCAGCTGGTGACGCGCGGCGTCGATGGTGTCTTCCTGGTGGTAGGCGACGAGTTCTCGGACGACCGTGCCCTGCGCGAAGAGGTCAGCCATCTACCCATCCCTGCCGTGATGGTCGACCGCGCCATTGAGGGGCTCGAGTGCGACAAGGTGATGTTCGACCACGAGATGGGTGGCTATATGGCTACCCGCTATCTGATCGAGCAGGGCCACCGTCGTATTGCCTGCTTGGTTAATGCGCGTCGTTCCAATACGGGTCGCAAGCGACTTGCCGGCTATGAGCGCGCGCTGCGCGAGGTTGGCCTGCCTATCGACGCGCGTTTGGAGTTTGAGAGCGAGTACTACATTCCGAGCGCCTACGAGGCCTCGGAGGCGGTGCTCGCAACCGATGCCACTGCCGTATTCGCGAGCTCGGACAACATTGCCCTCGGTTTGCTCAAGCGTTTGCACGAGATGGGGAAGAGCATCCCGGGCGATATTTCGGTGGTGAGCTATGACAACTCGGCGGCCGACGTTCTCTTTGAGCCGGCGCTGACCGCCATTGAGCAGGATCCTGGTGTCCTCGCGGAACATGCTTTTGGCTGCATGTCCAAGCGTCTTGCCGGTAGGGGCGGTAGGCGTGCCGAAGAGGTCGTCCTGGAGCCGGCGCTTATCGTTAAGGGCAGCGTGCTCGAGCTTACTAAACACAACTAAACACGTTTATCAATTTGCAGAGACCGAATGTGGAGCACCTGTGGCAGACAATGCCGCAGGTGAATGTCGCGTTTTGTTGATCGATGTGATTGATAAGGGTGATAAAACGTTTTTTCACCATGATAAAACGTTTTAGCAAATATACTAGTCCCAACGAATGGTTGCCGTATTGGAGGGCGACCGCACAGCGGAGGGACATAAACAATGGCTAAAACACTGGGGACGCCGTGGAAAAAGCTGGGCCACGAGGTGCCGGCTTCCGAGCTCGAGGGCGTCGACCTGTATTGGCGTGCATCGAATTATCTGTCCGTCGGTCAGATCTACCTTCGCTCTAACCCGCTCATGCGCCCCGACTTTGTCGATGAGAAAACCGGCGAGGTGCGCGACTTTGGTCGCCCGGACGTTAAGCACCGCCTGGTCGGTCACTGGGGCACCACGCCCGGCATCAACTTTCTGTTCGGTCATGTCAACCGCCTCATCGCCGATCACAACCAGAACGCGATCTTCTTGATGGGCCCGGGTCACGGTGGCCCCGCTGGCACCGCCCAGTCGTTGCTCGATGGTACCTACCGCGAGATTCGCCCCGACATTACCAATGACGAGGCCGGCCTGCAGAAGTTCTTCCGCCAGTTTTCCTACCCCGGCGGTATTCCGAGCCATTTTGCGCCCGAGACGCCTGGCTCCATCCACGAGGGCGGCGAGCTCGGCTACACGCTCAGCCACGCCTACGGTGCCGTCATGGATAACCCGAGCCTGCTGGCCGTGGCTGTGGTGGGCGACGGCGAGTCCGAGACCGGTCCGCTCGCGACCTCTTGGCAGTCTAATAAGCTCGTGAACCCGGCAACCGATGGTATCGTCCTGCCGATCCTGCACCTCAACGGCTACAAGATCGCCAACCCCACCATTCTTGCCCGCGTGTCCGACGAGGAGCTCACCAAGTTCTTTGAGGGCATGGGCTATAAGCCGCATTTCTTTGTCGCCGGCTTTGACGACGAGAGCCATGCGAGCATTCATGCGCGTTTCGCCGCCCTGTTCGAGCAGGTCTTCGATGAGATCTGCGACATCAAGGCCACCGCTATGGCTCAGGCCACTGCGGGCGAGACCGTGGTCCGTCCGGCCTATCCCATGATCGTGTTCCGTACGCCCAAGGGTTGGACCTGCCCCAAGCAGATTGATGGCAAGAAGACCGAGGACTCCTGGCGCGCCCATCAGGTGCCGCTCGCGAGCGCCAAAGATACCCACGAGCACTTCCGCGTGCTGCGCGAGTGGCTGCGCTCCTACAAGCCCGAGGAGCTCTTTACGCCCGAGGGCCAGGTGCGCCCCGAGGTGACGGCCTTTATGCCGACCGGCGAGCTGCGTATCGGCGCCAATCCCAACGCGAACGGCGGCAAGGTACGCCGCGAGCTCGAGCTTCCCGATATTCACGCTCACGAGATCCCCATCGCAAGTAAGGGCCACGGCTGGGGCTCCACCGAGGCCGCCCGCGTCTTTGGTGAGTACACTGCCGATGTTCTGGCCAAGAACATGGATGATTTCCGCATCTTCGGTCCCGACGAGACCGCGTCCAACCGCCTGCAGGCTGCCTATAAGGTGACCAAGAAGCAGTGGGATGCCGGTTTCTACGAGGACGACGCCAACGACGAGCTGCTGGCCGGTTCCGGTAAGGTTGTCGAGCAGCTGTCCGAGCACCAGTGCGAGGGCTTCCTCGAGGCCTACGTGCTCACCGGCCGCTCCGGTGTGTGGAGCTCCTACGAGAGCTTTGTCCACGTGGTCGATTCCATGGTCAACCAGCACTGCAAATGGCTCGAAGCGACCAAGCGCGAGATTCCGTGGCGTGCTCCTATCAGCGGCCTCAATATTTTGCTGTCGAGCCATGTCTGGCGCCAGGACCACAACGGCTTTTCGCACCAGGACCCCGGCTTTATCGACCTGCTGCTCAACAAGGCCAACGACACGCATGTCGTGAATGCTTATTATCCGGCCGATGCCAATATGGCCCTTGCTGTGGCCGAGCGCGTCTACCAGTCCACCGACTGCGTCAATGCCATCTTCTGTGGCAAGCAGCCCGCCCCCACCTTCCAGACGGTCGACGAGGCCAAGTCTGAGCTCGCCGAGGGCGTAGCGACCTGGGAGTGGGCATCGACTGCCGACTCGCTCGCCGAGGCCGACGTCGTGGTCGCTACTTGCGGTGACGTGCCGACGCTCGAGGCACTGGCCGCAACCGATATGCTGCGCGGGCTGGGCATCAAGGTCTGGTTTGTCAACGTAGTCGATCTGCTCAAGATCCAGAACGTCTGCGAGAACGACCAAGCCATCAGCGATGAGCGCTGGGCTGAGCTGTTTGGCCGCGGCGAGAAGCCCGTGCTCTTCGCATTCCACGCCTATGCCGGCACGATTCGCCGCCTGATCTGGAACCGTCCCGGCCACGATGCCTTCCGCGTCCACGGCTACGAGGAGAAGGGCTCCACGACCACGCCGTTTGACATGCTGCGCCTGAACAACATGGACCGCTGGGCCCTGGCCGCCGACGTGCTGCGCATGGTTGACGCCGATAAGTTTGCCGAGCAGATTGATGAGTGGGAGGCCTTCCGCACCGAGGCCTTTGAGTTCGCGTGCGACGAGGGCTTCGATCACCCGGCCTTTACCGACTGGGTCTGGCCCGACGCCGCAGCCGCAACCGCTGCCGACGGCGTACTCTCCGCAACCCAAATGACCGCGGGCGACAACGAGTAACTTTGTTACGCGGTTTTACCAAACCGCGTAAAGGCTCGACGCTGCGCGGGTTCCAAGCACCCCATCTCGCCGTTCAAACCGTCGCTCGCGTACAGAAGTACGCGTCGCTCCTCTTTCACGGCGACCTGGGGCACTTGGAACCCGCTCGCTGACTTTTGCTCAACCAGCGGCGAGCGGCAGCTCGGGGGTGCTTGTGCTGGACGGTCTCGCGCTGGGGCCGCCTCCGGGCGGGTTCGCCAAGCGCGAGGAGCGTTTTGGTTTTTCGCAAGTAAGCGCGGACGAAATCATCGACCAGATTCCCGATCTGCTCAAACATGCAGAGCTCCTATATGTTTAGCCCCATTTTCCCATGTGCGGTAGAATGAAGTCTATGAGATCAGGAACGCCGTAAAGGGAGAGTTTTTGTGGATGCGCATCTGGATGGGGGCTCTTCCGCCCCGCTGTATCAACAGGTGCTCGATTTGCTTAAGAGCGATATCGAGCAGGGGACATATCCCGTTGATTCGCAGATCCCAACGGAACTTGAGCTTTCTAAGATGTACGGCGTGGGAAGGGTCACGGTTCGCCGCGCTATAGAGGGGCTTGTGGACGAGGGGTATCTCACCAAGCGGCAGGGGCGTGGTACGTTTGTGACCGCGACCAAGATAATTCGCAAGGTGCATCAGAAGGACGATGTTCAGAGTTTTACCCAAGCATGCGCTGAAAACGGCCAGAAGGCGGGCGCTCGCGTTGTCGCCCGCAGGGTCGTTGCCGCCGATCGCGACCTCGCTTCTTTCTTTGGCCTGGATGAAGGCTCTGACCTCATCTTGGTCTCACGCGTGCGTACCGCAGACGGCGTGCCGGTCCTGTTCGAGAACAACTACTATCCTGTCGAGGGATTCGAATTTCTCAAAGATATCAGTCTCTCCAATTGTTCGATATTCGAGACTGTGGGGGAGCGTACGGGCAGGTATCCCTGTTCGTCCGATCCCTGCAGGTTGGAGATTGCCCGTGCGGGAATCGATACCGCCCGCGAGCTCAAGGTCCCAGTAGGGGAGCCGCTCTTCTTCATGAACGTGGGCTTTCTCGATTCCAACGGAGAACCCTTCTGCTACGGCAGACAGTACTACGTGGGTTCACGCTACAGCTTCGATATCTAGCGAGTCCCGTGGAGGCTGCTCCCGCCTCTTGGAGCCTTGCATCCCTTTATGCATAACCGGAACGCGCGAGGCTTCTCGGGAGCATCCCTTATCGAGCCTCCCTGCCTTCTTGTGCCGCGCCGCCCTCACCATCGCTGCAACGGGTCCGTTTAGCGCGTAAAAGCAACCGTTTATAGAACAATCTAATATGTTTCTTGACCGGCACCTTCATGCAGGTTATACATAGGACAACCTAAGATGTTTGCTTATACATGAGGATTTATGGCAAGCATCGTTGTTCTGACAGGAGGTCAAGAATGTCGGATACCAAAAAGGAGAAGCCCAAGCGCAGATTCCGCCTCCAGCTTCCCCATGTGTACACCATCGCGTTCATGCTGATCGTATTCTTCGCGGTGCTCACATGGGTCGTTCCATCGGGTCAGTTCGACCGTCAGATCATTCAGACGGCTGCGGGCGAGCGAGAAGTCGCTGTAGCTGGAACGTACCAAGAGGTCGATAAGGTCTACACCGATCCGGAGACGGGGGAGACCGTCGATTTGCGACAGGGCATCGATGCCGTTCTGCAGGCTCCCACCCAGGGCATCCAGGCTGCGGCCGATGTCGTCGCGTTCGTCCTGCTGATCGGCGGATCGTTCGCCATCGTCACCAAGACCAACGCCCTAAACGCCGGTATGAGCCGCGTGATCAAGAAGTTGAAGAACAAGGACATCTTGATCATTCCCATCACCATGATCCTGCTCTCGATCTGCGGTTCCACGTTCGGCATGTCCGAGGAGGCGCTGCCGTTCTACGCGATCTTCATCCCCATCATGCTGGGCATCGGGTATGACTCCATGACCGCGTTCATCATCTGCTTCCTCGGTCCCAACCTTGGTTACTGCGCATCCACCATCGATCCCTTCAACGTGCTGATCGCCCAGGGTGTTATCGGCATCGAGGGAAATCCCCAGCTGTGGCTCCGCGCCATCCTGTGGGTCATTTTCACCGCCGCGGGCATTTTCTGGGCCATGCGCTACGCGCACCGCGTCAAGCTCAATCCTAAGTCTTCCATCACCTATGAGGATGATAAGCAGAAGCGCATCGAGTTCTCCGTCACCGACGCCTCTGTCGAAGAGGAGTTCACGCTTCGCCACAAGCTCGTCCTCATTGATTTCGCGGTCGGCATGGGCGTTATCGTGTGGGGCCTCGTTACCCAGGGCTGGTATATGAACGAGATCTCTATGGTGTTCCTGGCCATGGGCCTTCTCGCTGGCATTCTCGGCGGTTTGGACGAGAAGACCATTGCGGAGGAGTTCGTCCGCGGAATCGCTGACTTCGCCTACGCAGCCTGCATCATCGGTATCGCCCGCGGCATCCTGGTCGTCGCAGAGGGCGGAATGATCATCGACTCTATTCTTAACGGGCTTGCCGGACTCCTTGCGGGCGCTCCGTCCTTCATCTATACCACGTTCATGTACATCGTCCTTGGCCTGCTTTCGCTGCTCGTTCCTTCCAGCTCCGGCCTCGCTGCACTCACCATGCCCGTCATGGGCCCGCTGACCGAGCTTATGGGTCTCAATCCCGAGGCCGCCGTCACCGCTCTGCAGTTCGCGAACCAGACCATCAACACCATCAGCCCCGTTGCGGGCATGACCGTCGCGGGTCTCGCCGTAGCGAAGATTTCCTTTGGGCAATGGTGGAAGACCATCTGGAAGTTCTTTATCTTCATGGTTCTGTTCGGATTGGTCGCGACTACGATCTCCGGCCTGCTGCCGATGTAGGAGGTGCCCAGTGTCTGATCGTTCGCTCGTATTGCTGTCCCGCAGCATCTTTACCGGCCTTTCTGATGAACCGATCGACGGATATGTCTCGATTCGCGGTAATCGCATCGAATCCGTGGGTGCCTCTGATCGGGCTGCCGAATATATTAAGCATGCGGACGAGGTTCGCGACCTTGGCTCCAGAACCGTCATGGCAGGCCTTGTCGACGTGCACACGTTCTTTACCGGCTGGGTGCTTCGTCGCATCGGCGCCGATCTTATCGATGTGGCCTCGGCAGATGATGTTCTCACCGCGATGTCGAATTGGAAGGAGGAGCGGCCCCAGGCCCCTATGGCGTTGGGCATGAACCTTCCAGACGCTCTCATGGGTGACGACCTGGTCGATATGCTGGACGAGAAGTTCTCATCCACGCCTGCCGTCGCCTTTACTGCCGGCGCGGAGACCTGCGTGCTCAACTCTGCCGCTTCCGAGCGCTACGGGTTCACGCCCGAAGCCTGCTATGCCGAGATGATTTGGCGTCTTATGCGCGACTACCTGCCCCTTCGGGAGGTTCGTGATGCATATGGCGACTATATGGCCATGCTCAACTCCCGTGGCGTCACCGCCATCAAGGAGATGTGCTTCGACGATTATTACGGGTTTGCGGACGAGATGTATCGCCGCGAGCAGGAAGGCGAGCTCACGGTTCGAGTCGACATGATGAGCCAGCCCGTCGGGCGCGGAGCCGATCTTGATTACGCCTGCTCGGCGCGCAATCGCTTCCAAGGAGACTTCGTCAGGTTCTCCGGCTTCAATCGCATGACCGATCGCGGCGTGTGGTGCGGCCTGGCCGAGATGATCGATCCCTACGAGGAGGGGGCCGATGCGGGCGCCGGCGGAAAGACCGTGGTCGAGGAGCCCGAATGGGACCTCATTTCTCGCGAGCTGTCTAAGATCGATGCCCAAGGATTCCGTTACTCCCTTCATTGTCAGGGGGATGGGGCCGTTCGCAAGACAATCGACCTGTATGAGCGCCTGCCGCGCGACGAGTCGGGAAGGCTCGCTCGCAGGCATTCGATTACGGACCTTGAGAACTCCGATCCGATCGATCTGGCGCGCATGGGCGCCATCGGCGGAATCTGTGAGGTCTACCCCCAGATCCTCACCCTTGATAAGCGCGAGGATTGCCTTTCGACCATGCGCCGCCAGATAGGAGAGAAGAGGCTTTCCCGCAGCTGGAACCGTCGCGCCATGGTGGATAGTGGATGCGTGCTGTGCTGCGGCACCGACCTCCCCCTTCTTATCCCGCATCTGGGAGATTCGATCTACAGCGCCTGCGGAGGGTATTTCGCCGACGGATTGGACGTCAACCCGCAAAATACCGTCAGCGTTGCCGAGCTGCTGCGGGCATGGACTGCCGGGGGTTCCTACGATCTGGTTCGCGAGGACGATTTCGGTACGCTCGAGGCGGGCAAGCTCGCGGACATCTGCGTTCTCGACCGCGATGTGTTTGCGGTAGACCCCAAAGATGCCCGAGACATCCGGGTCTCGCTCACGCTGAGCGATGGCCGGGTCGTGTACGAAGATTGCTAGGAGAGGAGATGCCTAACATGGATTTAAACGCTTCTGTGCCCCGTCTGCATCGCGAGCAGGTCGCCGGCATGAACATTCACTACATCATGTGGTCGCTCGATTACTTCCTTGATGTCCAGCAGCGCCTTGGCTTCAAAACCATCGAGCTGTGGGCGGCAGAGCCGCATGTGACGCTGGACCACACGGGGTATTTCGAGGCCGACGAGCTCCGCCACAAGATCGAGTCCCGCGGCCTCTCCGTGAGCTCCCTGTGCCCGGAGAACGTGGTGTATCCGTGGCAGTACGCTGCTAGAAAGCCCCTCCACGCGCAGCGGAGCCTTGCGTACTTCAAGCACGGCATCGAGCTCGCCGAGGTGCTCGGCGCCCCGTATATGTCCATCAACTCCGGTTGGGGCGACTGGGACGAGGACCGCGAGGAGGCTTGGAAGCGCTCTGCCGAGCACTTGGCGATTCTTGCGGACTATGCCGGCGAGCACGGCGTGACTCTCTGCATGGAGAGTTTGCGGCCGGAAGAGAGCAACTTGGTGGTTACGCTCGCAGACGCTAGGCGCATGCTCGACCAGGTAGCCAGCCCGCACCTTACCCCAATGGTGGACACTACCGCTATGGGAGTCGCCGGCGAGAGCCTTGAAGAGTGGTTTGCCGAGTTTGGCGACGGTGCCATAAAGAACATGCACTTCATTGATGGCGACCCATACGGCCATCTGGTTTGGGGCGATGGAAAGCACAGCATGGACGATTTCGTACGCGTCCTCAACGCGCATGGGTTCGAGGGCTATCTTGGCCAGGAGATCACCGATGGAAAGTATTTCGATGATCCTGCCGCCGCGGACCGGCGCAACATGGACGCCTTCGAGAAGTATTTTGTCGATTAGCGCGTAGCTCCCCATTCGCGCGGGGCGATCAACACGCGCGACGTGAAGACTTGTAGTAAACGCTGGCGGACTCGTCCGCCGTATCGAAAGGAAGAACAACAATGAACGCACATGATCTCATCGCCGACGCAATCGCTAAAAAGGGCCGTTTCGATAGCGTCTTTTGGGTCGCCTGCGGCGGTTCCCTCATCGACCTGCTGCCTGCTCACGAGCTGCTGAAGCGCGAGGCGACCACGTTTACCAGCGAGGCGTATACCGCCCGCGAGTTCGATATCATGCGCCCCAAGCGCTTGGGCGAAAAGTCCCTTGTTATCGCTTGCAGCCATTCCGGCAACACGCGCGAGGTAATCGACGCGTGCACGATTGCCAAGGCGGCGGGCGCAACCGTTATCGCCCAGACCGACAACGCCGGCTCCGGCATCGATAACGGCGAGTGGACCTGCTGGGTGTATCCGTGGGGCGAGGGAGTTCCGCAGGCGGAGGTGCCCGCCGGCATCTCCCTGGCTCTTGCTGCCGAGGTCTTGGACCAGCAGGAGGGCTATGCCGACCTTGCGGACATGTACGAAGGCATCGCCAAGATGGATCAGATCCTGCCCGCAGCTCGCCAGAAGGTCAACGCCGAGCTTTGCGACCGCTTCGCCGCCCTGTGCCAGGACCACAAGTTCCTGTATATCTTGGGATCCGGTCCCGTGTTTAGCCAGACCTATGGCTTCGCTATCTGCTCGCTTATGGAGATGCAGTGGCAGAGCTGCGCCTATATCCACTCCGGTGAGTACTTCCACGGCCCCTTCGAGGTGACCGAGCCCGGAGTCTTCTACTTCCTGCAGATGTCCTCCAGCGAGTGCCGGGCTATGGACGAGCGCGCCCTCGCGTTCCTCGAGACCCATACCGACACCCTCATGGTGCTCGATGCCATGGAGTACGGCATGGACCAGATTCCGGCAAGCGTCCGCGCGTTCCTCGATCCAATCCTGTTCTACGCGATGAACTGCGAGCTGCGCTCCGCTCGCGGCAAGGTGTTCGACCATCATCCTGACGTCCGTCGCTACATGGGCATCGAGAAGTACTAACGGCTTTTAAAGCGGGGTGCCGGGCACGTTGAGCCGCGCGAATCCCTCGCACCCCTGCTGCTCGCCGTAACCGCGGCGATATACCCGAATGGAGTTAACCATGGCAGCCTATCCTATAAGCGTGCTCGGCTTTGGAGACAATGTCGTCGATAAGTACGAGCACATCAAGACCATGTACCCCGGCGGCAATGCGGTGAACTTCGCCGTCTTCGCCAAGAAGCTCGGCGTCGACCGCAGCGCTTACATGGGAATCTTCGGATCCGATCAGGAAGCAGAGCACGTTATCGCGTCGCTTGAGGACGAGGGCATCGAGCTTCTTCGCTGCCAGCAGGCCCTGGGCGTCAACGGCGCTGCTCGCGTGACCGTTGACGAAACCGGGGACCGCATCTTCCTCGGTTCCAATGAAGGCGGTATACGTGGCGACATGCGCTATGTGATAGACCGCTTCGCCGCCGAATACGTCAGCGGCTTCGACCTGGTGCACAGCGGCAACTACTGCTTCACCGAGCGCGAGCTTCCCAAGATCAAGGCTGCCGGCGTGCCGATCAGCTTCGACTTCTCCGATGACTCCACCGACGAGTACTTCGAGCAGATTGCGCCATTTGTGACGTACGCCTTTATGTCCATGGGCGACGCTTCCCTGGAGGATATCAAGACGAAGCTCGAGTGGGTGAAGGCGCTTGGCCCCCAAATCGTATGCGCGTCGCGCGGGAGCAAGGGCTCCGTCGCCTATGATGGCGAAAACTTCTACGAGCAGGGCATCAAGCCCGTGGCGCCCGAGGACCTCAAGGACGCTATGGCGGCCGGCGATTCGCTGCTGACGGCGTTTTTGGTCACCTATCTTTCCAAGAAGAAGGCCGGCGAGTGCGGCGAGGCCGCGATTCGCGAGAGCTTGGACTTCGCTGCCGGTTTTGCGGCGGAGACCTGCAAGATCGAGGGCAGCTGGGGCCACCCGCTGGTCTACGAGAACTAGGCTGTTTGTCGTGGCGGGGTGTCTTGGAGGCGCCCCGCCTTGCGTTAGGAGTCAAAATGACCGTTCGTGCCTGCGCAGTAGGGTTTTGCTGCGCCGATGTCTACCAGAACCTGGATGTCTTCTATCCCACGGGCAACGGAGTCGATTGGGGCGTGCACCTCTCGAGGATGGGCGTACCCGTCTCGGTCGTTTCCGTGGTGGGCGAGGATCGCTACGGCGAGAAGATGCGCGAGGCGCTCGCCGCAGAAGGGATAGATATCTCCCACCTGCGAGTCGAGCAGGGCGATACCAGCGTGATGCTCATGGCGCTCAAAAACGGAACCGACCGCGTGCATCTGGAGGCGATCGACGGGGTGATGGAGAATTACTTCCTTACAGATGAGGACGAGGCTTTCGTGCTCGAGCACGACATCATCCATACCGATTTGTTCGGTAATTGCCTCGATCGCCTTCCAGAATGGCATGCCGCGGGCAAAACGGTGGTAATGGACTTTTCCGTGTTCAGCCAAGATCCCGAGTATCGCTGCGAAGAACTGTTTCCGTTTGTTGACTACGCCTTTATGTCGTTTGAGGAGGATACGCCGGAGCTTTGCGCGTGGCTGGAAAAAGTCCAGGGCTACGGACCGCGTGTAGCCGTCGCGACCCTTGGCGAACGAGGAAGCGTCGCGTTCGATGGCGAGCGGTTCCATGAGTGCGGCATTGTCGAAGCTGCAGAAGTTGTCAACACGGTCGGGGCGGGGGATTCCTATATCGCCGGGTTCACCCACGGACTGATACTCGGTGGCGGCGTTGATGAGTGCATGAGCGAGGGCGCGGAGCTCTCATCGCGCGTCATCGGTCGCTTCGAGCCCTACTAGGAGGCGTTTGCGATGTTAATCGACATGCATGTCCACCCCATGCTGTACAAGGAGATCTATACGCCGGGCGATGCGCCGGATGGGTTCTCGTTTTGGGAGCGAGAATTTGGCATGGGGCACATGGGCCCTATGGAATGGGATGAGATCGAGGTCGAGCTCGACGTCTGCAGCGTGGACAAGAGCGTGCTCATGCCCTTGGATGTCACCAGCGCCCTGGGAGGCCATTTTGGGACGAATGAGCAGATCTCTTCGCTGGTCGCCGCGCATCCCGACAGGCTCTGGGGATTTGCGAGCGTGGATCCCGCGCTTGACGACGCGCCGGAATCCCTGGAACGCGCCTTTAAGGATTTGGGGGCAAAGGGTTTATTCCTGCATCCCGCGAAACAGGGATTTGACCCCAACGACCCTCGTGCCCAGCGGCTCTATCGTATCTGCGAAGATTACAACATGCCCGTCATGTTCGATGCCGGATTGTCGTGGGAGCCTTCCGCTCCGCTTTCCGCCTGTCATCCGCTTGCTTTCGAACGCGTGATCATGACGCATCCCCATGTGAGGTTTTGCCTCGCCCATTTCGCATGGCCATGGGTTCGCGAAATGGTGGCCATGATGCTCAAATATCCCAACTGCTACACCGAGACCTCGATCACGTATCTGGATTCACCCGAAGAGATGATGATGCGCCTGTTCACTCAGGACATGGGTCCGCTGTGGTACGAGAGGAGCCTGTCGCACCAGGTGATGTTCGCGAGCAACACGCCCCGGTTCCGTGCGTTCAAATTGAAGCGCGCCCTTGATGCCGTGCCCATGCGCGAGGACGCGCGCGAGAGACTATATGGCGGCACGGCGCTTCGATTCCTGGAAGGCGGAGACTTGTGATGGTTACGCTTGAGACCCTATCGTATCTGAGCGATAAGCCCGAACAGTTTATAGATATCACCAGCGATGTGCATGCCGCGATCGAGCGAAGTGGCGTCACCAACGGCTTGGCGGCGATCATCTTGTCGCACACCACCTGCGGAATCGTGGTGAATGAGGGCCTTCCCTGCGTCGAGACCGACCTTGCGGAAACCCTCGATCGCATCGCGCCCCTGGACATGCCCTACGCCCACGCCCACTTCCTTCCCAGCTACGGGGCGACGGGCAATAATTCCTGTGGTCATATCAAGAGCATGATCACCGGCAACAGCTGCTTATTTCCCGTCCAAGACGGAAGGGTGGTCTGCGGCGGCGCGCAGAATATCTACCTTGTCGAGTTCGATGGGCCTCAGCGTAGGAAGATCTACGTTGAGGTCTTGGGAGAGTAGACGGATTCGGGACCGGCGGCATTTAAAATCCCGCCGGTCCCGTTGTGCATGGAACGACGTTTAGATGGGAGTTGCCATGTCATTTTTGACCGAGTTGTTTGGTACCGAGAAGCCCATTATCGGGTTGCTGCACCTCAAACCGTTGCCCGGAGACCCCTTGTACTATCCAGGTGGAACCATTGCTTCGGTTGCGGAGGCCGCCAAGCGCGATCTCGATGCGCTGCAAGAAGGCGGGGTCGACGGCATCTTGATCACCAACGAGTTCAGCATGCCGTATCAAAAGCGCGTGTCGGCCGTGACGCTTGCCGCGATGGGGCGCGTTATCGGCTCGCTGTCCGATCATATTTCGCTGCCCTGGGGCGCGGAGGCGATTTACGACGGGGACGCAACAATCGAGTTGTGCGCGGCAGTTGACGCGCAGTTTACGCGCTGCATGTTCACCGGTGCATGGGCGGGCGACCTCGGCGTCATCGATCGCGATTTCGCCCATACCATGCGGCTCAAAAGCGCCTTGCGCCTAGATGACCTCAAGCTCTTCCATTTTGTCACCAGCGAGGGAGAGGTGTATCTCAACGACCGCACCACGGCCCAGATCGCCGATTCCATCATGTTTAACTGCATGCCTGATGCCCTAGTTGTGGGAGGGGAGGCGCCCGGACGCGGCCCCTCCTCGGAGCTGGTCGGTTCCGTACGCGATGCCGCTTCCGAGGTTCCCGTGGTGTGCGGCACCGGTTGCAGGGCCGAGACGGTGGCAGATGTACTCTCGCACTGCGACGGCGCCTTTGTGGGAACGTGTCTCAAACGCGATGGTGTATTCTCCGCACCTATCGATGCCGACCGCGTCGCCTCCTTTATGGCGGCTGCGCGTGCGGCTCGCGGCGAATAGGGGGCCGGGCGATGACGTATTATTTGGGCATCGATATCGGTACGGGCGAATCGAAGGGTGTGCTCATAGATTCCGACTGCAACGTGGTGTGCTCCGTCGCGTGCTCGCACGAGACCCGCAATCCCCGTCCCGGTTGGTTCGAACATGATGCTGAGCAGGTCTGGTGGGGGGATTTCTGCAAGCTCTCCCATGAGATCATCGCACGTATGGGTATCGAGCCCTCATCTATCGGCTGCGTGGGATTCTCGGCGCTGGGGTGCGATTGCGTATCGGTGGATGGCGAGGGCCGCGCGCTCGCGCCGGCAATTCTCTATGGAGTCGATGCGCGGAGCCAGCCCCAGATCGAAAAGATTCTTTCGGCGTATGGCGAAGAGCGGGCGAGGGAGATGATGGGACACGATCCCTGCTCGTCCGACATAGCCCCTAAAGTGATGTGGTTCTATGACAACATGCCCGAGATTGCCACCGCCGCCGCTAAGTTTCTGACGGCATCGTCCTATCTCTGCGCGAAGCTGACCGGACGATTCTGCATCGATCGATATCTTGCGGAGGACTTCCTGCCCTTGTATAACCGGGAGACCTGGGAAGTGGATGATGAGGGCTGTAAGGGGTTTTGCCGTCCCGATCAGATGGCGGAGGTCATGAGCGCCACGGATATCGCGGGCGCGGTGACGCCACAGGCCGCCGCCGAGACAGGGCTCGCCGCCGGGACGCCGGTGCTGGTCGGAACCGGGGATTCCGGCGCCGAGGCGATCTCAACGGGTGTGGCGGTGCCCGGAGACCTGATGGTTCAGATGGGAAGCAGCTGTTATTTCATCTATATCAGCGATCGCATGGTGGAAGATGCCAGGCTGTGGCCCGGGACCTTTATCATTCCCGGTACGTATGGAATCTGCGCGGGAACGAATACCGCGGGCACGCTGACCAAGTGGATTAGGGACGAGTTCTACCGAGATGCGCTGGCCGATGAGCTTTCTGGGGGACCGAACGCATTCGAGGTCATGGCGCGCGAGGCGTCCGAGGTTCCGCCTGGAGCGGATGGTCTGATCTGCCTGCCCTACTTTGCGGGTGAGCGCACCCCCTTGAACGATCCCTTGGCGCGCGGCGTATTGTTTGGACTCACGGTCGGGCATACTCGCGGGCATGTGGCACGCGCGGCGTTGGAGGGTATCGCTTTCACCGTGGCGGCGCATGTGGATATCTTGGAACGGGAGCACGGCCTTGCCATCAAACGTCTTATGGCGGTGGGCGGCGGTACCAAGAATCCCGTATGGCTGCAAGCGATCGCGGACGCATGCGGTAAAGAGGTTCGTACCGCGCGCGTGACGATGGGTGCATGTTTTGGGGACGCGCTGATGGCGGCGCTGGCTGACGGCGCGTGCGCGGACTGGGACGAGCTTGTCGAGCGTGTCGGTGCGGGCGGGGTGGTGGCACCCGATCCGGCTGTCCATGCGCTTTATCGGGAGCGCCGAAAGGTGTTCGATATGCTGTACCAAAGGAACAGCGACCTTATGCACGAGCTTGGAGCGAGCGTCGGATGATGGCGGAGAGCGCAAACGGGGCGTCGCGGCACGGTGAGCGGGGGTCCCGAGAGATGGAAGAGGGCGCGATGAGCGTGAGAACGGTATTGTGTTTTGGTGACAGCAACACCTATGGATACGATCCCGAGGGCGTTGCGAGCGGGACGAGGTTTCGTTATCCGTTCGATGTGCGATGGCCGGGCGTGCTGCAGGGGTTGCTGGGACCGGAGTGGCTGATTGTCGAAGAGGGCCTATGCGGCCGGACCACGGTTCATCGCGACCCGTTCGAGGGCGGTTTGTGCGGTTTGGACGATATATCGGTTGCGCTTGCCAGCGCGCAGCCCATCGATTGCGTGGTTTTGATGCTGGGGACTAACGACATGAAGACCTGCTTCAATCTATCCGCAAACGATATCGCTCGCGGCATCGAGTCGCTTGTGCTCGCTGTCAAACGTTTCCCTTGGGCGGTGGGGTGCCCCTCGCCCAAGGTCTTGATCGTCTCCCCGCCGCATGTTGGCAAAGGTGTGGATAAGGTGGTCCTTTCGTCGTTTGGCGATCATTCGGTTCGGGTCTCGCATGAGGTGGCGCGGTCCTATCGCGTGATTGCGGAAGAGCAGACGTGCGCGTTCCTGGATGCCGCCGGCGTCTGCGATCCAAGCCCCGTCGACCATATCCACTTGACTCCCGAGGGCCATGAGGCGCTTGCCCATGCTGTCAAGGGCACTCTGGAAGAGCTATTTCGTCCATAGATGGATGCCGCGCTTGGGGCGGGCGCGCTCGACCGTTTCGATATGCGGGGTCTGATTATTTTTAAGTAATGGAGACTTTGCTGATGCCGCCCCGGCCCTCGTCTGTAAACTCTTCCGCTGGGCGAGTTTTACGTGCCATGCACCGATGAACTAAAGTAACAGCTTGAAATTGGTGCTATATTCGGCTTGAGTTGTTTAATGCTAGTACGGGAGGCTGATATGGGGCTGTTCAAGAAGAAAAACCCGCAGGACGCCTTTGATCCCGATGTGTTTACCATCACGGATACTATTTTGGACCCGCCGCGGTTTACGTTTTTGCCGGCCATCTACCAGGATGCCACGCGTCGCAAGTGGGCCGTGCATCAGCGCGGTGCGCAGCCGAAGATCTTTGACTATGCGGACGTTTTGCAGTGCGAAGTGGCCGAGGCGGGCGATCCGGAGGCCGAGGAAGTGGTCTCAAAACAGGAATTTGCCCAGCGTATCCTGGCAAATCCTGCCAAGGCGGCGAAAATAAACGCTGCCAAGCGTAATATGTGTCTTGGTATGGGCGTTGTTGTGGCGGTTCAGACGGGAAAAGACGAGGTTTCCAAATTAGAGATTCCCGTTATGACCGACGAAGTCAAACGCGATTCAAGTCTATATAAGTCGTATCGGAATGTTGCCGAGAAGATCAAGGCCGAATTTGATGCCATGGGAGGGCTGGTCTAATTTTGGCGGCATACGTTTCTGAATGAGGAGTCTGTGCAATGGCAGGCGAATCTTATGCAATTCCCCCCAAAGATCGTGCTGTTGAGGGAATTCTTTGGTATATCCAGCACCACCAGCTTGCCGGCGGCGATCGCCTGCCGGCCGAGCGCGTGCTGTGCGAAGAGATCGGCGTTTCGCGTACAGCGTTGCGCGCCGGTATCACGCGGCTCATCTCTTGTGGAACGCTCGAGAGCCGTCGCGGATCGGGTACGTATGTGTGTCCTCCCAAGCCGCTGAACATCTTCCAGGAAACGTATAACTTCTCCGATGCTGTGCGGACTGCCGGCCTGCACCCCTCTTCTCGTCTGGTTTCCACCGGGACCATCGAGGCGGATGAGGCGCTTGCCGACAAGCTTGGGGTGTCTGTAGGCGCTCCTTTGCTCCGCATGCAGCGCGTTCGACTTATTGAGGGCGAGCCGGCGTCAATCGAGACGGCTCACGTTAACCTGTCCCTGTGCCCATCGCTTACCGAGCACGATTTTGAGTGCGAGAGCCTTTACGATGTCTTGCTCAAAGAAGGTGGCGTGCGTGTTGAGCATGGACGTGAGCATATCTCCATCTCGCGTTTGAACGTCGAGGAGGCCGAGCTGCTCCAGCAAGAAGAGGGAACGCCGGTGTTCTATGAGAGCTCGATCGAATTTGATAAGGACATGCGTTTTGTGGAGCATTGCAAATCGGTGATTTTGCCCACAAAGTTCCGCTTTGCCGATAACGGCGAAAAGAACGGAATGAGAAGCGTGGCAGGTGAACAATGGCTGAAACAGTAGATGCCACCCCGGTTTATATGCGCATTCGACGCCGCATCGAGGAACGTATCGAGCGCGGTATATATCCCACGGGTTCCATGATTCCGTCCGAAAAAGACCTCGCCGAGGAATTTGGTACGACACGCTTGACCATCCGAAGCGCTGTCGATGAGCTGGTTCGGCGCGGGCAGATTCGACGCGTCCGCGGAAAGGGCGCGTTTGTGGCGCAGAAAGTACCCGTTGCCTACGAGCGAACAGGAGGCTTTCGCGAGTCGGTTCGTGCTTCGGGCGGCGAGCCGTCCGTCCGTATCCTCGCGCGTTCCAAGCGTTATGCGGGCCCATATTATGCCAACCTGTTTGGCATTGCCGAGGACGATTTGTTGTATTCGATTCGGCGTTTGAACTGCGTCAACGGCGATCCCGTATCGATTGAGATGGCGTTCATCCCGTGCCGGCTGTTTCCCACAATCGAAGATATTGACGTGTCGGTCTTCAGCTTGTACGAGACCTATGAGATGCTAGGCCGAAAGCCGGTCATGGCTCAGGAGAAGCTCGATATCGAGGCGGTGGGCGCACGCGACGCGGGCTTGCTTGGCTTGGAACAAGGGGATCTTGTTTTGCTTTTGGAATGCGTGAGCTATGACGCGAGCGGTCAGGCTATCGAGTATGTAAAGTCCTTCAATCGTGGCGATGCGGGCGGCTACACCTATACGTACTAGCTGGGGCTTTGCATCGCGCGCGGTAACAGCCGGTCTGTTTGGGCAATTTGACCGACTGTATATACAACCTTACATGGCTCAAAATCGACCGTTCGCCGAAGGGGATTAATTAATCGACAAAGAGGTATCAAAAAGCCGTAACCTGTAACTGTGATTGGTATCAAATACTAATGATTTGTTACGAGGTGAGACGATGAAGATGCTCGATTACGTTCAGCTTGCCCATGTGCGTATGGGAGAGAACCTCGAGCGTTCGTCTGAGCTGGTAGCGCAGCTCGTTGATATTTTCCAGTCCGGTTCTTTTGACGCGCTGCGCATCGTTGCTTCGGGTTCGTCGCGCCATGCTGCGGATTGCGCCCGCGATTACCTGCAAGATGCGCTGCAGATGCAGGTGTCCGTTGTGACGCCCGAGGCCTTCGTCGATTTTGAACACACCTATCCACAGCATGCGCTCAACATCGCCGTCTCGCAGAGCGGCTATTCAACCAATACGATTGCGGCGCTCGATTACATGTGCGCACACGATATGGCTGCAGTTGCGCTCACGGCAAACGTCGAGGCACCCATCAAGGAGCACACTGACATCGTTCTTGACTACGGTGTGGGCGTCGAGTCGGTGGACTTTGTGACTCTGGGCGTTGAGGTTCTCGTTGAGTACCTGGTGCTCTTTGGTATTTACGGCGGTCAGGCGCGCGGAACGATTGACGCCAGGGGCGTTGCCCAGCGTCTTGACGACCTGCGCGAGGCTATCCATGCCAATGCCGTGATGTGCAAGACCGCCGAGGCATATGTCCAAGACCACATGCTCGATCTTTCTGAGCACACGCCCGCCATGGTCGTCGGCAACGGACCCAACTACGGTGTTGCCGAGGAGGCGGCGCTCAAGCTGAGCGAGACCATCAAGATTCCTGCCATGCACCACGAAGGCGAGGAGTTCGTCCACGGTCCCGAGATGCAGATTGTTCCGGGCTATCTGGTGTTTATCGTCGACGATCCGCAGGGGTCGGAGCGTCTTGCGAATATCGCCGATGCGCTATCGAACGTTACGGCAAAAACGGTGCTGCTCACGGCCCATCCCAAGGGTAAGGCTCACGAGGTTGTGGTGCCTCAGGTGGCTCCGCTGCTCAGCGCAATTCCCAATCTTGTGTTCTTCCAGACGATTGCGGCCATGATCGCCGAGCGTCTGAAGTCATGGGACGTGCACCCGTATCTCGATGCCGTCTCCAAGCAAATGGAGGTCAAGGCAGAGGGCTACGAAGAGTCAGTCAATGCGCTTAAGGCCAAAGCGGCTGAGTGTTACGGAATGTAAGCGGGTTTTGATGCCCGTTGGCATGGGGGATGTGAAGACAACCCCAGAAAGGAGAGACAAATGAAGGAAACCGAGAAGATCGAGATCATGCATTTCGACCAGGAGGGCTACCTCGAGGACGGCAAGGCGCTCTACGAGACCGGCAAGAAGATGACCGCGCTCGCCGACAAGGTCGCCGACGAGGGCTACGACGCCGTGTTCCTGATGGGCGTCGGCGGCACCTGGGACGAGCTCATGCAGCTCGAGTACCTCATGAACAAGTTCGGCGACCGCGACCTCGAGGTCTACCTGATCCACGCCGCCGAGTGGAACGTCTCCGGCCACAAGCGCATGACCGAGAAGTCCGTCGTGCTCACCGCCTCCGAGTCCGGCACCACCCCCGAGGTCCTCGAGGCCGTCAAGAAGATGAAGGACATGGGCGTGCGCGTCTACGCCATGACCAAGCCCGAGGGCCCCATCGGCCAGGCCGTCGGCGCCGAGAACTGCGTCGCCATGGCTTCCGACCATGGTTCGGGCGGCTGCGAGAAGGGCTACTACCTCGCCGACTGCTTCGGCCTGCGCCTGCTCAACCGCCGCGGCTGCTTCCCCAAGTTCGACCTGTTCATCGAGCAGACCAAGGACATCTGGAAGGACATGCTCGACATCCGCAAGCGCTTCGAGCCGCGCGCCGAGGAGCTCGCCAAGAAGTACGCCCTGGCCCCCTACACCATGTTCATCGGCTCCGGCGCCCTGTGGGGCGAGACCATCCTCTTCTCGATGTGCATCCTCGAGGAGATGCAGTGGAAGCGCACCCGCTACATCACCTCGGCCGACTTCTTCCACGGCACCCTCGAGCTCGTGGAGCCCGGCGTCCCGGTCTTCCTGTTCATGGGCGAGGACGAGAACCGCAAGCTCGACGAGCGCGTCCGCGCCTTCCTGACCCGCGGCGTGACCGGCGACACCGACGTCAACGTCATCGACACCGCCGAGTTCGCGATCCCCGGCCTTGACGACGAGTTCCGCGTCATCGTGTCCCCGTGGATTCTGACGGTGCTCGTTACCGACCGCCTGGCTCGCTACTACGAGACGGTCACCAAGCACAACCTCAAGTATCGTCGCTACTATCACCAGTTCGACTACTAAAGAAAACGGGTGCGGGAACGCGCCGGGCTATTGAGAGGAACACAGAATGAGACAGTACATCATCGCCAGCCATGCGCACTTCGCTACCGGCATCAAGGAGAGCATCGAGCTACTCTCGGGCGCTCGCGACAACGTCCACGATCTTTCGATGTTCGTCGATGACCGCATGGACGTGGCCGAGGAGGCCCAAAAACTGCTGGCAGGCATGGCTGCCGACGATGATGTCGTCGTGTGCACCGACCTCTTTGGCGGCAGCGTCAACAACGAGTTCACCAAGATCGTCCAGACGCGCCCCCGCACGTACCTCGTTACCAACATGAACCTTCCTCTGCTCATTCAGCTGCTGTTCTCTGACGAGTCGGTGCCGGTTGAAGAGACGATTCGCACCATCGTCGCTGCGGACGATACGCGCGTGAAGTTTGTCAACGATCTTTTGGTCGATGACGACGAGGAAGAAGAGTTCTAATCCGCAGCACCTACTGACACGCCGTAAGACGGCACAAGACCTTTGGGGGGTCACATTATGATTCAGCTACTTCGCGTCGACCATCGCCTGCTTCATGGCCAGGTCGCAGTTTCCTGGGTTCAGGGCCTCGGCTCCAACTGCATCTTCTGCGTGGGCGATAAGGTCGCTAACGACCCGGTGTGGAAGACGACGCTCAAGATGGGCAAGCCTGCCGGCTGCAAGCTCGTCATCAAGGATATGGCGAATGCCATCGAGGCCATTAACTCGGGTGTGACTGACAAATACAAGATGATTATCTGCGTCGCCACCATCGCTGAGGCAAAGCAGCTTGTTGAGGGCTGCCCGCAGATCAAGTCGGTCAACCTGGGCAACACCAAGCCCAAGGACGAGAAGCGCCCCGATGCTCGTCAGGTCTCTCGTCAGATCTTCCTGACTGCGGCCGAGGAAGCCGATGTGCGCGAGATGCTGAGCCGCGGCGTCGAGGTCGAGATTCGTCCTCTGGCCGACGACCCCAAGGTCGACTGCGCAAGCGTGCTCTAGGCGTTTAATTTCGAAGAGCCTGCGGGTTCTTCGTAGTGTCCTATTAGGAAAGGGGGATGTATGCTTACCCAAGCAATCCTCATCGGACTTATCGCCGCGTTTGGTAAGTTCGACTACCAGCTCGGTACGCTCTATGCGTTCCGCCCCATCGTCCTGTGCCCGCTCGTGGGCCTGGTGCTGGGGGACCTGCAGTCCGGCCTCGCGATCGGTGCGAGCCTGGAGCTGCTGTTCATGGGCTCAATCTCCATCGGTGCCTACGTGCCGCCCGATGAGACGATCGGCGGCGTGCTCGCCTGTGCCTTCGCTATCCAGCTGGGCCAGAGCACCGAGGCAGCCATCGCGCTCGCTATGCCCATCGCCACGCTGTGCCTTGCCATCAAGAACATCCTCAACGCCGCCCTGCCGATTTTGGTTGACCGCGCCGATGTTTTCTCTGCCCGGGGCAACCTTAAGGGCGTCTATGCGATGCACTTCCTGATCGGTTCCACCGGTATCATCATGGCGTTCCTGTTGTGCTCGCTGTCGTTCTATCTGGGTGCTGACGCTATCCAGGGCGTGCTCGACTTTATCCCCGACTTTGTCCTTGCTGGCTTTGGCGTTGCCGCCAACATCCTGCCTGCCATGGGCTTCGCCATGCTCGGCCGCCTGGTGCTCACCAAGCAGCTCGTGCCCTTCTACTTCCTGGGCTTTCTGCTGTGCTCCTACGCCAACGTGCCCGTCCTGGGCGTCGCCCTGATCGCCATCATCATCGGCATCGACAAGTTCGACCTGCTCGGCCTGGGCGGAGCCCAGCCCCAGCTCTCCGCGGAAGGGGATGAGGACGATGACTTCTAGTCCCGAGAACAAGATCACGCGCTCCGACCTCATCAAGAGCGCCGTCAACACCGGCGCCCTGGGCATGGAGTTCTCCTGGACCTACTACAAGCAGATGAACATCGCCTTCTGCCTGATGGTCGCCAACATGCTCAAGAAGATCTACGCCGGCCGCCCCGACGACTACGCCGAGGCCCTGCACCGCCACTGCGCGTTCTTCAACATCACCGTCCAGTTCGCCCCGTTCGTCGGCGGCATCGCGATGGCCATGGAGGAGAAGGTCGCCCGCGGCGAGATCGAGCCCGAGAGCGTCAACGACGTCAAGGCCGCCCTCATGGGCCCGCTGTCGGGCATCGGCGACTCCATCTTCCTGTCGACGCTGCGCGTGGTCGCCGCCGCGGTGGGCATCAGCCTGTGCCAGGCCGGCAACCCCTTCGGCCCCATCGCCTTCCTGCTCATCTACAACGTCCCCGGCTTCGCGCTGCGCATCTGGGGCGCCGTCAAGGGCTACGAGCTGGGCGTGGGCTTCCTGGACGAGGCCCAGAGGACCGGCCTCATGCAGAAGATCATGACCTGCGTGGGAATCGTGGGCGTCATGGTCGTGGGCGCCATGTGCAAGGACATGTTCTGGGCCAGCATCCCGGTGGCCATCGGCTCGGGCGAGGACGCCCAGACCCTCCAGGACATCCTGGACGGCATCATGCCCGGCATGCTCGGCATGCTCGCCTTCTGGCTGTACTACTGGCTGCTGTCCAAGAAGATCAACCCCATGGTGCTGATCGTGGCCACCATGGCCGTGGGCATCGTCGGCGCGTTCTTCGGCGTGCTGGCGTAGGTTCCTGCGTTCTATTCTGCCCCCAAGGGAAACGGCGACCCATTGCGGTCGCCGTTTTTTATTACCGAAAGCTAGCTGGAGGTGCTTCGTGATTCGATCTGACAATCCACCCGATAATGGCGTGAGCGGGGCGATGTATCTATTTGGCACGGCGCTCTTGTGGAGTTTTATCGGCATCCTCGTTCGCGCCAATTCGCAGTCAGCTCTTTTGATAGGTGCCGTTACGGCAATATTTATGGCGCTCTTTATCCTGCTCGTCGGCAGGCCCGTCTTTCGCGTCAGCCGTCTTATTGTCCTTGTGGCCGTCTGCAACTTCGTGACGGGCACCACGTTTAACTTTGCCAACCAGCTCACGACGGTCGGCAACGCGATCGTTCTGCAGTACACCTCGATGATTTTCGTTATCGTGTATCAATCGCTCGCAACTCGCACGTTGCCCTCGCCTGCGAAGATTGCCTCCGTGGTGGTTGCTTTTACGGGTATGGGACTTTTCTTTTTAGGTGATTTGAGTGCCGAGGGCATGCTCGGAAATCTGCTTGCCGTCATTTCGGGCGCCACCTTTGGGCTGTGTTTCTTTTTAAACTCTCGCCCCGATGCGTCGCCTATGGTGTCCTCGCTCATCTCCTGCGGCATCTCGATACTTCCGATCGTCTATTTTGCCGGCGACCTAGGCTCCGTGAAACCCTTTGAGTGGGGGCTTATGCTGGTGCATGGCCTTTTTTGCAGCGGCCTTGCGAGTGTGCTGTATGCCAAGGGGATTGCGCGCACCAACGCGTTTGCGGCCAACTTGGTTTGCATGAGTGAGGTCGTGCTCGCTCCCTGCTGGTCGGCGCTCCTCTTTGGCGAGGTCTTTCGCTGGAACGAGTTTTTGGGCGCAGCGATTATCGTTTTGGTGATTATGGCCAACTTGGCATCCGATGCCTTTGGCGATGGCTTTCTGGTGACGCTTGTCCTCCATCGAAACAAAGAGCGCGCCTGACGGGATACGTCTGCCGTTTACGGTAAAAAACACTCCGCTGAGCGAGTGGTATTAAATAGTAAGAACCTGCATACCTATAATTGGTATCAAATCATTTGTGCCTGGCATGGGTGTTAGCAGCACACCAGGTACGCTTCGAGCCGTGGAATCGAACTCCCGGAATTGATATCAACAACGCGCGCGACGGGAGTGACGACGGTTCGAGATTCCTTATTGGGAGGAATTATGCTTGTCCAAGCAATACTCGTCGGCTTAGTCGGAGCGTTTGGATGCCTCGACTACCAGCTCGGCACCCTCTACGCGTTCCGCCCCATCGTCCTGTGCCCGCTCGTGGGCCTGGTGCTGGGGGACCTGCAGACTGGCCTTGCCGTTGGCGCCAGCCTGGAGTTGCTGTTCATGGGCTCGATCTCCATCGGCGCCTACGTGCCGCCTAACGAAACCGTCGGCGGCGTGCTCGCCTGCGCGTTTGCCATTCAGCTCGGTCAGGGTACCGAGACGGCCATCGCGCTCGCCATGCCCATCGCCGTCCTTGCACTGACGATCGGCAACATTACCAATGCCTTGTTCCCTGTGTTTGTCGATATGGCAGACAAGTTCGCCCTCAAGGGAAACCTCAAAGGCATCTACGCCGTTCATTGGGGAATTGGAATCTGGGGCTGCGTCGAGTACTTCCTGCTGTGCGGCGGCGCCTTCTATTTGGGTTCCGACGCCATCCAGGGCCTGCTCGACTTCATCCCGCCCTTCATCATCGACGGTTGCGGCGTTGCCGCCAACATCCTGCCTGCCATGGGCTTCGCCATGCTCGGCCGCCTGGTGCTCACCAAGCAGCTCGTGCCCTTCTACTTCCTGGGCTTTCTGCTGTGCTCCTACGCCAACGTGCCCGTCCTGGGCGTCGCCCTGATCGCCATCATCATCGGCATCGACAAGTTCGACCTGCTCGGCCTGGGCGGAGCCCAGCCCCAGCTCTCCGCGGAAGGGGATGAGGACGATGACTTCTAGTCCCGAGAACAAGATCACGCGCTCCGACCTCATCAAGAGCGCCGTCAACACCGGCGCCCTGGGCATGGAGTTCTCCTGGACCTACTACAAGCAGATGAACATCGCCTTCTGCCTGATGGTCGCCAACATGCTCAAGAAGATCTACGCCGGCCGCCCCGACGACTACGCCGAGGCCCTGCACCGCCACTGCGCGTTCTTCAACATCACCGTCCAGTTCGCCCCGTTCGTCGGCGGCATCGCGATGGCCATGGAGGAGAAGGTCGCCCGCGGCGAGATCGAGCCCGAGAGCGTCAACGACGTCAAGGCCGCCCTCATGGGCCCGCTGTCGGGCATCGGCGACTCCATCTTCCTGTCGACGCTGCGCGTGGTCGCCGCCGCGGTGGGCATCAGCCTGTGCCAGGCCGGCAACCCCTTCGGCCCCATCGCCTTCCTGCTCATCTACAACGTCCCCGGCTTCGCGCTGCGCATCTGGGGCGCCGTCAAGGGCTACGAGCTGGGCGTGGGCTTCCTGGACGAGGCCCAGAGGACCGGCCTCATGCAGAAGATCATGACCTGCGTGGGAATCGTGGGCGTCATGGTCGTGGGCGCCATGTGCAAGGACATGTTCTGGGCCAGCATCCCGGTGGCCATCGGCTCGGGCGAGGACGCCCAGACCCTCCAGGACATCCTGGACGGCATCATGCCCGGCATGCTCGGCATGCTCGCCTTCTGGCTGTACTACTGGCTGCTGTCCAAGAAGATCAACCCCATGGTGCTGATCGTGGCCACCATGGCCGTGGGCATCGTCGGCGCGTTCTTCGGCGTGCTGGCGTAAGGGCCCAGCTGCATAGATTTTCGTTGCAACCTGGAAAGGGGATGGAGCAGGCCTATGCCCTCCATCCCTTTTTTATGTAAAAGGAGTTCGTATGTTCGCGAAGGATCGCGAAGCAATGCGCCTGAAGCCGGCGGAGGTCAGGCTGATTCTTATTGAGTCCCTGCAGTGGTGCGCCAACAACGCGGTCTACTTTTTGGGGCTTATCGGTGCGGCCACGTATGATCTGGCTGGCACGGCCTTTTTGGTTGCCGCCATTACGCTCGCGCGCAATCTTATGACGTCGGTGGGCAATATGGTGTCGGGTTCGGTCATCGACCGCTTTGGACCGCGCCGGACGTCGTTTGTGACGTGCGTGATTACGGCAGTGCTATCGCTTGGCGTGGGGTTGGCGCCGTTGTCTGTCCCCGGGCTTGTGTTTGCCGCGTGCGTCTTGGGACTTGCGGGCGGCTTTATCAACACCTGCACGCATGCGTTTCCGGGATACCTGGAGTCGACCACCGAGGGCCGTACCCGCGTGAACGGCCTCATGGTGTTCTACAGCAATATCGCCTATACCGCTGGCCCGCTGCTCGGTGGTGCCATCGTGAGCTGTTTTGCCACGCAATCGGTCTATCTGCTTATGGCGGGCATGATGGGTGTGGCGGCCGTGCTTTCCTTGGGCTGTCACGAGTGTGTTGCTCCCGCAAAAGGGGAGAAGCCGAAGGGCGGTATTCTGGGCGGCATGGCCGAGGGCGCGCGACTTACGTTTCGCGACCACGATCTGCGTCTCATCTTTATCTCGGGCTTTTTGGGTTTCTTTGCGTTTGGCGCGTTCGATTCGCTGGAGTCGTTGTTCTACCGCGATGTGCTCAACGTGGATATCGTCTGGCTGGGCTGGCTGTCCTCGGTCGTGGGCCTCACTTCCTCGGTGGGCGCGTTCATCCTGACCAAGCTTTCTGCTCGCCATGTCAACCTGCGATTGTTGCTCGGCGCGCTCATGGCCGTGGGCATTGGGTCCATGGTGTACGTGGGCACCGATATGCTGGGGGTCGCGATTATCGGTCAAGCGATTAACGGTCTGGCCTGGGGATTCCTGGAACCGCTGCAGATGATCTTGATTCAGGAGCGCGCCGACATCAAATACCTGGGGCGCATTACCGGCTTTGTGCGTTTTGGCCTGATGAGCGCCGGCGTGCTGCCGCTGCTGGCGGCTCCGTTTTTGGCGGAGGCTTTGGGCGTCCAGACGGTACTGTTTGGAGCATCGACCATTATTGCGCTGGTAGGAACGCTGTTCTTTGTCACACAAGGGAGGCGCCAGAGGCGTTAGCTATACATTCAATTCTAATTTAATACCACTCACCAGAGAATTTCGACCGTTCACCGATGATTGGAACAGATTGATAAGTGGTATTAAAAACACGTTAGGTGTATGTCTATAATTGGTATCGAAAATAAACGCGATGTATAGAGTTGCGTGCAGGACAGAAAGGAAAAGCCATGAAGGAAACCGAGAAGATCGAGATCATGCATTTCGACCAGGAGGGCTACCTCGAGGACGGCAAGGCGCTCTACGAGACCGGCAAGAAGATGACCGCGCTCGCCGACAAGGTCGCCGACGAGGGCTACGACGCCGTGTTCCTGATGGGCGTCGGCGGCACCTGGGACGAGCTCATGCAGCTCGAGTACCTCATGAACAAGTTCGGCGACCGCGACCTCGAGGTCTACCTGATCCACGCCGCCGAGTGGAACGTCATGGGCCACAAGCGCATGACCGAGAAGTCCGTCGTGCTCACCGCCTCCGAGTCCGGAACCACCCCCGAGGTCCTCGAGGCCGTCAAGAAGATGAAGGGCATGGGCGTGCGCGTCTACGCCATGACCAAGCCCGAGGGCCCCATCGGCCAGGCTGTGGGTGCCGAGAACTGCGTCAAGATGGCTTCCGATCATGGTAACGGCGGCTGCGAGATGGGCTACTACCTCGCCGACTGCTTCGGCCTGCGCCTGCTCAACCGCCGCGGCTGCTTCCCCAAGTTCGACCTGTTCATCGAGCAGACCAAGGACATCTGGAAGGACATGCTCGATATCCGCAAGCGCTTCGAGCCGCGCGCCGAGGAGCTCGCCAAGAAGTACGCCCTGGCCCCCTACACCATGTTCATCGGCTCCGGCGCCCTGTGGGGCGAGACCATCCTCTTCTCGATGTGCATCCTCGAGGAGATGCAGTGGAAGCGCACCCGCTACATCACCTCGGCCGACTTCTTCCACGGCACCCTCGAGCTCGTGGAGCCCGGCGTCCCGGTCTTCCTGTTCATGGGCGAGGACGAGAACCGCAAGCTCGACGAGCGCGTCCGCGCCTTCCTGACCCGCGGCGTGACCGGCGACACCGACATCAACGTCATCGACACCGCCGAGTTCGCGATCCCCGGCCTTGACGACGAGTTCCGCGTCATCGTGTCTCCGTGGATCCTCTCCTCGCTGATCACCGATCGCCTTGCCGCTTACTACGAGACGGTCACCAAGCACAACCTCAACTACCGTCGCTACTATCACCAGTTCGACTACTAAGAGCAAATAACGTTTGTGTAATTGGGCCTCGCTCCTATATGGAACGGGGCCTCGCTTAGGTTGGAGAGTAATTATGAGCTATCCCCAGCTTGCCGCCATGAATATCAGCCATCGTTATTTTGACCTTGAGGAGTTCTTTTCTTCGGCAGCGGCCTCGGGCTACACGTGTTGCGAGCTTTGGACCGGGGCGATGCATCTGTATGTCGATTGCCATGGATACGATTCGCTCGAGCAGGTGCGGGAGCTATCACAGCGGTATGGGGTTCGGATTGTGGGGCTTTGTCCCGAACAGAACAACCCCAAGCCGTGGAATATCGCGGCGCGCGGGAATGAGGCGCGCGCCCGCACGCTCGCGTACTTTAAGAACGTTGTGGATATCGCGACGGAACTTGGAGCCGAGCAGGTCATGGTCTCGAGCGGCTGGGCATTTTTGAACGAGCCGATCGAGGACGCGTGGGGTCGCAGCGCCTCGATGCTGCGTGCGATTGGCGAGCATGCGGGAGAGCGCGGCGTGCGACTGGTGCTCGAGGCCCTACAGCCGGTTGAGTCGATGATCGTGAACTCGGCGGCCGACACGAAGCGCATGATCGAGGCAGTTGATCATCCGGCACTTAAGGCGTGTCTGGATTTGGGCGCTATGGCGGTGGCAGGGGATACCATCGACGATTATTTCGATCTGCTTGGCGATGATGTCGCCCACGTGCATTTTGTCGATGTTGCGGCAGACGGCACGACGCATCTTGCCTGGGGTGACGGCGACCGCGATATGCGCGCCGACCTGGATAGGCTGGTGGCGCGCGGCTATCGCGGAGTTGTTTCGGCCGAGACCTATGACTGGCGCTATTTTGCCGACCCCGCAGCTGCCGATGCGCAGGTAATGGCAGAGTATCGTCGTGCGATTGGCGCCTAAGTGGGACAGGGCGCCGAGCTGGCGTTTGGCGAATTTTAGTTTGGCGCTCTCTGAGAAATGGGACAGACTTTCCGCTTGAAGCCCAACCGGAAAGCCTGTCCCGGAATGAGCCTCCAGAATGGGATGTACTTTCCGTATGCGGTCCTATCCGGAAAGTACATCCCATTCCAAGCCCAAATTCCGGGACGCACTTTCCGCTGAAGACCTCAACCGGAAACCGCATCCCGTTCTGGACTGTAATTTCGGGGCGCAGTTTCCGCCAGAAGTCTCAACCGGAAACCGCATCCCAGTTTTTGGCCGGCGGGCGGGATGTGCCTCCTCCATTGTTTCCAAATGAATACGCTGTGAGCCGAGGGGGACGGTTCTCCCCGCAAGCACTCTAGTATGCTAAAGTACCCAGAAGACCGGCGGAGCTATGCCGGTCTTCTGTTCTATAAGAAACACAGCATGAGGAGGCTCACCAGATGACGGCCACACCGTGGGGATTCCGGGACATATTGCCCGAGGAGGCTCAGGCACGCGAGGAGATCGCGTATACGGTGAAGGGCTGCTTAAGGGAGCATCATTACCTTCCGGTCGAGACGCCGCTGCTCGAGGACAAGGGTTCGCTCGAGGAGGGCGGCCGCATTGCGGACACGCCGTTTAAGCTCTTTGATGACGACGGTCGCCTGCTGGTGGTCCGTCCCGACAACACGCTGCCGATCGTGCGCCTGGTTTCGACCCGCATGCGTGCGGCCGATCTGCCCCTGCGCCTTCGCTACGAGGCGCCGGTGGTTCGCGAGTGCCAGCGCAATGCCGGTGGCTCGCGTCAGTTTACGCAGCTGGGCTTTGAGCTTATCGGTGCGGGCGATACCGCGGGCGATGTAGAGATTGTTTCGCTGGTGGCCGAGGCCGTGCGTAAGCTGGCGCTTCCCGATGCTCGTATTATCGCAGGTAGCGTGCGTCCTTTTAAGGAGCTGCTCGCGGTGTGCGAGGATCGCGAGCTGGCAGCCGAGGCCCTGCGCTGCGTGCATGCCAACGACTTTGTGGGTCTCGATGCCCGCGTGGCTGCCAGCACCGAGTCTGATGCCGTCAAGGCCGCCATTAGCGAGCTGCCGCGCCTGCACGGTGGTGCCGAGGTGCTCGACCGCGTGGACGCGCTGCTGGAGGCCGCCGGTATCGCCGCGCCGCCGACGCGCGAGCTGCGTGCCCTGGTCGAGGGTTTGGCTCCCGAGGACGCCCAGGTGCTGTCGTTCGATTTCTCCATTATGAACTCTTTCGATTACTACACGGGCCTGGTCTTTAAGGCCTATGCCGGTGGCTTGCCCGATCCGGTCGGTTCGGGCGGACGCTACGACTCCATCTTTACCGGTGCATTTGGCGGCGGCATCGAGGTGCCGGCGGCGGGCTTCGCCTTTTCGCTCGAGCGTTTGGAGGCCGCGCGTACCTCGGCAGAGGACGCTGCTTCCGACGGCGATCACGCCGCGGGCCGTGGCGCCGAGGGTCCGCTGCGCATTGCCGTGCCCAAGGGCTCGCTTAAGGCTGACACGCTCGACGTGCTCGAGGCCGCGGGCCTGGACGTCTCTGAGTTGCGTGACCCCGGCCGTCACCTGATTGTGCGCGGTCGCGACACGCGTGCCGGTGAGGGCACGGTCGGCGATATCGAGTTTGTTATCGTGCGACCCAGCGATGCGCCCGCCTTTGTGGGCTGCGGTGGCGCCGATTGCGGCATCTGCGGCTGGGATTCGCTCATCGAGGCCGACCTCAACCTGCTGCAGCTGGTCGACTTGGGCTATGGCCTGTGCACCTTTATCGAGGCGGAGCCCGCGTGGCGCGCCGGTCAGGCCGAGCGCAACTATGCCCGCCGCGGGTCGCTTCGCGTGGCTACCAAATATCCGCGCATCGCGAGTGCCTGGTATGCCGAGCGCGGTGTGAACGCCGATATCGTCTCGCTGCACGGTAACATCGAGCTGGGCCCCATCGTCGGCATGACCGATCGCATCGTGGATATTACCGCTACGGGTGCCACGCTGCGCGACAACGATTTGGTCATCACCGGCCGCATTATGGACTGCACGGCGCGCTTTTTTGTCAACCCGGGTGCCGCTCGCTTGGATCCGCGCGTACGCAATCTGGCAGATCGCTTGGCGGCGGCCGTTAAGGATAAGCATTTTGAGCCTGTTGCGGGCTCGGCACAATAGCGCGAGCACGCACGGGCGCCCCAACGTCTGGGCTGCGGGCCGATGGGCGCCGCCGCCCGGCCTCTCGTTTTTCGAACACAACCTCGACCGATAGGGGATACCGATATGAAGACTATCAAGCTTGCTCCCGGTGAGCGTCTCGTTACCAACCAGCTCAACCGTAAGGGCGTGCTGCCGCAAAACATCGTCGACGCCGCCCGCGATATCGTGGCCAACGTGCGCGCCAACGGCGATGCCGCGGTGCGCGACTACTGCCAGCGTTTTGATGGTGTTGAGCTGCAGAGCTTCCGTCTGCCGCAAGAGCAGATCGATGCCGCGCTCGAGGGCCTCGATCCGGCCTTTGTCGCGGCGCTCGAGAAGGCTGCGCGCCAGATTCGCGAGTTCCACCAGCGCGAGGTCGAGCAGAGCTGGTTTACCACGCGTGCAGATGGCACCATGCTCGGCGTTAAGGTGACCCCGCTTGCGGCGGCCGGCATCTACGTGCCGGGCGGTCGCGCGCAGTATCCCTCCACGGTGCTCATGAATGCCATTCCCGCCAAGGTCGCCGGCGTCGAGCGCGTGGTCATGGTGACCCCGCCGCAAAAAGATGGCCTGATCAGTCCCTACACGCTCGCGGCGGCAAAGCTCGGCGGCGTGGACGAAATCTATATGGTGGGCGGCGCCCAGGCCGTGGCCGCGCTGGCATACGGTACCGAGACCATTCCTCGCGTCGACAAAATCACCGGTCCGGGCAACGCCTTTGTTGCCGCGGCCAAGCAGATTGTCTCGGGCGACGTGGGCATCGACATGGTCGCCGGTCCCTCCGAGGTCTGCGTGCTGGCAGATGCCACGGCCAAGCCCATGGTGGTCGCGGCCGACCTGATGGCCCAGGCCGAGCACGATCCGCTAGCAGCCTGCTATCTGGTGACCTGCGACGAGCAGTTTGCGCGCGAGGTCGAGGCGGGTATCGACATTTTGGTGGCACAGTCCCCGCGTGCCGAGATCACGCGCGCCTCGCTCGACAACGAGGGCACCATCGTGGTGGCCGCCGATATGGCTGCTGCCGTCGAGGCGGTGAACACCGTGGCGCCCGAACACCTGGAGCTGCACTGCAAGGATGCGATGGGCCTGCTCGGCGGCATTCGCAACGCCGGCGCCATCTTTGTGGGCGCTTGGAGCTCCGAGCCGCTTGGCGATTATGTTGCCGGCCCCAACCACACGCTGCCGACCGGCGGCACGGCCATGTTCTCCAACCCGCTTTCGGTCGAAGAATTCGTCAAGCGCTCGAGCGTCATTTGCTATACGCCCGAGGGCCTGCTCTCGGACGCTCCCGCGACGCAGCGCCTGGCCGAGGCCGAGGGCCTGTGGGCGCACGCGCTTTCCGCCGCGCTGCGTCGCCGTGTGCTGGAGCAGGGCGAGGGTGCCGTGAGTGCTGAGTCTCTGGCCGCGGCCGACCTGACCAAGGTCGCCTGGCCGGGCGACGCCGTGGCGACGGTCGCCGAGGGTGTGGACCTAGCGGCTGCAAGCGCGGATGGCGCTGGCGCGACCGGCGAGGAGGCCTAATATGGCCGAGCTGACGTCTCGCATGAAGGAGCTCGTCCAGCCCTACTTGGCTGGCATTGAGCCCTACAACCCCAACTTTACGCCCACGCGCATCAACCTTTCGGCCAACGAGAACACCTATCCCGTGCCGGCTGGCGTGCGCGAGGCGGTCGACGCCGCCCTGGCTGCCACGCCGCTCAACCGCTACCCCGATCCCATGTCGAACGACCTGCGCGACGAGCTTGCCGCTTGGCATGGCGTGGCGCGCGAGAATATCTGCGTGGGCAACGGCGGCGACGAGCTGCTCTATAACTACCTGCTGGCGTTTGGCGGCGCGGGGCGGACCCTGCTCAACTGCCCACCGTGTTTTAGCGAGTATGCGTTCTTTGCGTCGCTCTGCCAGACCGAGGTGCGCGACGTGTGGCGCGACCCGGCGACCTTTGAGCTCGACCAGGCTGCCGTGCTCGCGGCGGTGCCCGAGTGCAACTTGGCCATTGTGACCTCGCCCAATAACCCCACGGGTGATGTGGCGCCGCTCGACTTTGTCGCGGCCCTGTGCGATGCGTGCCCCGGCATGGTGATGGTCGACGAGGCCTACGTGGAGTTTGCCGATGATTCGTTTGGCGCGGCCACCACAGCGCAGGGACTTATCTCCGAGCATCCCAACCTGGTGATCCTGCATACGCTGTCCAAGGCGTTTGGCGCCGCCGGCACGCGTCTGGGCTATGTGATTGCGGCGCCCGAGGTCATCGACGTGTTCGCGGCGATTCGCCAGATCTATTCGGTCAACGTGCTGAGCCAGGCGGCGGCGCTTGCCTGCGTGCGCGCCCGCGATGCGTATGCGCCCGTGGTGGCACAGGTCGCATCCGAGCGCGAGCGCGAACTGTGTGCCCTGCGCGCAATGGCTGCCGGGGGTCTGCCCGTGGAGGCATGGCCGAGTGCAGCGAACTTTGTGCTCGTGCGCACGCCGCATGCTACGCGCGTGCGTGAGCGCCTGCGCGACGAGTATTCGATTTTGGTGCGCGACTTTAGCTACGCGCCGGGGCTTGCGGACTGTCTGCGCATTACCGTGGGCACCCCGCAGGAAAACGATGAGGTGCTGGCTGCGTTTGCCGCGCTGGTGAAGGAGGAGATGTAGATGAGCCGTTATGCCGAGGTGACCCGCAAGACGGGGGAGACCGATATTGTTGTCAAACTCGACCTGGACGGATGCGGCGTGTGCGATATCTCGACCGGAGTGCCGTTTTTCGACCACATGCTCAACGCCTTTGGCCGCCATGGCCTGTTTGATTTGACGGTGCATGCAGTAGGCGACGTGGAGGTCGACGCGCACCATACCGTCGAGGACACGGGCATTGTGCTGGGTGAGGCGTTTTGCCAAGCGCTGGGCGACAAGGCGGGTATTACGCGCTTTGCAGACGCGGCGATTGCCATGGACGAGACGCTCGTGATGGCCGCCGTGGACATTTCGGGTCGCGGCCAGGCCTACTGCGAGCTGCCCGTGCCGACCGAACGTGTGGGCAGCTTCGATACCGAGCTGGCCGTCGAGTTCTTCTATGCCTTTGCGCGCGATGCCAAGCTCACGCTGCACGTGCGCGAGTTCGCAGGCGGCAACTCGCATCACATTATCGAGGCCGCCTTTAAGGCCGTGGGCCGCACGATGCGCCACGCCTGCGAGCTCGATCCCCGCGTGCAGGGCATCCCCAGCACCAAGGGCTCGCTGTAGCCTGCCAAAAAGGGACAGGTTTATTTTGGCAGGTTTTATCTGCGGAAATGTTGTCTCATACGGTGGGTGAACGTTTAACCGACCAAAATAAACCTGTCCCTTTTTGGCAGGTTTTGAATGGGAAAAAGGAGGGTCGCGTGGGCGAACCGAAGATCGTGGTGGTCGACTACCACAAGGGCAACTTGTCGAGCGTCGTGCGCGGGCTTGTGCGCGCCGGTGCCGCCGCCTGCACGTCGGACGACCCGGAGCAGATCCGCCGCGCCGACGGCCTGGTCATCCCGGGCGTGGGTGCGTTCTATGACGCGATCGCCTTTATGCGCCAGAGCGGCGAGGCGGACGCGGTGCTCGACGCCGTTGCCGCCGGAACTCCGCTGCTCGGCATCTGCCTGGGCCTTCAGCTATTTTTTGAGCGCGGCAACGAGGGCGTGCCTGCGGACGAGGGCGCGGTCGCCGACGGCAGCGCCCCCGAGCAGGCTGGCGGTCCCTGGGTCGATGGCCTGGGCATTATGCGCGGTTCGTGCACGCGCTTGGAGTCGAGCCGACTGAAGGTGCCGCACGTGGGCTGGGACCAGGTGCACATGACGCCCGCCGGTGCGGCCGATCCGCTGCTTGCCGGTTTTGCCGAGGGTGCCAACATGTACTTCACCCACAGCTACGCGGTGGCTGACGACGCCGATGCCGCCGATGTGCTGGCGTGCACACACTATACGCGGAGCTTCCCGTGCATCGTGCGCCATGGCAACGTGTGGGGCTGCCAGTTCCATCCCGAGAAATCCTCCGCGCTGGGTCAGCGCATCCTTAAGAACTTTGTGAGCATCGTCGAGGAGGTTGGCCGATGATCCTGTTTCCCGCAATCGATCTGATTGGCGGCAAGGTCGTGCGCCTGGAGCGCGGTGACCGCAGCCGCTGCAAGGTATATTCCGACGATCCCGTGGCCGTTGCCCGCACGTTTGCCGAACAGGGCGCGAGCTGGGTGCACGTCGTCGACCTGTCCGCTGCCTTTGGCGAGGACGAGGGCGCACGCGCTGCCAACTCGGCGGCGATTAAGGCCATCTGCGGCGTCGACGGTCTGTCCGTGGACGTGGGCGGCGGCGTCCGCTCGCTTGCGCGCATCGACGAGTTGGCAGGCTACGGCGCATGCCGTATCGCGCTGGGCACCGTGCTGGTGACCGAGCCGGGTTTTGCCGAAGTGGCAGCCCAAGGCTTTGGCGAGTTGCTGGTGGCAGACATCGCCGCGCGCGACGGTCAGGTCAAGGTGAACGGCTGGCGCGACGGCGCAGGTGTGGCGCTCGACGATGCCGTGGCGCAGCTTTCCGAGCTGGGCTTTAAGCATCTGGTGTATACCGACATCGCGCGCGATGGCATGCAGACGGGTATCGATGTGGCGGCGTATCGCCATGTGGCCGAGGTCGCGGGCTTTCCCGTCGTGGCATCGGGCGGCATCTCGACGCTCGACGACATCCGCGCACTGGCCGCGGTGGGTGAGGGCGCGATTGAAGGCGCCATTACCGGCCGTGCACTCTACGAGGGCAACTTTACGCTGGCCCAGGCGTTGGCCGCCGCCCGAGGGGAGGAGTAGCCCATGCTTACCAAGCGCGTAATTCCCTGCCTGGACGTCAAGGACGGCCGCGTGGTCAAGGGAGTTAACTTTGTGAGCTTGCGCGATGCGGGCGATCCGGTGGAACTGGCGCGTGCCTACGACCGCGAGGGTGCGGACGAGGTCGTCTTCCTGGACATTACTGCCACGAGCGACAACCGCGCGACGACCATCGAGATGGCGGCGCATGCGGCCGAGGAGCTCGCCATTCCCTATACCGTGGGCGGCGGCTTTCGCGACCTGGCGGGCATGCGCACCATGGTTGCCGCCGGTGCCGACAAGGTGTCGCTCAACTCGGCGGCCGTGCGCGATCCGTCGCTGATTAGCCAAGCTGCCGCGGCGTTTGGCAGCCAGGCTGTGGTCGTGGCGATCGATGCCAAGCGCGTCGGCCTGCCCGGCGCATCCGGTGCCGACAAGTGGGAGGTCTTTACCGCAGGAGGTCGCAACGCCACGGGCATCGACGCGGTGGCGTGGGCCGAGGAGGCGGCTCGTCGCGGCGCCGGCGAGATCTTGCTCACCAGCATGGACCGCGACGGCACCAAGGCCGGCTTTGATTTGGCGCTCACCCGCGCCGTGGCCCGCGCGGCGCCAATCCCCGTCATCGCGAGCGGCGGCGTGGGCACGCTCGAGCATTTTGCCGAGGGCGTGATCGAGGGCGAGGCCGACGCCGTGCTGGCGGCGAGCGTCTTTCACTTTGGAACCTTCAGCATTCGCCAGGTGAAGGAGTATATGGCCTCTCAAGGCATCCCTGTCAGGTTGGACTTCTAGCGCTGCGGCTTGCCCAGGCACCCGACCTTCCGGCTCCAACCCTCCTCGCGTACTTAAGTACGCGTCGTCGGGCTTGTCGCTCGGAATCTCGGGCACCTGGACAACCCTCGCCGACCTGCGAAGTTTGAATTTGGGGAGAGAAATGGAAGAGATAACCGATCCTTCAAAGCTTGCGTACGACGCCCGTGGGCTGATTCCTTGTGTGGTTCAGCAGTATGACACCGGCGAGGTGCTCATGGTTGCCTGGATGAACGAGGAGTCGGTGGGGCTGACGCTCGAGACCGGCACCACGTGGTTTTGGAGCCGCAGTCGCCAGGAGCTCTGGAACAAGGGCGCGACGAGCGGCAACATGCAGGAGGTTCGCGAACTCTGGGCCGACTGCGATAGCGATACGCTGCTGGTCAAGGTCGACTCGCCGGGTCCGGCCTGCCATACCGGCAACCGTACCTGCTTCTTTAAGAAACTCGCGTAGGGCGGGCGCTCGACCAGGCGCTTGGCCGACCAGAAAGGATTGAACCATGGGTGTGCGTACCGCAAACGTTCAGGATGGAAATATCGGCGAGACGCTAACGGGGCTGGCCGAGGTGATTCACGGTCGTCGCGATGCGTCGCCGCAGGAAAGCTATACCGCTCGACTGCTGACCGATGTGGAGGATGAGCTGCTCAAGAAGCTTGCCGAGGAGGCGAGCGAGGTGATCATGGCCTGCAAGGATAACGACCATGATCACATTCGCTACGAGGCTGGCGACCTGGTCTACCACCTGCTCGTGACGCTTGAGCGCTACGGCATTACCCTCGACGAGCTGGCCGGCGAACTCAACGCCCGCCGCCACTAGTCGTTAAAGAACGTCCCCGATGACCATAGAAGTTGCGGTGGAACAGTTCTTGTTTGACGGTCTTAGGGCTATAAATAGGAGCTATTTCACCGCAACTTATGAAGGGATGGCTAGGCGAGGGGTGTGGACTCCCATTCGCCGGTGGGGTGGGGGATGTCGAAGGTTCGGTAGCCGCAGTCGTAGGCATGGGCTTGGGCCTCGCGGATATTCCAGCAAATATCACAGGCGCGGTGCGCATCCGAGCCAAAGGTAATGGGCGCCTCAGCATGGGCAAAGCAGCGCAAAAGGCCGGTCGCGGGATAGTAGTCGTCGAGCCCCTTGCGCGGTGCGGCGGTCGAGACCTCAACGCGGCGGCCCGTATCGTGCGCACACTCGGCCATCTGCCGCCAAAACGGTGCGGGGTCAAAATCGGGCGCAAAGCCTTCCTTCGAAAAGCGCATGACCAGGTCGGGGTGAGCCATCACATCAAAGTTGAGCGAGCTTTCGCAGGCGCGGCACCAATCATCGACGTAGCGCTCCCACACGCCGCGCACGCCTAAGTTTTCCCAAACGTGCAGGTTGGTGTCGTCGTCGATCCAGCCACAGCGTGAGTCGGGCGTATCGGGGCGTGCGACGCCCTCTGTCCCCGTCGTGCCCGCAGCGCCTGCCATGATATTGCCCGGGCTACCAATCCAATGCACGCTGCCCAGGCGTACGACGGCGCCCCGGGACCAGCGCTCAACCAAAGGCTCGCAGCCTTCGTACCAATCGCACTCAAAGCCATAGACAAGCTCGAGCTCCGGCGCAATCTGCGCGGCAAGCTTGCGGGCATCCTCAAAAGCCAGACGATGCGCCGGCAGGTCGCCCTCGACAACCTGCACCTCGCAGGTGGCATCCATGCTGGCAGGCAGGGTAAGGTGATCGGTCGAGACCATGGTGCGGCAACCGGCCGCAGCAGCGGCGCGGACGTTGTCTTCAAACGAGGCGTGTCCGTCCGAAAACGAGGTGTGAGTATGGCAATCGACCAGCGGGCAAGCAGGCATGGCGGCTCCTTTACGTCAAGCGAATCTGCTCCATTGTAACGGCGCGGCCCCCAGTGCGATGTGCGCGCCGTGGGCCGAAATCGACTGGAAAGGACGGGCAGCGCATAAGGGCGGGCTCGCGACATCGGCCTTGCTTCGAATCATGTACCTCAGCTTCCAAAACCGACAAAAAATGACATGTTTGGAGGCTGATGTACATGTTTGGCCGAGGCGGTGGAGTGTCGGTTCTTGCAGACAAGGAAAATCGCGCTCATCGCGCGCCGCCACACTTGCGCCGCTCGCGATGTGCTAGCGTTTGGGTGAATAAAACGAGCCCGTGCGGAAAGGAGCCGGACCGTATGCAACGTGGAAGTACATCTCCGCTGTCCCGCGAGACCGATGCGCCCGAAACCATCGTCAAGCTGGAGTGCGACATCGACGACGCGTCGCCCGAGGTGCTCGCCTACGCCGCCGACCGCCTGCGCGAGGCCGGCGCGCGCGAGGTGCACTGGCTGCCCCTCTATTGCAAGAAAGGCCGCCCTGGCTGGCAGTTGCAGGTAATCTGCACCCACGAGGATATCGAGCGCCTGCAGACGATCATCTTTTTGGAAACCACGACCAATGGCATCCGCCGCCAGGTTATGGAGCGCGTTTGCCTGCCGCGCTACTTTGAGCGCGTAACGACGCCGTGGGGCGAGGTGTCCGTCAAGGTGGCCACCTTGCCCGACGGCAGTGAGCGTGCGGCGCCCGAGTACGAAGACTGCGCCCGCCTTGCCCGTGAGCACAATGTGCCGCTCCAACGCGTGATGCAGGCGGCCCAGAGCGCGGCACTGCGATTTGAATAACGCGGCTGGTGGCGACATTCCGCGCCCGGCCACGTCAACCCCACCCCGAAAGGACCTCCATGAAATACCTCATCGCTTCTGACATCCACGGCTCGGCATATTGGACCGAGCGCCTCTGCGCCGCCATCGAAGCCGAGCAGCCCGACCGCATCGTCCTGCTGGGCGACCTGCTTTATCACGGTCCGCGCAACGACCTGCCGCGCGACTACGCTCCCAAGCGCGTGATCCCGCTGCTCAACGCCCTGGCCGACCGCATTATCGCGGTGCGCGGCAACTGCGACGCCGAGGTCGACCAGATGGTTCTCGACTTTCCCGTCATGGCCGACTACGCCACACTGTTCGACGAGGTCGGCCGCGAGCTGTTCCTGACGCACGGCCACGTCTTTGGCGCCGGCATGCACAACAGCGTCGACCACGCGCCCGCGCTGCCCGAGGGCTCCGCGCTCGTCTACGGTCACACGCACGTCAAGGTCAACGAGGAAAGCACCGCACACCCGGGTCTGTGGCTCTTCAATCCCGGCAGCGTGAGCATCCCCAAGGACGGCACGCACAGCTATGGTATCTACGAGGGCGGCGTGTTCCGCCATGTGATCATGGAGGAGGACTAACCATGGCCGAGCACATGGCTCAGCAAAATGCCGAAGGTTCGCGCGACCTGTCCACGCTGGTCGATGCATCGGCCGAGTTACAACATCTGGTACAGACTATCTGGCGCTTGCGTCAGCCCGACGGCTGCCCGTGGGACCGCGAGCAGACGCACCAGAGCATTGGCAAGAACATGATCGAGGAGGCCTACGAGGCGCTCGACTGCATCGAGGCGGATGACGCGGCCCATCTTCGCGAGGAGCTGGGCGATGTGCTCATGCAGGTCGTGTTGCATGCGCAGATCGCGGCGGACGCCGGCGAGTTTACGCTGGCCGACGTGGCGCGCGATATCGACGCCAAGCTCATTCGCCGCCATCCGCACGTGTTTGGCGATGTGGATGCCGACAACTCCGACGAGGTGCTCAAGATTTGGGACGAGGTCAAACTTGCCGAGAAGGCCGCCAAGGACCAGGCCGTGGCGGCGGGCGAGGCTGCGCCCGAGGGCCTGCTCGACGGCGTGCCCACGCATCTGCCGGCGCTGATGCAGGCTCAGAAGGTGTCGCGCAAGGCGGCTGCCGTGGGCTTTGAGTGGGATACGGTCCAGGACGTGTGGGACGAGGTCGCCGAGGAACGTGCCGAGTTTGAGGCCGAGGAACCCGGCTCGCCCGAGCGCGAGATGGAGTTTGGCGACCTGCTCTTTGCCCTGGTCAACGTTGCGCGCAAGGAGGGCATCGACGCCGAGAGCGCCCTTCGTGCCAGCACGGCAAAGTTCCGCCGCCGTTGGGCCGCAATGGAGCAGATGGCGGCCGATGCCCATGTTGATCTTGCCGAGCTTTCGACCCACGGGCTCAACGACCTGTGGGATGCCGCAAAGGCAGAGGAGTAGGACACGGTGTTGGTCGGCGGGGCGTAAGGGCGGCGCCCCGTCGACTTGCCCGTTGGCGACCACGCGCGCTCGAGTAATGGATTTGTCCTACGGCTCGTCCGGCTGGTCCGCCCGCGTGCTATAACTAAAGGACTTAGCGCAAACAAACCTCAACCGCACAAGGCGCACATGGATCAGTTTTACGACAACAGGCACTATTCCGCCGGTTCGCGCGAACCGTCACCTCGCCGTGCGCATTCGGTGCAGCTTGGCGGGTCTGGTTATGCTGGCGCTGATCGCTCCAGGTATAGCTCGCCGGCGACTTCGCATCCTAATGCTCAGCCAAATAGTTCCTCGGACAGTCCGGTGCGCCCATCGCGTTCCAAGCATGCGTCGCGCCCTTCGACCCAGGCGTCCGACAAGCCGCGCCGTCCCTCAAGCCGTCTTTCGGGCTCGGACTTTATGCACTACGCCAACGATAACGCGGTGGTCAAGGCAATCTATGATTTTACCCACGGTCCCCAGCGAGGGCTGTTTGTTGGCATTGTCGTCGCCCTGGCGCTCGTGAGCCTGTACTTCCCGGTGCGCGACCTGTATGTGGCAAAACGCTCGAGCGACATCTTGGCCAAGCAGGTCGAGATTCGCGAGCAATATAATGACGACCTGCAAAAAAGCGTCGACAAGCTGCTCTCGGAGGAGGGCATTAAGGACGCGGCGACCGAGGACCTGGGTCTGGTGATGCCCGGCGAGAAGAGGATTGAAGTGCAGGGCCTGGACGACGATTCCGATACCTCGTCGAGCCAGAAGTCGTCGAACGCCAAGAAGGCCAGCGAAGTTGCCAAGGAAATCGAAGAGGTCGGCAAGGACGCGCCGTGGTACATCCAGACGCTCGACATGCTGTTTGGATTTAACGGCGTCGAGGGCCAGGCAGTCGTGTCCAATGGCGAGTAGCGCCCGGAGGGGGGCCGCAATGACGAATTGCAAACGATATAAGGTGGCGGCGATTGACCTGGGAACGGTGTCGTCGCGACTGGTGCTGGCCCAGGTCGAGGACGGGGCGATCGTGGAATCGTCCAAGCATACCGAGATTACCGACTTGGGCGAGGGCGTGGACGCAACGGGGCGCTTTTGCGAGGCGGCCGTTGGGCGCGTGCTCGCTGCGTGCCGAATGTTTGTGGACGAGGCCCGTGCCTTTGGGGCCGCGTGCATCTGCACCACGTGCACGAGCGCCGCGCGCGATGCGTCCAATGCCGCGCTGCTGCTGGACGGCCTGCGCGAGCTGGGGCTCGAGCCGCAGGTGATTCCGGGCGAGGTCGAGGCGCGCCTGACGTTTTTTGGCGTGGCGCACGACTTTGCCGGCGAGCGCATCATTGTTGCCGATTCGGGTGGCGGATCCACGGAGCTCGCGACGGGCGTCTATGCGCCGGAGCGTGGGATCTTTGCGCTGGAGGGAACGCGCTCGCTGGACATCGGTTGTCGCCGCGTGACGGAGCGGTTTTTCTCGGCGCTGCCGCCAACGGGCAGCGAGCTTGCCGCCGCTGGCGCGTGGGCAAACGAGCAGTTTGCGGGCTACTTTAAGAGCTTGCCGGTCGACTTTGAGCGAGCCGAGCGCCTGGTCGCGGTGGGTGGCACCGTCACCACGCTCGTTGCGCTCGTTCACGAGCTGGAGCCGTATGATTCGAGTTTTGTGCACCTGCGCGAGCTTTCGCTGGACCAGGTTTCGGCCGCTATCGAGCGCATGTCCTCGCTGGATGTCGCGGGCATCGCCGCGTTGCCAGGCGTGCAACCCAAGCGTGCGGGCGTGATCCTGGCTGGTGCTGTGGTGATTCGCGAGCTCATGCGAGCCGGCGGCTACGACGCGCTCACTGTAAGCGAGAACAGCCTGCTCGCCGGAATGGCCGCCACCATCAACGAGGTTCTCGACGGCGCGACCCCCACCATCGCCTGGACCCCCAGCCTCAGCGTCCTTTAACTATCCCCTCATAAGTTGCGGTGAAATAGTTCCTAAATGGGCTGATAAACTGCCAAAACAGGAACTATTCCACCGCAACTTAGAGGCTTGACGGTGTCCAAAAGAAACGAGCCCGCATTCCAAAGGGACACGGGCTCGTAAACAATACGTGGTAGGGGCGGTGGGACTCGAACCCACAATCCTTGCGGCGAGAGATTTTAAGTCTCCTGCGTATGCCAATTCCGCCACGCCCCCGTAAGACTAGAAGTCTAGCACAAGCCGTCCGTTACGCGTTGACGGCCATCGAGTGTTGGCCCGACTTTTCGAGGAACTCTTGGAACTTTGCCTCGTCGCCCTTGTTTTGGTACTGCAGGGCCAGCAGGTACTCCAGTCGGCAGCGCTTGACCGGGTCGTTGCCGACATCCTCGAGCATGCGCTCCAGCTCGGGAATGTCGTTGTGGCGCTTGAGGATCATCGTGTCGTACATCAGCTGGCATTCGTGCGCGACTGCCTCGGCTTGGCCACCCTCAAAGCCCTTGATCTCGTGCAGCAGCTCCTTGGACTTTTTGCGGTCCTCCTGGCCAACGTAGTAGTTAAAGGCCTTGATCACCAGATCGACGCGCTGCATCTTGGGCAGGTTGAGCCCCAGCAGCAGGTCAAACATCTCGTCGGCGCGCTCGTGGTCCTCGCGCAGCAGATAGGAGTTCAGGCGCAGGTAGTCGCGGTTGTAGCGCGGGTACAGCATGCTGGTGAGTTTGCCGTCGAGCAAACGATCGAACTCGTCCCACTGTTTGGCGGCCATGAGCCGCTGCAGGCGTTTAAACGTGGTGCGTTTTTTGATGCTAAAGAGCAGCGACACGGCGATACAGATGACAACGACGACGGTCCAGAGTGTGCGGGAATCGGGCATATTGAGCTCCTCGGTCGCTCGTAAAACAAGCGGTATGACAAAACCTACTAGATGTATTATACGCAGCGTGCAAGCAAACTGGCACAAAAGTGCATCGAGGCCGAGCGCCATCGCTCGCTGCGGTACACTTACCTAAAGTAAACCATGAAGGGAGACATTACCTATGAAGAAGATCGTTTTGGCTTGCGGTGCTGGCGCTGCTACTTCCACGCTCGTTGCCCAGAAGGTCGCCACCATGCTCGACGCCAACGGTTACGCCGGCAAGTATGAGATCGTGCAGTGCGCCATTTCCGAGGCCAAAGACGCTTGCGACGAGGGCGCCGACCTGCTGATCGCCACCACCGTTGCCCCCGAGGGCCTCACCTGCCCGTACGTGAGCGGCGTGCCCTTTATGACCGGCATGAACCGCGTCGCTGCCGAGAAGGCCGTTCTCGACGTCATGGCTCAGTAGACGCTGCCTGTATGAACGAGCAGAACGCCAACCCGGTCGAGCTCTTTGGCATGCGCGTTGCCCATGTGGGCATTAACGCCACCGACCCGGCAGACGCTCTGGAGATCGCGGAGCTGTTCTCGACGATGATGGGCCTGCCCGTCAGCGAGACCCCGATTTCGTACTTTAATGACTCGCTGGTCGAGATCATGAAGCAGAACGGTCGTGGCGCCAAGGGCCACATAGGCTTTGCCGTCAACGACATCGATGCTGCCGAGAAGTGGTTTGCCGAGCACGGGCTCGAGGTCAACGAGGAGTCGCGCGTGCTGCTGCCCGACGGCGGCACCAAGCTTGTGTACTTTAAGCGCGAGTTCGCCGGCTTCGCCGTGCACCTGTGTCGCGAGTAGCGCGCAAGCTGCTATAACGAAAAAAGGGATAGGGCCGCATGGACCTATCCCTTTTTTATGCCGAGGGGGCGACCTTTTGAGGGGACATGAAATCGGGGTCTAATACTTTTCCCGAGAAGTGAACGAGCAGAATTGGACCCCCGAAGGATCGACACTTTGAGGGTACCGTTTCCTGCGGTTTTGATGCTGGAATCCTGCGACTTTCCCGTCGAAAAATGTGGATGCTTCAGGGGTCCAAATACGCTCGTTCACTTCTCTGGAAAAGTATTAGACCTCGATTCACGAGGGGGCTTCCTACCGTGGCAGGCGAATCGTAAAGCGGCTACCGACGCCCTCGACCGAGGTCACGCCAATGGCGCCGCCATGGCTATCGACAATCCACTTAGCAATGGCAAGCCCCAGGCCCGAGCCCTGCGCGCCGGCATCGCGTGCGTTGTCGGCGCGGTAGAACCGTTCAAACGCGTGAGCTGCGGACTCCTGGTTCATACCGATACCTTCGTCCTCAACACTTATGTCGATCGTGCCCGTGCCCGTATCGGGAGTTATGGCAAACGTGACGGTCGTTCCCGCGTTCGAATACTTGGCGGCGTTCTGCACGATCACGCGCAGAGCCTGCTTCACAAGCGCCACGTCGACAGGTGCGTCGCAGCGCGGATCGTTGGCAAATGCAGCGTCAAAAGCCAGCCGATACGTGTGCGCGGCGTCGATCATCTGCGATTCCTCGCACACCTCGCCGGCCAGTGCGGCCAGGTTGGTATGCGCACGCCGCAGGACCGTGCGCCCGGCATCGCCGCGTGCCAAAAACAGCAGCTGCTCCACGAGCTCCTGCATATGCTCGCTTTCGGCCTTGAGGGACGCGATGGATTCCGCCAGCACGTCCGGGTCGTCTTTGCCCCAGCGGTCGAGCATGTTTACGTAGCCCTGAATCACCGCGATGGGCGTGCGCAGCTCGTGGCTTGCATCGTTGACAAAGCGCATCTGCTGCAGCTTGGCCTCTTGCATCTGGCGCAGTAGCCGGTTGAGCGCGACCTCGATGCTTGCCAGGTCGGCGTCGCCGGTGGTGACGCTTGGCGAGTCGACGCTTGCACGCTCGATGGCCTGTTCCAGCGTTTCCATTTTGCCGCCGGAGAGTTGCATGCGGCCGAGTTCGTCCACGCGCAGGGCCAAGTCGTTGAGCGGTGCCATGGTGCGACGCACGTGCCTTGCGCCGCCGAGCATGTTGAGCACGCTGATGACCTGCCAACCCACAACGACAAGGTAGAGAGGCCATAGCGCGACGAGGTCCTGCGCGAGAGGGAAAGTCTTGGTGGTAGCAAGTTCGACGGTATAGGTGAGCGTTGTCAGGTCCCAGCCGCGCGCGGGCTTCAGCGACATGCCGTGAACGGCGGCGCTGGGGATCCATCCTGCGGTAAACGCACCGTCGGGCAGCGTCTGGTTGTATCCATAGACGAGGATCGCCGCCGCAATCACCATCAGCAGCAGATCGAGCCAGACGTAGCTCATCAGGCGGCGCCATATATAGCTCCAGTTGATGGCGCGGGCGATGGAGGTGACACGCTTGGCCTCGGCGTTACGCACGGCAGACATAGCCCACCCCGCGCACGGTCTGGATGATGCGGGCGCCGCCGGCGTCCTCGATCTTGGCACGCAGGTGCGCGATGTGCACGTCGACGTTGTTGGTGTCGCCCACGTATTCGTAGCCCAGCGCCTCGTGCGCGATGCGCTCGCGTGTGAGCACGGTTTCGGCATGTGCCATAAGCAGGGCGAGAACGTCGAACTCGCGGGCCGTGAGCGCGATGGGCGAGCCGCCGACCGTGACTTCGCGGCGGTCGGGGTCGAGCACGACCGAGCCCACGGTGAGCGCGGCGGGGGAGGGCGCGACGGAAGCCTTGGTCGACTCACTGACCGGGGACACCGCAGCGGCGTCGCCGCCCGCGCCGCCCGCCATGCCCGCCCCAGCGCCGGCGCCGCCAACACCCGAAGCCGCCCGCACGGCCTCCGCGCGCTTCAGCGCCACGCGAATCCGTGCGAACAGCTCCTCAATCGCAAACGGCTTGGTCAGGTAATCGTCGGCACCGGCATCGAGGCCGGCCACCTTGTCCATCACGGCATCGCGCGCGGTGACCATAATCACCGGCACATCCTTGTGCTTGCGGACACGCCGCAAGACCTCCATGCCGTTGAGCTGCGGCAACAGCACATCGAGCAGAATCAGATCGTAGTCGTGCTCCAGCGCCAGGTCCACGGCGGTGCGGCCGTCGGCGGCGTGCTCCACCTGGTAGCCCTCGTGCTCCAGCTCGAGCGTCACAAAGCGGGCGATTTTCTCCTCGTCCTCTACAATCAGGATCTGTGTCATGCGTGTCCCCGTCTGCGATTACTTGTCGTCGTTCAGGTTTTGCTTGATGTCGTCCGCGGCGTCAGCGGCGTGATTCATAAGGTTGTTGATGCTGCCGGGCACGTCGCCGTCGCTATCGATGCGGTAGCGCATGCCAAAGAACAGGCCAATCAGCATGAGCCATATCGTGGCGCCCCAGGCAAACAGGGCGACGATGGGGATCAGGATGGGGATGTTGAGGATGATGGCGTCGCGGCGCGTGGCGATAAACTTGGTGTCCAGGCTCAGGCGGAAGAGCTTTTTGAGGTACTCCCACACGCTGTCCATCTTCTTGGAAAAGTCAGTCTTTTCGCTCGACTTCTCGTAGGCTGCCTGCGCGGCGACCATCTCGGCCGAGGGTTCATCGGCCGGCTCGGATTCGGTGGCGGCGTGCGCCGATGTGGTCTGGGTCTTGCCTTGCGACTCGAGCCAAATGATGGCATCCAGAACGTTGCCGTCGGTGGCGTCGAGCGCGGCCTTGGCATCGGTGTAGCTCACGTTGCACTTGGTGCGGATGGTTTCAACTTTTTCGAGGTCGTCCATGACCTGTCCTTTCGTTCGATGGGCGCGACGTCGGGCGATCTGCCCGGGCGCGAGCGTTGCGCGGCGCCGCCCCGCCCTTGGTCGAACTTTATAGTGCAGGTTATAGATTAAGCGATTCTTGAGCCAAGATTAATGTTGGATGAGTTTTTGGGTGCTGTGGGGAAGGAAGAGGTGCCCTTCTGGGTAGCTAGCAGCGAGGTCTAATACTTTTCCCGAGAAGTGAACGAGCTAAAACGGACCCCCGAAGCATCGACACTTTAGAGGTGCCGTTTCCTGCGGTTTCGATGCTGAAATCCTGCGATTTTGCCGACGAAAAATGTGGATGCTTCAGGGGTCCAAAAACAGACGTTCACTTCGCGGAAAAGTATTAGACCTCGATAGCGGGGGATGGAGTGCCGGTGCAAAACGGCGTTAAGGGTTGGTCGAGCAGGCGGTTTCTCCATTGATGTCCGCACGGCATGTGACACTTACTCTGCCGCCCTGCTCTGCCGCGGCGGCATGTGCCCAAACAACGGCCCTCTAAGGAGTCCGATATTGATGAGTGATAACACCAAGCATCTCGCAAAGAAGTGCGTCAAGGACGCGGGGCCGTGCCTCGCGCTGTGCGTGGTCGGCGCAGCGGTCGCGCTGTTGGCTGTTCTGGGACCATTCGACGTGCTCCGAAGTGCCGGTTCTCTGCGCGTTTGCATGGCCCTTGCCGGCGCTATGATGACCGGCGGCGTGCTCGATCTGATTTTTTGGGTGCTTGATCCGTTTGGATGGAAGAACGAGGGGTAAGCCCTAAGGGATGGAAGGGCTGGAACGGTTGGCTTAGTGATCGTGCAGAATGCGGTCTAGCGACTTACAGAGAAGTGGTAATCCGATGACGGTCTATGTGACGGGCGATATTCACGGCGGCGTCGACATGCAAAAGCTGCGCGACTGGGATCTCGGGGATAGTCTGACGAGCGATGACTATCTGATTGTCGCGGGCGACTTTGGCTTTCCGTGGGATTTCTCTGCCGAGGAATGCATCGATATCGCCTGGCTGGAATCGCGTCCCTATACCGTGCTGTTCGTCGACGGCAATCACGAGCGTTTCGATCACTGGGCGGAGCGTCCCATGGAGCTGTGGCACGGTGGGCTAACGCAACGCCTGTCGGATACCTCTCCCATACGGCGCCTGACGCGCGGCGAGGTTTTTGAGCTCGACGGCTCAACGATCTTTACCATGGGCGGCGCCACGAGCGTGGATAAGGAATACCGCATTCCCTATTCCAGCTGGTGGCCACAGGAGCTGCCGGACGAGCGCAACTTTGAGGAGGCGCGGACAAAGCTCGACAGCGTGGGCTGGAAGGTTGACTACGTGGTCACCCATACCTGCTCTACGCGCATGCTTTCGCCCACGCTCTATCCTGCGCCCGGCTGGAATTACCCCGCCGTTGATCGGCTTACGGCATTTTTCGATGAGCTGGAAGACCGCTTGGATTACAAGCGTTGGTACTACGGGCATTTTCATCGGGATGCCAACCCTGCCGAGCGCCATACCGTGCTCTACGACTGCATCGTTCGCTTGGGCGACGAACTCCAGCCCTGGGACGTTGCGTAGGGGCGAGGTATTTGGCTACTCGGCCGTTACAGCGATGTTCTCGCGGTGCGCGCGGATGACATTCCAGCTAAAGTGCTCGACCAGCTGCTCGGCAGAGCGCGGCGTGGTGTCCGGCGCGATGCCCGTTTGCCCGGCGAGCCAGCCCAGCAGTGCCTCGGGCGTGCCAAAGCGGGCGCGTAGCTCGCCCAGGTCCAGGTCGCGGTCGCGCTTGGATAGACGGCGGCCGTCCGGCGACATGAGCAGCGGAATGTGCGCGTAGTGCGGCGTGGGAAGTCCCAGCAGATGTTGCAGGTAGATTTGGCGGGGCGTGGAGCCCAGCAGGTCGCATCCGCGCACGACCTCGGTGACGCCCATGGCAGCGTCGTCGACCACCACGGCTAGCTGGTAGGCAAAAACGCCGTCGCTGCGGCGCACCAAAAAGTCGCCGCACTCGGTGGCGAGTGCCTCGCATTGGGCGCCGTACGTACGGTCCACGAATTCGATCACGTCGCCGGCGAGGTCATCGACGGCGGGCACGCGCAGGCGCGTGGCGGGAGCGCGCAGGGCACTGCGGCGGGCAACCTCCTCGGCAGAAAGGCCTCGGCAGGCGCCGCGGTAGATGGGCGTGCCGTCGCTGGCATGCGGCGCGCTCGCGGCGTGGAGTTCGGCACGCGTGCAAAAGCAGGGATAGGTGAGGTCGGCGTCATTCAGCCGGCGCAAGGCGTCCTCGTACAAGTCCAGGCGATCGTGCTGGTAGTAGGGGCCTTCGTCCCACTCAAGCCCCAGCCAGGCCAGGTCGTCAATCAATTGGGCGGCAAGTTCCGGGCGCTTGCAGCGATCGTCCAGATCCTCAATGCGTAACACGATGCTGCCGCCTTGGCTGCGGGCCGAAAGCCACGAGCACAGGCAGCTGAACACGTTGCCCAGGTGCATGCGGCCCGAGGGCGACGGGGCAAAACGGCCTACGACAGGTACGGGAACGGAGGCGGGCGGCGTTGTTGGCGCGTTCGCGGCGGGCGTTGCTATGTTGCGTGCGTTGATATCCATGCGGACGAGTATAGCGCGGGGCGCGATGGGGAGGCGTCACTGTGGTCCGCAAGTTGTCGAGGCCCCGCATTGCGTATGGTGGGCCGCAGGCTCGGTGCTTTGATTCCTGTCGATCAACTCAGTACCTTAGACAACAGAAACCCCGGCAGCTCTTCGCAACTGCCGGGGTTTCCGCGGAAAAGGGGGACATGATCCTCGAGCGAACGGCAAAGGGGCAAACCAGTTTCGCTCAACTGCTTTATGCCCCTCGGCTGGCGGCTCAATCAGCGCGTGCCGCGCCCACACAAAGCTGCTACACCTGTGACGGAGCTGTGAAGTGGTATCTATTGCTGGCGCGGGCCATGCCAAGGGTGTCCCTCATGACTAGTCATTTAAGAACGTCCACAATGACTACCCAATGATTAGCTGCTGGCGGCAGGCATGACTTTCATCCCGTTTGGCGCTCCGGTCGCCTAGATGTTCGTCATGTGTACCCGCAAACGTGGGACAATGGCGCTGTTGGTTTTACAGACAAAGGATGTGCCTATGAACGCCCCCGTTGCCAATGCTTGTCGGCAGCGCTGCCTGCTTGCGCGATTTGCTTCCATTTGCGCACTCGTCGCGTGCGTGCTGCTGCTGTTGCCCGCCGTTGCACGTGCCGACGGGTATTCCATGACCCAAACCTATATCGGTGCCACGGTTGAGGCCGATGGATCGCTGACCGTTGTCGAGGGGCGCCAGTTTGATTTCGACGACGACATCAACGGCGTGTATTGGGATATCAATACGGGCACCAACCAGCAGGGTGGTACGGCGGGTGTCGACGTGCTGAGCGTCGAGGAAGATGATGCCGCGTTTAGCAGGGTTGACTATGCAAACAAAGGCGACAACGGCGTCTATACGGTTGAGCAGTCCGACGGCGGCGTAAAGATCAAGGTGTTCAGCCCCCACGAGAGTGGCGACAGCGCGATCTATTACGTGAGCTACACCATGACCGGTGCGGTTATGAACTGGTCCGATACCGCCGAGCTCTACTGGAAGTTTGTGGGCGACGGCTGGTCTGCGGACTCCGATGACGTCGAGATGGAAGTTTACTTCGCAAATGCCGCTGCCGGAACGGCGGCCGTCAAGGGCGATAACTTCCGTGCATGGGGCCACGGTCCGCTCACGGGCGACGTGTCGCTCGACGCGGACGAGCCCATGGTTACCTATACCATACCCTGCGTGCATCAGGGCGAATTCGCCGAGGCGCGCATCGCCTTCCCCAGCGATTGGGTGCCGCAGCTCGCCGCCTCGGGCAAGGAACGCATGTCGACAATTCTGAGCGAGGAGAAGGCGTGGGCCGAGGAGGCCAACGCCCGCCGCGCTCACGCCCGCATGATCGCCAATGCACTTGCCGTGGTTAGCGTTGTCGCGGCGGTGGCCTTTACCGGCACAATCGTCGTGCTCAAGTTGCGCAAGCGCAAGCCCAAACCGCTGTTCCAGGACGAATACTTCCGCGACGTGCCCTCGGCCGACCATCCCGCCGTGCTTTCGGCCCTCATGAGCTGGAACGAGGTGCCCGATCAGGCATATATCGCCACGCTCATGAAGCTCACCGACGATTGCGTGATCAAGTTAGAGGAGGCAATCGCGACCAAGGGCAAGAAGGGCCTGCTCCGTCGCGAAAAAGAGGAGCAGACGTATCGTGTGACGGTGAGCGATGCGGGCTGGAAGTCGGCCAAGGGCATTGACCGCATGGTGCTCAAGGTTTTCTTTGCCGGTGCTAAGCCCGACGAGAACGGCGATCGCTCGCGCACGTTTGACGAGCTGCAACACTATGTTAAGCAGCACGCTACGCCCGTGGGCGACAAGCTCAAGGACTATCAGAGCACCGTTAAGGGCAAACTGGCCGATAGCGAGTACGTTGCCTCGGACGGCATTGTCGCAATGGTGTTTTGCCTGGTTCTTGGTACTCTGATCGCCTTTGTTCCCGTGGGATCCATCTTCTTTACCGACGGCGCACAGGTGAACATTGTCGCCGCGGTTATCTCGGTGCCGATTGTGCTGGTGGGTATTGGCGTGGGCCTTACGTTCCGCCGCCTTACGCCGGAGGGCGCCGAGGTGGCGGCTCGCTGCAAGGCGCTCAAGCATTGGCTCGAGGACTTCACGCGTCTAAAGGAAGCCGTCCCCGGCGATCTGGTGCTGTGGAATAAACTTCTGGTGATGGGTGCGGCGCTGGGCGTTTCCAAGGAAGTTCTGCGTCAGCTTGCCGAGGCCGTGCCGCCCGAGGTGCGCGAGGCCGACGGCTTCTACGACAATTACCCCTGCTACTGGTGGTACTACCATCACTACGGAAACCAGTCTCCGCTCGATTCGTTCGATGGCGTGTATCACGAGAGCATCCGTGAGCTGGCTTCGAGTTCCGATAGCTCGAGCGGCGGCGGCGGTGGTGGCTTCTCGGGCGGCGGGGGCGGCGGCGTCGGCGGAGGCGGCGGCGGAACGTTCTAGCGGTCCTAAATTATGGGATGGGCTTTTCTCGGCAGCCGTCGGGGAAAGCCCATCCCCTTTTTATGCGCCAAAATGCGCCGATCTTTTACTTTTGCCCACCGCTATTTGCAGAATCCTCTATAGGGTGATGCCAGCGAGGGTTTCGGTGACTCTTTTGTTCAAGACTGTCCCCGGCGACTAGTCATTTAAGAACGTCCCCAACGACTAGGTGTGGTTGCTGCCAAGGAGTGTCCCGGGGTGCCGGCACAAAGGGGACGTCCCTAACTGCCGGTTTTAGGCTGTTAGGTCGAGTTCGTAGAGGAAGCTTTCGCGCGGCATGTCGTGGCGGCGCTCTTCGCGGCTGGCGTGGTGCGTGGCCGTGCGCTTAAAGCCGTGCAGCTCGTAGAACTTCCACGAGCAGTTGGAGTCGGTATACAGGTGCGCTCTCGACGCTCCGCGCGAGGACAGGTGCGAGACCGCGGCATCGAGCAGAACCGAGCCAACGCCCAGGCCGTGGACATCGCGATCCACGGCAAGCAACGTGACCTCGTTGTCATGCGGCAGCGGGCTGCTCTCGAGCAGGCGGTTGTTGGTCCGAATGGTGGCGCGCACAAACGAGAGATACTCGGCACAGGCATCGGGCTCCAGCTCACGCATCTGCGACAGCAATGCGCGTTCGGTATCCATCCAATGCTCCTTAACGGTGGCGCCGCTGCTTTGCCCCGCACGTGCGAGTGCAATGCCGCGCGCCTGGCCGTCGATTACGGCGACCTGCGAAAACGTCGAGGAAGAAAGGCAATAGGCGAGGTCGCACGCGGCCTCAAGGCGGTTGTACTCTTCGTTATCCGAATTGTTATGCCAAAGCTGCTGCAAGATCAGCGCGATGGCGTCGAAGTCTTCGGTATCAAACGGTCGGTAGAGAACCCGCGAGACCATAGTGCCTCTTTCTATTGCGGATGCATGTCGAGCACAGTTCTACCATGCCATTGGCATCTAATTATGGTGCCCCTGTGTTCCATCAACTCACCGTGCCCAGTGGCGCTCCTGCAACCCCCGCTCGCAAGCTTTTTCTGCACATGCGCCCGTTACGGGGTGCATCGATGCGCTCGATGCGCTACATTGAATCAGTATTTTCAATGCCGCTGCGCGAGCGCTGCAGATCGACGTATCACCGACTCACAGAGCACGGCGGCGTACCAGACAGGAGGACTGCATGGGATCTGATGTGAAGATCGCACGCGCGTTGATCTCGGTTACCGATAAGACGGGCGTCGTCGATTTCGCACGGACGCTGGTTGACGACTTTGGCGTCGAGATCATCTCTACGGGCGGCACGGCTCGTGCCATCGAGGACGCGGGCGTTCCCGTAACCCCCATCGAGGAGTTTACGGGCTATCCCGAGATGATGGACGGCCGCGTCAAGACGCTGCACCCCAAGGTTCACGGCGCGCTGCTGGCTCGCCGCGATTCCGAGCAGCACATGCAGGAGGCAGCTCAGCACGGCATTAAGCTGATCGACCTGGTCGTCGTCAACCTGTACGAGTTCGAGAAGACCGTCGCCAACCCCGAGGTCACCTTCGCGGATGCCATCGAGCACATCGATATCGGTGGCCCCTCCATGCTTCGCTCTGCCGCCAAGAACGCCGCGAGCGTTACCGTCATCTCCGACCCGGCCGACTATGATGCCGTCCTGGCCGAGATGCGCGAGACTGGTGGCTGCACCACGCTTTCCACCCGTCGTCGCCTGCAGGTGAAGGTCTACCAGACCACCGCCGCCTACGACACGGCTATCTCCCGTTGGCTTGCTGCCCAGGCAAGCGACGTGGCGGACACCTCTGCCAAACTCGAGGTCTCGCTGGAGAAGGTCGACGACCTGCGCTATGGCGAGAATCCTCAGCAGAAGGCTACGGTCTACCGCTTTGCCGATGGCTGCGAGAACTCCGCGAGCTCGCAGTTCCCGCTCGTGGGCTCCGAGCAGATTCAGGGCAAGCCGCTCAGCTACAACAACTATTTGGACGCCGATGCCGCTTGGAACCTGGTTCGCGAGTTCGACGAGCCTGCCTGCGTGATCCTCAAGCATCAGAACCCCTGCGGCTCCGCCGTTGCCGAGGACATCACGGCTGCCTACGACCGCGCCTTTGCCTGCGATCCCAAGAGCGCTTTCGGCGGCATCATCGCCTGCAACCGCGAGGTTCCCTTTGAGCTGGTTGAGCACTTTGCCGATCAGAACAAGCAGTTCGTCGAGGTCATCATCGCCCCGAGCTACACCGCCGAGGCGCTCGAGCGCATGGCCAAGCGCCCCAACCTGCGCGTGCTGGCTACCGGCGGCGTGGACCACGGCGCCAAGGTGGAGCTGCGCTCCATCGACGGCGGCATGCTGGTGCAGGAGGTCGACCACGTGATCGAGGATCCCGCGACCTTTACGTTCCCCACCGACCGCAAGCCCACCGATGCCGAGATGGCCGAGCTTGAGTTTGCCTGGAAGGTCTGCAAGGGCGTCAAGTCCAACGCCATCCTGGTCTCCAAGGGTAAGGCCGGCATTGGCATGGGCCCGGGCCAGCCCAACCGCGTTGACTCCGCACTGCTTGCCTGCGAGCGCGCCGAGGACTTCTGCGAGCGCGAGGGCGTGGAGAAGGGCGGCTTTGCCTGCGCAAGCGACGCGTTCTTCCCGTTCCGCGACAACGTCGACGTGCTTGCTGAGCACGGCGTGACCTGCATCATCCAGCCCGGCGGCTCCAAGCGCGACGACGAGAGCATCCAGGCCTGCAACGAGCATGGCATCGCAATGGTCTTCACGGGCGCCCGCCACTTCCGCCACTAATGATCGTTACGCGGTTTTACCAAACCGCGTAACTGCTCGACGCTGTGCCGGCCCCAAGCACCTCATCTCGCCGCTCAAACCGTCGCTCGCGTACAGAAGTACGCGTCGCTCCTCTTTCGCGGCGACCTGAGGCACTTGGGTCCGGCTCGCTGGCTTATGCTCCACCAGCGGTATTGGCTCGCCCCGAACTAAAGCTATCTATTGCCGCCTGTGCCGGTTGGTGCAGGCGGCTTTTTTGGGTATAACGGTGCGGTGTATGTTTTTGAGAAAGGTTGGATATGGCCGTTGTGGATGATGCCGAGCTGTTTGGCAATGCCGAGGACCAGCGTGCGTACGAGGACTTTTGCGCCAATCAGGAGGCGGTCGAGAAGTTTACGCTCGACAAGCCCGCGCTTGTCTGCCGTTGGCGCATGTCCAACAAAAAGGTGCCCATGCTCAACCGTCACATTCGTGCGCTGTCCGAGCGCCTGGTGCAGGGCGAGCCGCTCACCCATAACATGCTCAGCTGGGCCAAGCAGCACGTTGAGTGGTCGCTTGCCGAGGGCGATTACACCGCGCGCGACGGCGTGCTCATGCTGGTGATCGACGTTAACGGCAATGCCGCCATGACGGTGGGGGAGTACGAGCCGCTGGCCGATACTTCGGCCAAGGCGCTTCGTGCCCGCTCCGCCGAGGCCCGCTCCGAGGCCGACGAAACCGGCGTGGCACCCGAGCTGCTCGCCGCCGTCAACAACGGCGAGCTGGCCTTTGTGGCACCGGCGGACGAGTGCCTGTGTGGCACGGCGACGCTTATCGAGCAGCTGGCCCAGACCAAGGGCATCCCGGTCACGCGCGTGGACATTCCCGCGCAGCTCAAGGGCGCGCTGTTCCTGGTGAGTGACGAGCACGGCGTGGTCCCTGCCGCCGAGACGGACGCCGTCGAGTCCGACGCCGCTACGGTTGCCTTCTTTGCCGAAGGCTACGAAAAGCTCCGTGCCCACCGCTAAATGATTTTCCTGGGACGGGGATTTAATAATCATTTGATCCTCGCTCCCGTTGCGAGCGAGGGGCGAGCCAAACGCTTTCGTTCGCGAACAGTTCTGTCACCTTGGTGCCTCGCGAGGCACGCACCTGCGGCTCCGCGGTCATAATGGGGCAAGACAACCAAGAGGGGAGCGGAATCCATGGCGCTGATCTATGTCGTTGAGGACGACGAGCGCATTCGTCGTGAGCTTGTCGACATCCTTGCCCGCGCCGGGTTTGAAATCGAGGCCTGCGAATCGTTTGAGCATGTCTCGCGCGATATCCTTGCCGCCGCGCCCGACCTGGTGTTGCTCGACCTCACGCTTCCCGTCAAGGACGGCCAACATATCTGCCACGAGGTTCGCCGCGAATCCGAGGTTCCTATCATCGTCCTCACGTCGCGCACGACCGAGATCGACGAGGTCATGGCCATGACGCTTGGCGCGGACGACTTTGTTCCCAAGCCTTACAGCGCCCGTGTGCTCGTGGCGCACATCAATGCGTTGCTGCGCCGCACCGCGGTGGCGGGCGATCGCAGCACGCTCGTCCACAAGGGGCTGGAGCTCGACCTCGCCCGCTCCATGGTCACCAATACGGCAACCGGCGACAGTACCGAGCTCACCAAAAACGAGCTGCGTATCCTCTCGCTGCTCTTGGGCCGCGCGGGCAAGATTGTCTCGCGCTCGGCTATCATGCAGGACCTGTGGGACTCCGACGCCTTCGTGGACGACAATACGCTCACCGTCAATATCAACCGCCTGCGCACCACGCTTGAAAAAATCGGCATCAAGGGGTATTTGACGACGCATCGCGGCCAAGGCTATTCGGTCTAGGGGCCGGTTATGTCGTTTGCCAAGTTCTTTAAAGATGCACTGCTTCCCGTTGCCGTGTGGACCTGCGGCGTGCTGCTGAGCTGTTTTGTACTGACGGTCGCCGGCGCCCCGGCATCCATCGTGGTCGTGGCGGTCGGTGTGTCCTTTATCTTTGGCATGCTGGGCATCGTGATCGAGTACGTGCGCCGTCGTCGTTTTCTGTGCCAGCTGGAGCGCGCGGCAGAGGAGCTGGGGAGCCCCGCATGGGTGCAGGAGATGGTGCAATGCCCGACCTATGCCGAGGGCGAGCTCGAATATGAGGTCTTGCGCCGGGTGGGCAAAGCCGCTTGCGACGAGGTGGCGGAAGGCCGGCGCCAGACCGATGACTACCGCGACTATATCGAGAGCTGGGTCCACGAGGCCAAGCTGCCCCTGGCGGCGGCTCATCTGATTTTGGAAAACCTGCACGGCAGCGAAGACGACCTGTCGCGCGTGGATGACCTGGGTCGCGAGCTGGCTCGCGTGGAGCGCTATATCGATCAGGCGCTGTACTATGCGCGCTCGGAAGTCGTAGAGCGCGACTACCTAATTCGCCGCTGGGGTCTCAAGAGCTTGGTGACGGGCGCGATTAAAGCCAACGCGCGCGAGCTCATTGCGGCGCACGTGGCTCCGGTGTGCGAGAACCTCGACTTTGAGGTGTTCACCGACGAGAAATGGCTCGAGTTTATTCTGGGCCAGCTCATTCAGAACAGCATTAAATATGCGCGTGAGGACGGCGCGAAGATTGTGTTTTCGGGTGCGTTGCTGGACGAGGGCCTGGCAAGCGAGCGCATCGAGCTTACCGTCGCGGACAACGGCTGCGGCGTGAGCGCGGCTGACCTGCCGCGCGTGTTCGAGAAGGGCTTTACCGGCGATAACGGCCGCACCACCAAGCGCGCAACGGGCATCGGCCTCTACCTGGTGGCGCGCCTGTGTTCCAAGATGGGCATCGACGTTGCCGCGGCATCGGAGCCGGGCGAAGGCTTTGTCGTAACATTCGCTTTCTCGACCAACAAGTTTCAATACTTCGAGTAACGCACGCGGCAGACGTCCGCCCAAACAAAAACGTGCCACCCCGAACAAAACGTGCCGCCCCGTTTGGGGCGGCACGCCATTTTTCCATCAGCCAACTCGTTGAAGTAAGGCTGCGAAGGCCGCGGGGCCGGGAGGGGTTTCCTAAGGGCACATCCCGCAGCCGCAACGCGGCGAGGACGTGCCCTTAGGAAACCCCGCAGGTCCCGCGGCCGGTGGGAGCAACGCTACTTCACGACCAGAATGTCGCAGTCGGTGTTGCGCAGCAGGAATGTCGAAATCGAACCCAGGAGCGCATACTTGATCGAGGAAAGGCCACGAGCGCCGCAGAGCACCAGATCGGGCTTGACCACGTCGAGCATCTCGTCCTTGAGCGTCTCGCGAATACGGCCGGCGCGAATCATGACTTCGACCTCGGGAATGTTGGGATTAGCCTTGGCCTCTTCGAGCTGCTTGGCAATGGAGTTCTTAAAGGCCTCCTCCAGGCCGTTGACCAGATCGACCGGATAGGAACCGGCGCTCTCGAGCGCCGTGGAATCGATGACGTGACCGATGATCAGCTTGGCGCCATTGTTTGCGGCGACCTTGATAGCGCGTGTGAGCACAAAATCCTGCTGCTCAGTACCGTCGAGTGAAACAAATACCTTGGTATAGCCCTCGTTCATGGTTTCCTCCTTGGTCTATCGCACGGGCGCGGGGCTCGTGCATCGGACGACGTGTTGGCCGCCGGACACTTTAGCTTGTTGCAGTTATACCCAAGGATTTCGGTTTGACCGCTCGCAATTCTGTGAACGGGCGAGATTTTTGGTAAGGGTGGGCGCGGCCGCGGCCGAACGGTTGATAATGGGACATCGCCCGCAACCGTCCGCAGAACAACTATCGGCGGGTGACAAACGAGGGGGTCCCTTTGGATATCATCGAGCTTCTAAAATCTGCCTTCATGGGCCTGGTCGAGGGCATCACCGAATGGCTGCCCGTTTCGTCGACGGGCCACATGATCTTGGTGGACGAGTTCGTCAAGATGAATGTGAGCGAGACATTCTGGAATATGTTCCTGGTCGTGATTCAGCTTGGCGCCATTTTGGCCGTTTGCGTTCTGTTCTTCTACGACTTAAATCCGTTCTCGCCCAGCAAGGGCAAGGAGGGTCGTCGCGACACCTGGGTGCTGTGGGGCAAGATTGTGCTTGGCTGTATTCCCGCCGCGGCGATCGGTCTGCCGCTCAACGACTGGATGGAGGAGCATTTCTATAACGCTCCCGTCGTGGCGCTGGCGCTCATCGTGTACGGCGTGTTGTTTATCGTGATTGAGAACTGGCGTGCAAGTAAGCGCGAGAACGCCGCTCTTGCCGATTCGTTTGGTTCGCGTGCTGTGGTGGCGGGCGGGCGTCCCGCCGGTGCACACTTCGCGGCGCCTGCGGCGGATATTGCCGAAGACAATGACAATGACGAGGATTTGGATTTTGGATCCATCGCCACGCTCGAGGACCTGAGCTGGAAGACCGCATTGGGTATCGGTTGCTTCCAGGTGCTTTCGTTGATTCCGGGCACATCACGTTCCGGCTCCACCATCATCGGCGGCCTGCTGCTGGGCTGCACGCGCTCGGTGGCGTCCAAGTTCACGTTTTTCCTGGCCATTCCCGTTATGTTTGGCGCGAGCGCGCTCAAGCTGGTCAAGTACTTCGTTAAGGGCGGTACGTTTGGCACCAACGAGATTGCCATTCTGGGCGTGGGCTGCGTCGTGGCCTTTGTGGTTTCGCTTATTGCCATCAAGTGGCTCATGGGCTTCGTTCGCCGTCACGACTTTAAGTGCTTTGGCGTCTACCGCATTATTCTGGGCATCGTGGTGCTCGCGTACTTCTTTGTTCTGGAGCCTATGCTCGGTCTGTAACTTGGTTGACGCTGCGCGGCGGCCAGAGCGCGGCGCACGGAGTCGTGGTGTGATTTGCATCGGTGTCCGTGCGGCTCGGTATACTGGTACGGCTCAAACTATGGCGTCGCCCGCAGGCGCGCCGTCCGTCAGATGAGGAGTCGCCCATGACCCAGCCCTTGCCCTGGGAAAAGAACGCCGCGGTACCCGTGCCGCCCGCGCCGGAACCCGTGCCGCTCGATGCATATATCGCCCCCGCTGCGCCGGAGCCCGAGCTCGTTCCGCTCGACATCTACGACGCTCCCGCGCCGGCACCCAAGCCCGTCAAGCCGCTCGTCGACATTGACAGCCTTAATCCTGCCCAGCGCGAGGCCGTCCTGACCACCGAGGGCCCGTTGCTGGTCCTCGCCGGCGCAGGCTCGGGCAAGACCCGCGTCCTGACCTTCCGCATCGCGCATATGCTCGGCGACCTGGGTGTTAAGCCTTGGCAGGTTCTTGCCATCACGTTTACCAACAAAGCCGCGGCCGAGATGCGCGAGCGTCTGACGGCGCTCATTCCCAGTGGTACCCGCGGCATGTGGGTGTGCACCTTCCACGCCATGTGCGTGCGCATGCTGCGCGAGGACGCCGACCTGCTGGGTTACACCGGTCAGTTCACCATCTACGATGACGATGACTCAAAGCGCATGGTGCGTGACATTATGCAGGCGCTCGGCATCGAGCAAAAGCAGTTCCCCATCAACATGATTCGCAGCAAGATCAGTTCGGCCAAAAATGCCATGATCGGCCCCGAGGACATGCTCAAATCCGCCGATAGCCCCAACGACAAAAAGGCCGCGCAGGTCTACCTGGAGCTGGAGCGCCGCCTGCGTGCCGCCAACGCGATGGACTTCGACGATTTGCTCGTGCGCACACTCGAACTGCTGCGCACCCGCCCCGAGGTGCTCGACAAGTACCAGGAGCGCTTCCGCTACATTAGCGTCGACGAGTATCAGGACACCAACCACGTCCAGTACGAAATCGCCAACCTTCTGGCCGCCAAGTACCAAAACCTCATGGTTGTGGGCGACGATGACCAGTCCATTTACAGCTGGCGTGGCGCCGACATCACCAACATCTTGGACTTTGAGCAGGACTTTAAAAACTGCAAGACCGTTAAGCTCGAGCAGAACTACCGCTCTACGGGCCATATCCTAAACGCCGCCAACGCCGTGGTACGCCACAACTCGCAGCGCAAGGACAAGCGCCTGTTTACGGCCGAGGGCGATGGCGAGAAGATTCAGGCCTTCCAGGCGAGCGACGAGCGCGACGAGGGCCGCTGGATTGCCGGTGAGATCGAGAAACTGCATGCCAAAGGCACGAGTTACGACGACATCGCCGTGTTTTATCGCACCAACGCCCAGTCGCGTATTCTCGAAGATATGTTTCTGCGCGCGGGCGTGCCCTACAAGATCGTGGGCGGCACTCGATTCTTCGACCGTGCCGAGATTCGCGACGTCATGGCCTACCTCAAGATGATCGTGAACCCGGCCGACGAGATGAGCGTCAAGCGCGTCATCAACACACCGCGCCGCGGCATTGGCTCCACCTCAATCCAAAAGATCGAGCAGCTGGCACGCGACAACCGTTGCTCGTTCTTCCAGGCTTGCGAGATCGCGTGCGCCGAAACCGGCATGTTTAGTGCCAAGGTGCGCAACGGCCTGTCGAGCTTTGTCTCACTGGTGCGCGAGGGCCGCCGCATGGACGGCGAGCTCAAGGACGTTGTCGAGATGATCGTCGATAAGACGGGCCTGCTGCAGGCGTTTCGCGCCGAGGGCACCATGGAATCTGAGAGCCGCGCCGAGAACATCCAGGAATTTCTGGGCGTTGCGGCGGAATTTGAGGAGACGCACGAGGATATCGAGGGTACGCTCGAGAGCCTAGAAGAGCTGCGGGCAGCCGGTGTTGCCGATGTGCCTGCCGGCGCCGAGCCCGAGCCCGTCGTGGTGAGCGTGTCTGCGCCCGAACCGGGGCCATCTGCCCCGGCATCCTCGTTTGAGGCGCTCGTCGGCGCCCGTGACGCCGCGGGCTCCAATCCGCTCGATGGCTTGGCCGCTCCGGCGCTGTCTCCGCAGGATGCCCTGGCCGCCGCCATCGCAGGCAACGCGTATGCCGCGCCGACGGAGCTGCCGGCGGGTGCCGTGCATGCCGGCGAGATCGAGCGTACCTACGGTCCGCTCACCTGTAAGGCGCTGCCGGCACTCATGGAATGGCTGGCCTTGCGCTCCGACTTGGATTCCCTGGCCGGCGAGACGCATGCCATTACCATGATGACCATCCACTCCGCCAAGGGCCTGGAGTTTCCGGCGGTGTTCGTGGCCGGCATGGAGGAGGGTATCTTTCCGCACGTGCACGACTTTGGCGGCAGCGATGATCCGGGCAAGCTCGAGGAGGAGCGTCGCCTGGCCTACGTCGCCATCACGCGTGCCCGCAAGCGCCTGTTCTTGACCTATGCGGCCACGCGTCGCACCTACGGTTCGACCTCCGCCAACCCGCGTTCGCGCTTTCTCAACGAGATTCCGTTTGAGGATATCGAGTTTAGCGGTATCGGTTCTGCCGGTTTTGAGGGCACGGGCTGGGAGAAGCGCGGCGACCGTCGCGGCACCTTTGGCTCGGGCATGGGTTCGGATATGTATGGCGGCAAGGTGTTTGGTTCGCATACGCGCTCGTCCGGCGGTTCCGGTTCGCGCGGCGGATCGAGCTTCGACGATTTCTTTGGCGGCAGCAGCTACGGGACCGAGCGCCATCGTGGGGTCTCGCCCGACGCCGGTCGCGTTGCCTCGACCTTTGGCTCGGGCGCACCGCGAGCCAAAAAGCCGTCGTCCAAGGTGTCCCCAACAGTGGAGCGCAAGGTCGATCGCGCCAGCGCGTCGCAGGACTTTGCCGCGGGCGATACCGTGAGTCATAAGACCTTTGGCACGGGTACCGTGATCTCGGTCGCTGGAGACATGATCGAGGTCCAATTCGAAAAGACCGGCCAGACCAAAAAGCTGATGAAGGGCTTTGCTCCGATCGTCAAGCTGTCGTAATCCCGGCGGACCCGGGCGGGCGTATGGGGCAACATCGCCTGCTCGGGCAGTCCTGCGCAAGACGGAGGCCACATTAAGTGGCCTCCTTTGCGTGCGGAACTCGCGATCGATGTTGCCCCATACGCCCGCCCAGGTCCTCGGGTAACGTTGCTGGACGAGCGTTGCTCTGCTCGTTCGCTTTTTGATCTGGAGAGCCGGGTGGGCTGATAGATAGATACGAGTAGGGGCTCTTCCGTACATGGTCGGGAGAGCCCCTTATTACGTTTCGGATTGTTTCTTATGACTTTGGGGATTGAGCGTTTTATACGATTCAGTATAATTTTAGATAGATACTAAAATGTAACTGAAATGAAAATGGTGAGTGGACATGCTGCTAAATTGTCTCCCTAAAAGACTCTTCTCTTTAGAGCTCGCCATCGATTCAGAGCCAGTTGAGATGCAGATTCCTCGCATGTATCTTGAGCGGTATTCGCTTCGCTTGGCACGGCTTGGCATGTCTGAGCAGGGCCGTTTTATTGTTGCGGAACCAAAAGAACCGCCCAGTGTCATTTCGGCGCGAAATCTCGTCAATGCAGTGCGCAAGATAGATGCTCGTCCGGTAGCAATTTGCTGGGATGCTATGGATTTAGGTTTTATGCACGCGCTTTCTTCGGAGGGGATCGCATATATCCGAGATGAGCGAAATGCGTTTCTGCCGTTTATCGGAGCCGTTATTTCCGGTGAGGTGCTGGGTGCTTCTCCCGCTGCTCCGCTTTCGCCCCAATCTCAACGAATCGTCCTAAATCTCATAGCGGGACGATGGGTTGACTGCTCCGCCGGCGACCTGGCGCGTCTGTGTGGCAAAAGCGCGGCAAGCGTCAGCGGCTATCTTTCGGAAATCGCCGCTATAGCTCCTGGGTTGATTATGCGGGACGGCAAAAAGCGTATATTGTGCGATGCCGGGTTGTCGACCGAGACGCTGCTGGATGGGTTTGAGGACTATCTTCGCACACCAGTTTTAGAGCGAATCCGGCTCAAGAAGGTCATCGAGAGAACAGAGCTACGTGCCGTTGATGCGCTGCTTTCCGGTGTGTCTGCCCTTAGCTATATGTCCGACCTTGCTCATAAAGACTCTGCTCCAACCATTGCTCTCGAAAAGAATCAGCTAGAGGACCTAAAAGAGCACATGGGTGACAGATGGCTGGAGGCCCAGTGGTACGAACCGGCTGCTGCCGAGATTGAGGTCTGGTCGTATCCCGTGGACGAGCCGTCCGATGTTAGTTTTGACACGACAGGTTTGCAATGTGTCGACCCGTTTTCCCTATACGTTGCTTGCGCAAGAGCAGATTACAAAGAAGATCGTCTGCTCGATGCGGTCGAACAGCTCAGGAGGACGATATGTCAAAAGTGAGGGGAATAGAGCGATTTGCCGATGCCATGAGCGGCTGCAAAGGTGGTTACGTCCTTATTGGTGGAGGGGCCTGCAGCGTTCTATTTGACAGCGAAGGTGATTCATTCAGGGCTACCGAAGACTTGGATGTCGTCGTAATTGCTGATGGGGAAGGCGTTGAATTTGCCACTGCATTGTGGGCATTTATCAAAGCAGCTGGATACGAGATTGGAAAGGTCGGCGATGGAAAGTGCACTTACTATCGGTTCTGCTTGCCCAAAGGATCGAAGCGGGCCCTAGACTATCCCGGTCAAATTGAGCTATTTGCCCGACATCCTGATTTTGTGCTCGAAGATGAAACGGGCGAAGTGGCACCTCTTTCCTTTGACGGGGCCGTAGCAAGTCTCTCGGCAATTATCCTCGACGATGGCTACTACGAATTTATTCGCGACAACGCAACGAGCGTAGAAGGCATTACGTTGCTCGATGCACTCCATATCATTCCCCTCAAGATGCGTGCGCACATTGATATCAACAGAAGTTATGAAGAGGGACGTCGTTGCAACAACATTGATCGGCGGAAGCACCGTTCGGATGTTGCTCGACTTGCTGACTTGTTGTCGCCTTCGGCGCGTTTGGAGCTAACGGGGCAAATGAGGGTTGATGCGGAGGATTTTCTTACGGACTTTGCTTCGTATGTAAATCGGCAGACCAACCGTAAGGAAAGGGCGCGGCTTCAGGACACGTTATCGTTTCTCGAAAAGGTCTACCTATAGGCACCTTGAGTCGTTATGTATAGCAGGGGCTCCTCCGTTGATGAACGGAAGAGCCCCTTGTTGCTTTTTGATTGTCGTTACTAGCCAGAGGCTCGCCGGGATGGGGCGCGGGATTTGGTCGATCGCGAGTTCCGCACGAGCCGGAGAGCACTTAATGTGCTCTCCGTGCGAGCAGGACTGTCCGAGCAGGCGACCAAACCCCGCGCCCCATCCCGGCGAGCGCTCGGGGACCGGTAACTTACAGGTGCGAGACGATCAGTTCCATCTGGCCTTCGAGGTCAATGGAGCTGACGGTGCTGGGTGCCAGCAGATGGCTTCCCTTGTGGACGGGGTCGCCGCAGACGGTGCCTTCGCCGTCGATGACCGACAGGCACATGAAGGGCCAGCGCTGCTCCAAGGTCTTGCTGCCGTCGACGCGCACGCGATCGACGGTGTAGCAGGAGTTAGACTCGAGCTCGGTCACGCCGTTCACCTCGGGTGCGGCCACCGTGCCGTCGGTCGGAGCCTGAGCATCAAAGTCGATGCAGTCGAGGCTCTGCTCAATGTGCAGCGGACGCAGCTTGCCGTCGGTGCCGGGACGGTCGTAGTCGTACAGGCGATATGTCACGTCGCTTGACTGCTGCGTCTCCAAAATGAGCGTGCCGGTCTTGATGGCATGCACGGTACCGGAATCAATCTGGAAAAAGTCGCCCTTGTGGATCGGCAGCGCGTTGAGCATGTCGTCCCAGCGGCCGTCCTCGATCATCTGCGCGGCCTCGGCGCGGTCATGCGCGCGCTGGCCGACGATGATTGTGGCGCCGGGCTCGCAGTCCAGCACATACCAGCACTCGGTTTTGCCCAGGCTGCCGTTCTCGTGCTTGGCAGCGTACTCGTCGTTGGGATGAATCTGGATCGAAAGGTCGTCCTTGGCGTCCAGAATCTTAATGAGCAGCGGGAACTCCTTGCCCTCGCACCTGCCAAAGAGCTCGCGGTGCTCGGCCCACAGCCACGACAGCGTGTGGCCGGCATACGGGCCCTCCACAATCTGGCAGTCGCCGTTGGGGTGGGCCGAGATGGCCCAACACTCACCGATGGGTCCATCGGGAATGTCGTAGCCAAATACGGTTTCGAGCTGGCGGCCGCCCCAGATTTTCTCGTGGAAGATCGGCGTCAGTTTAATCAAATCGGACATATTCATACCCCATTGTGTTGCGCGGGCGTTGCACAAACAGCTCAAAACGAGCGCCCGCATGACTACAAAAACCTATGCCAACGTTACGTTGTGCAACTCAAAGCGGTCGCCAACGTTGCGCGAGACCGAATACTCAAAGGCCGCGCCGCTGTCCAAAAAGCCAATCTGGTTGAGCTCGAGCAGGGGAGAGCCAGGTTTGGTGTCCAGGCGCTCGGCTTCTTCCTCGGTTGCTGCCACGGCGCGAATGGTACGGTGGAAGCTCGAGATCTTCAGCCCACATTGCTCGCGGATAAAGCGGTAGACCGATCCGTACAGGTCCTTCTTTTTAAGGCCCGGAATCAGCTCGAGGGGCATGTAGGTGTACTCGATAACGATGGGCTTCTCATCGGCCTGACGCACGCGCACGATGTGATAGGCAAAGTCATCCTCGGCAATTCCCAGCTGGGCTGCGATGTCCGCTGGTGGATTAACAATCGAGAAATCGTAGACCACCGAGGTCACCTTCTCCCCGCGGTGCTCATACGAAAAGCCCTGGGCACGGTCGTTTTTGCCCTGGAAAAACGCCTGGCCGGGAAGCCCCGCCGTGTCCTTAACGTAGGTACCCGATCCACGACGGCTGGTAACAAGACCTTCCTCGGTGATTTGCTCGATAGCTCGTTTGACGGTGATTTTGGAAACGCTATAGAGCTCGCAGAACTCAACGACGGTGGGAAGCTTGTCGCCTGGTTTAAGAGCGCCATCCTCAATACTTCGACGAATATCTGCAGCTATCGCCTCGTATTTGGGAATCATGGGACCTCCTTTCCAACTTTATTGAGTATAAAAGAAAGTATACTCAACACCTAAGTATCCCTATTGAGTCATTGAAAAGTTCGATAGATATATTACTAAAAGTCGCTTTGCGCTAAAAATAAAAGCGCTCTAAATAAATATACATTCGAATAATGTCGTGTTGAGAAATCTAATCGGTCCGAGGACGGGGCCGAACCGATTTAGCACCCAGCGAACCGAATCCTGTATTCTGCATTTCCCCAGATAAAACCTACCAAAACAAACCTGTCCCTTTTTGGTAGGTTTTTGCCTTGGGAGCGGTACCATACAGACAATGTTTAAACGAGAAAGGCGGGCCCCTATGGAACCTAAGCAGTACTACATCGGCATCGACGTCGGCGGCACTTCGGTTAAGGAGGGCCTGTTCGACGGGGATGGCAACCTGCTTGCCAAGGTCAGCGTGCCCACGCCTCCCATCGTTGACGCTGCGGGCTTTGCCGCGGTGACCGAGGCTATCGACCAGGTGGTCGCCAAGGCACAGATTCCGCGCGCCTTTGTGGCGGGCATTGGCCTTGCTGTTCCGTGCCCCATTCCGGCAGCGGGCGATGCCAAGGTCAAGGCCAACATTGCCATTAACCTGCCCGAGTTGAAGATCGCCATTCAGGAGCACTGCCCCGATGCGGTCGTTAAGTACGAGAACGATGCCAACGCCGCTGCCATGGGCGAGGCTTGGCTCGGTTCTGCCAAGGACGTGCAGAATGTGGTGATGGTCACCATCGGTACCGGCGTGGGCGGCGGCGTTATCGTCAACGGCGATGTGGTGTCGGGTGTTGTGGGCGCCGGCGGCGAGATTGGCCATATGTGCCTGAATCCGGCTGAGGAGCGTACTTGCGGCTGCGGCGGCCATGGCCACCTGGAGCAGTATTCCAGCGCCACCGGCGTGGTGAGCAACTACCTTGCCGAGTGCAAGAAGGCGGGCGTCGAGCCCATCGAGCTCACCGGCCCCTCCGATTCCAAGGACGTGTTCCAAGCCTGCCGCGAGGGTGATAAGCTCGCGCTGGCCGCGGCCGATACCATGGCCGACTATCTCGGCCGCGCCCTGGCGCTTATTGCCAACGTGGTCGATCCCGAGATGTTCCTGATCGGCGGCGGCGCCTCCGCCTCGGCCGATGTCTACCTCGATAAGGTTTGCGAGTACTTCCAGCGCTACGCGCTTTCCGCCTCGCGCGAGACGCCCATTAAGGTTGCCTCGCTCGGAAACGACGCCGGCATCATCGGTTCTGCCTACGTAGCCCTGCGCGCTGCCGGTAAATAGCTGGTGCAAGGGGGCCAGGTTACTTTGCACCAACATGGTGCAAAAGGGACAGCCTTGGCCCCCATACCTGCCACAAAATATGCCGTGGCCCTTCCGTCCCCAAAGGCCAGCTGCCAGCGTGCTACCATAGCTACGTCTAAGTACACATACCAAGTGGAGGATACCCATGGCAAACGTTCTTGTCTTTGGTCACCAGAACCCCGATAACGACGCCATCATGAGCGCCGTCGTTCTGTCTCAGCTGCTCAACCAGGTTGAGTATGCCGGCAACACCTATGAGGTCTGCGCTCTTGGTCAGCTTCCGGCAGAGTCCGCCAAGCTGCTCGCAGACGCCGGCATTGCCGAGCCCCGCGTGATTGAGTCCGTCGAGGCCGGCCAGCTTGTCGTTCTCACCGACCATAACGAGTCCGCCCAGTCCGTCGCCGGCCTTAAGGACGCCACGGTCTTTGGCGTCGTTGACCATCACCGCATCGGCGACTTTGAGACCGCCGGCCCGCTGCACTACATCTGCCTGCCCTGGGGTTCCAGCTGCACCATCGTCACTAAGCTCGCCGGCGTGCTCGGCGTTGAGCTTTCCGACGTTCAGGCCAAGCTGCTGCTCTCGGCCATGATGACCGACACGCTCATGCTCAAGAGCCCCACCACCACCGATGTCGACCGCGCCGTCGCCGCCAAGCTCGGCGAGCAGGTGGGTGTCGACCCGGTCAAGTTTGGCATGGAGGTCTTCCTCACCCGTCCGTCCGGCTCCTTCACCGCAGCCGAGATGGTCGGCAACGACATCAAGATGTTCGAGCCCGCCGGCAAGAAGCTGCTCATCGGCCAGTACGAGACCGTCGACAAGAGCCGTGCGCTCGGCATGATCGACGAGATCCGCGAGGCCATGCGCGCCTACGCCGCCGAGAAGGGTGCCGACGGTATCGTCCTGTGCATCACCGACATCATGGAGGAGGGCTCGCAGGTCCTGCTCGAGGGCGAGACCGAGGCCGCTCAGAAGGGCCTGGGCATTGCCGACGAGCACGACGGCGTCTGGATGCCGGGCGTCCTCTCCCGTAAGAAGCAGGTCGCTGCCCCCATCATGGCCGCCTGCTAGGTTTTGTAACCTGCTACGACCGGACCGCGGACGCCCCGCGCTCCGGTCGTTTTTTGTGCGCGGGACCGCGTCCTCTATTGGACAGGGGCGCCCGTACCGTTGGGCAAATAATGTTCAACCTGTGGTTCCGCTTTTCGGCCACGCCTGCGTGCTTGTCGTGCAGGGTAGGCTAGATGCAAGCGTAATACGTTGGAGCGCGGTGCCGCCACTTGGGCGGGCCGTGCTTTTTTAAGACGGGAGCTTTCCCGTGAAAGGAGCCGCCCATGGCAGCAACTGAGCAGCTGTTCAACGTTCGTGAGCGCAAGCGCTTTGAACGTCATGACATCTGGGAGCGCATCGCCGAGAACGGCACGATTTCCGCCGCCGTCATGGTCATCGCCGCCATCGCCGCCGTTATCTGCGCCAACACCGATGTCTACGAGGCTATCCATCACTTTTTGGAGACCCCGCTGTATGTGGGCCTGGGCAACCTTACGGCTGGCCTCACCGTCGAGCTTTTCGTCAACGACTTTCTCATGGCGATCTTCTTTTTGTTGGTGGGCATTGAGCTTAAGTACGAGATGACGGTCGGCGAGCTCAAGAATCCGCGTCAGGCCATGCTTCCCATGCTGGCAGCCGTGGGCGGCGTCGTCGTTCCCGCCTGCATCTACCTGATCTTTAACCATGCCGGCGCCCGCAACGGTTGGGCCATCCCCATGGCAACCGATATTGCCTTTGCGCTGGGCGTGCTGTCGCTTTTGGGCAATCGCGTGCCCAACGGCGTGCGCGTGTTCTTCTCGACGCTCGCCATCGCCGACGACCTCATCTCCATCGCCGCCATCGCCATTTTCTACGGCCAGAGCCCCAGTCCGTTTTGGCTGGGTGCCGCTGCAGTTGTGACCTGCGCACTTGTGTGGCTCAACAAGACTCAGCATTATCGCCTTGCCCCGTACTCGGTGCTTGGTCTGCTGCTGTGGTTTTGCATGTTTAAGAGCGGCGTGCACGCCACGCTTGCCGGTGTCATCCTGGCCTTCACCATCCCGGCCAAGTGCGGTGTTAAGCTCGATAGCCTTACCGATTGGCTAGGCGAGTACCTGCCGTTGCTCGACGACCGTTACGACGACGAGGCGCACATCCTGGGCCAGCACGACTTTACCCTTTCGACCACCAAGGTCGAGCGTGTCATGCACCGTGTGACCCCGCCGCTCATCCGCATGGAGCGCCTGATCTCCACGCCGGTCAACTTTGTGATCCTGCCGATCTTTGCGTTTGTCAACGCGCAGGTTCGCCTTGTGGGCGTGGACATGAGCGTGCTGCTTACCGACCCGGTGACCCTCGGCGTGTACTTTGGCATGCTGCTGGGTAAGCCGATCGGTATCTTTGGCGTGACGTTTGCCCTGGTCAAGCTTAAGGCTTGCGAGCTGCCTCATAACGTTAACTGGCATATGATCGCCGGCGTGGGCATTTTGGGTGGCATCGGCTTTACCATGTCGATCCTCATCAGCGGCCTCGCCTTCCCGACGGCCCAGTTCGAGGTTCTGGCCGCCAAGGCCGCCATTCTTGCCGGTTCTGTTACCGCGGCCGTGCTGGGCATGATCTACATGAGCGTGGTCTGCAAGCATCCTTCGCCCAAGGACGAGTAGGAGCGCGAAAACCGGGGCCGGACATGCCCCGGATGCCCTCGTGTGAAAAAATGCCGTTTGTGAGCACTGTCACAAACGGCATTTCATTTATTTGCCATTTTTATTCCACGGTGCCGTAGACGGCGCCCCAGCCGTGGGCGGCAAGGGCCGAGTTAAGCTGGTCGCAAAGCGATTGGCGGTCGTAGTGGCCGGGCGGCAAAAGATTCACGATTTCCATGAGATCGGGCGCCAGGTCCAAGATCTCCGCCTGAACGATTAGATCCAGGCGGTCAATGGCCTTACGGTCATAAAACAAGCCGTCGACCAGACGCTGCAGGTCTCCGAACTCCTCGGCTTGAAAAGAGCCGTATTCCATACTGCCTCCTTGGATGTGCCATGCGGCTATACGGGTCATACGGTGGATATCGTAATTCATTGCGATGGACTTAATCTATCACGGCTTCATACCGTTGCGGCGGTAGCGGTCTATACTTAGACAAACTGCAACGTCCCGCTTTGCGAAAGGTCGCACCCATGCAGACGATCTACCAGAAGATGGAAACCACCGAACTCGATGCCGCCATCGAGGCGCTCAAAGCCGAGGTTGCCGAGGTCAAGGCCAAGGGCCTGGCGCTCGACATGGCGCGCGGCAAGCCGTCGCCCTCCCAGGTGGACATCTCGCGCCCCATGCTCGATATCCTCAATGCCGACGCCGATCTGCACGACGGTAACGTCGACTGCTCCAACTACGGCTGCTTTGAGGGCATCCCCTCGGCACGCAAGCTGGCGGGGGAGTTCCTGGGTTGCCCCGCCGATCAGACGCTCGTACTGGGTTCGTCGAGCCTTTTGATCGAGCACGATATCGCCGGTATGTTCTGGCGCTGCGGCTCGTGCGGCAGCGAGCCTTGGGAGGCTTATGAGGCCGCGCACGACGGTAAGAAGGTCAAGTTCCTGTGCCCGGTTCCCGGCTACGACCGTCATTTTGGCATCACCGCCGACCTGGGTATCGAGAACGTCCCCGTCGCGATGACCGGCAGCGGCCCCGACATGGACGAGGTAGAGCGCCTGGTTGCCGCCGACGACTCCATCAAGGGCATCTGGTGCGTGCCCAAGTATTCCAACCCCACGGGCATCACCTTTAGCGAGGACACCGTGCGCCGCTTGGTCCAGATGCCCACGGCCGCGCCCGATTTTCGCATCTTTTGGGACAACGCCTACTGCGTGCACGACCTGTACGACGAGACCGACGAGCTCGCCAACATCTTCGATCTTGCCCGCGCGGCGGGTACCGAGGACCGCGTGGTGGCATTCGCCTCGACGTCCAAGATCACCTTCCCGGGCGCGGGCATCGGCTTTATCGGTGCGAGTCCCGCGGTCATCGCGGAGTTCTCCAAGCGCCTGAAGGCCGGTCTTATCAGCGCCGACAAGCTCAACCAGCTACGCCACGTGCGCTTCCTTCCCACCATCGAGGCGGTCAAGGAGCACATGAAAAAGCATGCCGAGTTCTTGCGTCCGCGCTTTGAGGCCGTCGAGCGCAAGCTCACTGAGGGCCTGGGCGATACGGGTTGCGCTACTTGGACGCATCCCCGCGGCGGCTACTTTGTGAGCTTTGATGGCCCCGAGGGCTCGGCCCAAAAGGTCGCCGCGCTTTGCGCCGACCTGGGTGTCAAGCTCACGCCGGCAGGTGCCACCTGGCCTTATGGCAAGGATCCGCGCGACACCAACATCCGCATCGCGCCGAGTTATCCCACGGTCGAGGACCTGGAGGCCGCACTCGACGTGCTGGTGCTGGCCGTCAAGCTCGTCGCTGCCGAGCTTGCTCGTGCCGAGCGCGCCTAACGCGTAGGGCCCCGCAAATCCGCGTCCAGTACTATCCGCACTCTCGATACGCAAAGGAGCGTATACATGGATTTGGGTATTTCCACCAACCCCACGCCGGAGCTCTACACCATTAGGGTGACCGGTGAGATTGATATCTCTAACGCCGACAGCCTGCGTAACGCCATCGACTTGGCGCTCGAGCAGCCCACCGAGGCCGTTGAGCTCGACTTTGCCCAGGTGAGCTATATCGACTCGACAGGTATTGGCGTACTTGTGGGCGCCGCGCACCACGCAGCCGATCACGACAAGCGGTTTGGCTGCGTCAACGTGCAGCCCCCGGTGATGCGCGTGGTTCAGTTGCTGGGTGTCGACCAGGAGATTTCAATTACGGCGGCATAAGCCCTGCCCCAAAAAGGGCGTGCCGTTTGGTATATGTTTGTGATGCGCTCGGATGTTTTGACGTCCGGGCGCTATACTTGACCGAATGAATAGACGAGTTCCGGCCGAATGGCGCGGTGCGGGCTCGACTCACATCGAGCCTTGGAGGTATGTGTGTTTGGTATTGGAGAGGGTGAGCTCGCGATCATCGTGGTCTTCGGCTTTTTGCTGTTTGGCCCGGATAAGCTCCCGCAGATGGGCCGCACGATCGGCCGTGCCATCCGTCAGTTCCGCGAGACGCAGGAAAAGATGACGGCTGTTGTTCAGTCCGAGATTATCGATCCGGTAAGCGAGGCCGCTTCGGCTCCGGTCAAGCCCAAGAAGGCTGCCGTCGACGACGATTCCGATGCGGACGAGGATGCCGTCGAGACGGCCGCGCCCGCAAAGAAGGAGACCTTTGCCGAGCGCCGTGCCCGCCTTGCCGCCGAGAAGGCCGCGAGTGAGGGTGCTGCCGAGGACGAAGGTGCTGCTGGTGAGGCTGAGGGCGCCGAGTCTGCCGCTGCCGCCGTCGAGCCCGAGCCTGCTGCAGAGCCGGAGCCCGAGCCCGAGCCGGCAGAGCCCACGACGGCTGACCTCTACGCCCGTCGTCCCCGCAAGCGCAAGGCCGTCGTCGACCAGCTCGCTCGCGAGCTCGAGGCCGAGGACGACGCCGCTGCCGCCCATGCCCCGAAGGGAGGCGATGAGTAATGCCTATCGGACCTGCGCGCATGCCGCTCTTCGATCATCTGGGTGAGCTCCGTCGTCGCCTGACCATCGTGGTCGTGTCAGTCTTTGCCGCCGCCATCGTGCTGTATTTCGCCACGCCCGTGGTGCTCGACATCCTGGAAGACCCCATCCGCTCCTTTGTGCCGGACGGTAAGTTCTACATCACCACCACGCTCGGCGGCTTTGGTCTGCGCTTTTCGCTGGCCCTCAAGATGGCCGTTGTCATGTGCACGCCTATGATCATTTGGCAGATTCTGGCGTTTTTCCTGCCGGCGCTTCGCCCCAACGAGCGCAAGTGGGTTGTGCCCACGGTGCTCGCCTCGACGGTGCTGTTCTTCCTGGGCGCAATCTTTTGCTACTTCATCATCATCCCTGCGGGCTTTGAGTGGCTCATCGGCGAAACCTCGGCCGTCGCTACGGCGCTGCCCGATCTGGAGAACTACGTCAACATGGAGCTACTCTTTATGATCGGCTTTGGTGTGGCGTTTGAGCTGCCGCTCATCATCTTCTACCTGTCTGTCTTCCATATCGTGTCCTATGCGGCCTTCCGCGGTGCCTGGCGTTACGTATACGTTGGCCTGCTTGCGGGCTCGGCTGTGATTACGCCCGACGGCTCGCCCGTTACACTGGGTCTCATGTATGGCGCCCTGCTCTCGCTCTACGAGATTTCGCTCGCCATCGCCCGCGTGGTCATTACCGCGCGCGATGGCAAGGAAGGCTTGTTTGTGAGCCGTCTGGATCTGTTCTCGAACGACGACGAGGACGACGAGGAGTAAATCCGTATGCACGAGGTTGGCATTGTCAACGGCATACTCGATACAGTGATTCGCGCGGCGCGTGGGGCGGGGGCCTCGCGCGCTGTTTTGGTAACGCTGCGCATTGGGGATATGACCGAAGTTGTGCGTGAGGCGCTCGACTTTGCGTGGGAGACGTTTCGCGACGAGGACATGCTCACGCGCGGCTGCGAGCTTGCCGTGGAGGAAGTCCATCCACAAAGCGAGTGCCTGGACTGCCGCGAGGTCTTTGAGCACGACCGCTTCCATTGCCGCTGTCCTCAGTGTGGCGGCACCAACGTGCGCCTGCTGCACGGCCGCGAGCTCGACATCGCCAGCATCGAGATCGAAACCCCCGACAATTAACCAGCCTGCCATTTGGGGACGGGGTATAAATGGTAGAAGTAAGGAGTGCCGAGTATGGCCGAGAAAACTATTGATATCGCATCGCCGATTCTGTCGCGCAATGAGCGCCTGGCAGATCAGCTGCGTCAGCGATTCAAAGAGACAGGCACCTATGTGATCAATGTGCTGTCGAGTCCCGGCTCTGGTAAGACCACCACGATTCTGGGCACCAACGAGCGTCTGCGCGACAAAGCCGGCCTGCGCTGTGCCGTCATCGAGGGCGATATCGCCTCGGATGTCGACGCCATCACCATGAAGGAAGCCGGCATGCCCGCCATTCAGATCAACACGGGCGGTCTGTGCCACCTCGAGGGCAACATGATCATGGAGGCCGTTGATGCGTTCGACCAGGCAGTGGGCCTTCAAAACATCGATGTTATCTTTATCGAAAACGTGGGCAATCTGGTCTGTCCGGTCGACTTTGACCTGGGCGAGAACCTGTCCATCATGATTCTCTCGGTGCCCGAGGGCGACGACAAGCCCATTAAGTACCCGGGCATCTTCCAGCACGCTGGCGCACAGCTGCTCAACAAGGTCGATGTGGCCCCGGCTTTCGATTTTGACATGGATAGGTATACTAAGACACTCGATGACCTCAATCCGCAGGCGCCGCGGTTTGCCGTGAGCGCACACAAGGGCGAGGGCATGGATGCCTGGTGCGATTGGCTCATCGGGCAGATCGAACAAACAAGGGCGTAAGTCGGCCGTCGTACGTGCGGGCGCAGCCGCAGACACACGAGATAGGAGCCTCTTTTGAAGCTCATCATCGCCGAGAAAAACGACGCCGCGCGTCAGATTGCCGAGCGTCTTTCCACGGGCAAGCCCAAAAAGGACAAGGTGTATAACACCGCCATCTATCGTTTTGAGTGGAAAGGCGAGGAGTGCGTGACAATCGGCCTTGCCGGTCACATCCTTGCGCCCGATTTTTGCGACAGCGTGCTGTTCGATAAAAAGCTGGGTTGGTACTCGGTCACCGAGGACGGCGAGATGCTGCCGGCCGACATACCCGATGGCCTGGCGCGTCCGCCCTATGACACCAAGCGCAAACCGTTCCTTGCCGACGGTATCTCCATCAAAGGCTGGAAGCTCGAGAGCCTGCCCTACCTTACCTGGGCGCCCGTTATCAAGCTGCCGGCCGAGAAAGAACTCATTCGCTCGCTCAAGAACCTTGCCAAGAAGTCCGACAGCGTCATCATCGCCACGGACTTCGATCGCGAGGGCGAGCTGATTGGTTCGGACGCCCTCAACAAGGTGCGCGAGGTTGCGCCCGACTTGCCGGTTGCCCGCGCCCAGTATTCTTCGTTTACCAAGGCCGAGATCACGCAGGCCTTTGATAACCTCGTCTCGCTCGACCAGAACCTGGCCGATGCCGGCGAGAGTCGTCAGCACATCGACCTCATTTGGGGTGCGGTGCTCACGCGCTACCTGACGCTCGCCAAGTTTGGCGGCTTTGGCAACGTGCGTTCTGCCGGCCGCGTGCAGACCCCGACGCTTGCCTTGGTGGTCGAGCGCGAGCGCGAGCGCATGGCGTTTGTGCCCGAGGACTACTGGCAGATTCGCGGCATGGCTGCCGCGCAGGCTGCTGCCGAGGAGGACCGCTTTAAGATCGCGCACAAGACGGCGCGCTTTACCGACAAGGATGCTGCCGAGATGGCGTACGGCCATGTCGACGGCGTTGCGACGGCAACCGTTGCCGCGGTGACCAAGCGCTCGCGCAAGCAGCAGCCGCCCACGCCGTTTGCGACCACCTCGCTGCAGGCTGCCGCTGCGGCCGAGGGCATCTCGCCCGCACGCACCATGCGCATCGCCGAGTCCCTCTACATGGCCGGTCTTATCAGCTATCCGCGTGTCGACAACACCGTGTACCCCGCGACGCTCGATCTGGGCGCCGTGGTGAGCGATCTGGCAAAGATCAACCCGGCGCTGGCGCCCGTATGCAAAAAGGTGCTCGCCGGTCCTATGAAGCCCACGCGCGGCAAGGTCGAGACCACCGACCACCCGCCTATCTACCCCACGGGCGAGGGCGATCCGTCCATGCTCGACGGTGGCCAGCGCAAGCTCTACGACCTCATCGCTCGCCGCTTCCTGGCGACGCTTATGGGCCCCGCCACCATCGAGAACACCAAGCTCGAGCTCGACGTGAACGGCGAGCCGTTCGTGGCTTCGGGCGATGTGCTCGTGACCCCGGGTTTCCGCGAGGCATACCCGTACGGACTCAAGCGCGACGAGCAGATGCCGCCGCTGGAGCAGGGCGACACGGTCGACGTATTCGACATTAAGCTCGAGGCCAAGCAGACCGAGCCGCCCGCACGCTACAGCCAGGGCAAGCTCGTGCAGGAGATGGAAAAGCGCGGCCTGGGCACCAAGTCCACGCGCGCGAGCATCATCGAGCGCCTGTACGCCGTGCGCTACCTCAAAAACGATCCCGTGGAGCCGAGTCAGCTGGGTATCGCCATCATCGATGCACTGTCGCAGTTTGCCCCGCGCATCACGAGCCCCGATATGACCAGCGAGCTCGACGGCGACATGACCCGCGTGGAGCGCGGCGAAGATACCGAAGAGCATGTCGTGACGCACTCGCGCGCGCTGCTGGCCGGCGTGCTCGATGAGCTGCTCAAGCATACGCAGGAGCTGGGCGACGCCATCAGCGATGCCGTCACGGCCGATGCGCGCGTGGGCGCCTGCCCCAAGTGCGGCAAGGATCTGGTTATGAAGACGAGCGCCAAGACCCGCGGCAGCTTTATCGGCTGCATGGGCTGGCCCGACTGCGACGTGACCTATCCGGTGCCGAGCGGTGTCAAGGTGAGCCCGCTCGAGGGCGAGGCCGCCGTGTGCTCCGAATGCGGCGCGCCGCGCATTAAGTGCCAGCCGTTCCGCCAGAAGGCCTTCGAGATCTGCGTGAACCCGACGTGCCCCACCAACTACGAGCCCGACCTTAAGGTGGGCGAGTGCAAGGTGTGCGCCGAGGCCGGACGCCATGGCGACCTGATCGCGCACAAGAGCGAGAAGAGCGGCAAGCGCTTTATCCGCTGCACCAACTACGATGACTGCGGCGTGAGCTATCCTCTGCCGGCGCGCGGTAAGCTCGAGGCGACGGGTGAGACCTGCCCCGAGTGCGGCGCCCCCATCGTGGTGGTCAACACGGCGCGCGGTCCGTGGCGCATCTGCGTCAACATGGACTGCCCGACCAAGGAGAAGAAGCCCGCCCGCGGCCGCAAGACGACGACCAAGGCGAGTACGGCGAAGAAGACCACGGCGAAAAAGAAGACCACGGCGAAAAAGACGACTGCCAAGAAGGCTGCCGCGAAAAAGACGACCACAAAGAAGGCGGCCGCCAGCAAGTAGCGGCGCAGCCGAAACATTGCCCAAAACAAAAACGGGCGAGGGTCCCATGATCCTCGCCCGTTTTTTGTTCGGCAGTTAGGGACGTTCCTTTTCTACCGGCAGTTTAGGAACGTCCCTAACTGCCAGCTCGGGAACGACAAAACGCTAGTTCACCTCGACGGGTTTGGCGCTGGGATAGCGGTCCTCAAAGTCCAAGCGATACTTGTTGCTGCTGGTTCCCGGCTCGTTGTCGCGTGCCAGCGGCGCCACGATTTCGTCCTTATGGTCCGAGGGCTTTGCGTACTTTAGGCTGATCTCCCAGGCATCGCAGATCGCGTCGATGCGGTGATCAAGGTCGTCATACAGGGCAATGATGTCTTTCCAGGAGTTGTAGTTCTTGGAGCTCATGGGGACGTTCAGGTCCTCGACGATATCGTAATACTGCTCGATGGTCTCCTCCGTGCGCTCGGCGACGTCGGCGAGATTTTGGCGGGTGGTGCGATCTTCTTCCAGATAGCTACCATTGAAGGCCTGCGCGCAGGCGCGGACCTGGCTATCGAGGTCCTCGAGCAGGTCGTAGTATTCGCTCAGGCGACGGTAGAGGTTCTGCTCGGAGAGGGTTGCTTCGCCGCCAGCCTCGTCCTCGTCGTCATCGTCATCGTCGTAAAGGCTATTGGGGTCGCCGAGGGGCTTGAGGTCATCATCGTCAACATCGTGGTGCAGCTTGGTAACCTCGGCAGTCGTCTGCGTGGCGGAGTTGTCGAACGGTTTGATCACAAAGAAGATGACCAGGGCGATGATGATTGCCACCAGCGCAACGATAACGGCGACAAGCGCCCCGGTGCCGCTCTTTTTGGGAGCGGGGGTCTGTGGCGAAGCAGGCGCGTATGCGGGAGCCGGCTGCTGTTGGGGCGAGCCGCTCGCGGCGGGTATGCACTGCGTGGTCTCGACGGCCGCGGGGCTTGCGGCGGGGTCGGGGCGATAAGCGAGGGGATCGTCCGCCTTGGCTTGCGGCGTATCAAGGGGCCCGGTTTGGTCAAAAGCGGGCTGGCTATCGCTCGCGGCTGTTTGCTCAACGGGTGCACCGCACGAGGTGCAGAACTTGGCATTATCTGCAAGAAGCTTGCCGCACGAGGCGCAATACCGAGACATTGCCACTCCTTTCGCCACATTTCAATGCCATACGACGATTATACCCAGCATCCAAAATTCCCCATCATAAGTTGCGGTGAAATAGGGACTGTTTGGCGGTCTTAGAGCTTCAATCAGTCCCTATTTCACCGCAACTTTGGAAAGGCACCTTTAGTCATTGGGAGTCATTGGGGTGCGCCTGTCCCTGGGGTATCATGATTTGGTTGATATATCTGCATTTACGCGCCTTGTAGGAAGGGACTGCGCCCATGGCTTTTGAGCCCGCTCAACATAGCTTTATCACGCTCGAGGGCGTCGATGGTGCCGGTAAGTCCACGCAGGCGCGCCTGCTGGCCCGTGCGCTCGAGCTCGCTGGCTACCAGGTCGTGACCCTGCGTGAGCCGGGTGGTACCGCCATTAGTGAAAAGATCCGTGCCCTGCTGCTCGACCCCGCCAATACGGCGATGGGGGATACCTGCGAGCTGCTGCTCTACGAGGCCGCACGCGCCCAGCTGGTGCACGAGGTCATAGCTCCCGCCCTTGCGGCCGGCAAAGTGGTCCTGTGTGACCGCTTCTATGATTCCACGACCTGCTACCAGGCGTTTGCCGACGGTCTCGATCGCCAGATGGTACGCGACGCCAACAACCTTGCTGTCGCGGGGACGCACCCGGCGCTCACGCTCGTCTATCACATCACGCCCGAGCAGGCGGCGCTGCGCATGTCCGCCCGTGGTGCGGTCGACCGCATGGAGGCCAAGGGCATGGCGTTCCAGGAGCGCGTTTACCAGGGATTTAGTGCCATTGCCGCCGAGGAGCCAGATCGCGTGAAGCTCATCGACGCCACCGCTTCCATCGAGGACGTCTTCGCGCAGACGGTCGAGCAGGTTCGCGCGTACGGTCTCGACATTTCCCAGGACGCCGTCACCGCCACGCTTGCCCAGGAGGCCGAGTAACATGGCCCCCGCTCTGGCAAGCCTGCTGGCCAAGCTCGACACCCAAGAGCGCGTACGCGATTTTTTGACCAACGCCGTCGCCAGCGGCCGGGCATCGCACGCCTACCTGTTTTTGGGCGCTCCCGGTGCCGGCAAGCTCGATGCCGCATGGGCGCTCGCCCAAGCCTTCCTGTGCGAGCAGGACGGCTGTGGCTCATGCGATAGCTGTGTGCGTGTCGCCCGCCATACGCACCCCGACGTGCACTATTACACGCCCGAGAGCGCCACGGGCTACCTCATCGCCCAGACCCGCGAGCTGCTCGACGACGTGCCGCTGGCGCCCATCCGTGCCAAGGCCAAGGTCTACATCATCGACCGTGCCGAGCAGCTGCGCGCCAACACCGCCAACGCACTGCTCAAGACGCTCGAGGAGCCGCCCGAGGGCGTTATGTTTATCTTGCTGGGCACCTCGGCAGACGTGATGTTGCCCACCATCGTGAGCCGCTGCCAGTGCGTGCCGTTTCGGCTGGTGTCGCCCGCCGTGGCCACGAAGGCCGTGAGCCGCGCGACGGGCCAGGATCTCGCACGCTGTCGCATGGCGGTCGCCGTGGCGGGGAGCCCCACGCGCGGCATCGAGTTCCTTAAGAGCGCCGAGCGCCAGGATGCTCGCCGCCAGATGATCCGCGCCATCGATTCGCTCATCGCCGCCGACGAGGCCGATGTACTCAGCCGCGCCAAGTCGCTCATCGTCGCCGTTAAGGCTCCGCTCGCCGAGGTCAAGTCCACGCAGGAAAAGGTGCTCGAGCAAAACGCCGATTATCTGTCGCGTGGAGCATTGAAGCAGCTTGAGGACCGCAACAAGCGCGAACTCAATGCGCGCGAGCGTTCGGGTATCATGGAAGCGCTGGCGAGCGCGCGGACGCTCATGCGCGACGTGCTGCTGACGCTTCAGGATGAGGCGGCAGACATTGTGAACGAGGACGTGCGCGACACGATCGGGCGGCTTGCCGCCGCGACGAATGTTGCGGGTGCCACCCGGGCGCTCGAGGCGGTCGCGACCGCCGAGCGCAACATTGCCAGAAACGTTACTCCCCAGCTGGCCATCGAGGTCATGCTGTTCGATATCAGGAAGGCACTGAAATGCCGTTAGTCGTACCCGTTAAGTTTACCTACGCCTCGCGCGACCTGTGGTTTGACCCGCAGGATCTGGATATCCTCGAGGCCGATTATGCCATTTGCTCCACCGAGCGCGGAACCGAGATCGGCCTGGTCACGGCCGATCCCTTCGAGGTGCCGCAAGACGAGATCGGTCAGCCGCTCAAGCCCGTGCTGCGTGTGGCGAGCGATATCGACCTGCAGCTTGCCGACGACCTGGCCATCCAGGGCGATGAGGCCATGGTCGATTTCCGCCGTCTGGTCAAAGATTTCGACCTCGAGATGAAGCCGGTGGGTGTCGAATACCTGTTTGGCGGCGAGAAAGCCGTGTTCTACTTTGCGGCCGAGGAGCGCGTCGATTTTCGTCAGCTCGTCAAGGACCTGTCCTCGACGCTGCACATTCGCGTTGACATGCGCCAGATTGGCGTGCGTGACGAGACTCGCTTGGTGGGCGGCTATGCCCAATGCGGACAGGAGCTCTGCTGCACGCGCTTTGGCGGACAGTTTGAGCCCGTCTCGATTCGCATGGCAAAAGAGCAGGACCTGCCGCTCAATTCGTCTAAGATCAGCGGCGTGTGCGGCCGCCTGATGTGCTGCCTGCGCTATGAGTTCGAGGCGTACAAGGACTTTAAGAGCCGCGCGCCCAAAAAGAAGACGCTCATCGATACGCCGCTCGGCAAGGCGCGTATCCAGGAATATGACACGCCGCGTGAGCAGCTGGTGCTGCGCCTGGAGAACGGTAAAGTCTTTAAGGTCAACCTGGCCGATATGACGTGCTCGGAGGGCTGCAAAAAGAAGGCCGCCGATCAGGGCTGCAGCTGCCGTCCCGACTGCGTGACGCGCGATGTGCTCGAGCGCATCGAGTCGCCCGAGATGCGCCTGGCGCTCATGGAGCTCGATCGCGAGAACGGCGTCGACGTGGGCGATGGCCTGTCGAGTGCCGACCGTCTGGCCGGCACGTCGATGCCCAAGCGCCGTCGTCGCGATGCCGAATCCGATGCTTGTGCCGGTCAGGGCCAGAGCGAGGGTCGTGGCCGCGGAAAGGGCCGCGGCAAGGCCGAGGCTTCCGAGGCCGAGGAGGCGGCCGGCGGCCGTCGTCGCCGCAAGCGCGCGGCGACCGTCGACAACGGCGAGACCGCGGGCAAGAACGCCTCTCGCGAGCGCGAGGCTCAGCAGCCCCAGCAGCAAAACCGCGGCGGCGGCATGAACCCCACGCGCCGTCGTCGCCGCCACCTGTCGAGCGAGGAGCGCGAGGATGCCTTCCGCACCGCAGCCGCTCGCGAGGCCGGTGCCGCTCCCAAGGGTGCCTCGGCCTCCGACGCGCCTGCCGACAAGGCTGGCAGGCCACGTGGTGAGGAGGAGCGCGCGCCGCGTCCGCGCCGTCGCCATTCCTCGGGCACGCAGCAGAAACCCTCGGTTCCTTCTGTGGCCGATCAGGTTTCGGATGGTGAAGTCAAGGTCACGCGCCGTCGCCCCGGCGATGGCGGAGGAGCTGCCGCCAAGGCTTCGCGCGGCGGTGCTCGCGACGAGCGCGAACCGCGTGAGGATCGCAGCGGCGAGGGTTCGGCCGACCAGAGTCAGAAGCGCCGCCGCCGTCGCCGTTCCCGCAAGCCGCGCCAGGATGGTGGCGAAGGCTCGACCCACACCTCGTCCGCACCGCAACCGCCTGCCGGCGAATAGCGCCCGCAAGCGGATTCGACTTGTCTGACCCCAAGTGCAACGGGGTATCATGGCACTGAATCGACAACCCTCCCTTCGCCCAAGCGTAGGGAGGGTTTTGTCATAAATAACTGTCTGAATGGTTTGAGCCGCTTACGGAGTGCCGGCATCTTGCCGTTTGCGGATGAATTGCTACCGTTTGCCGAGCGCGCGGCGCATGAGGCACTCGAGGTTCTTTCGCCCACGCGATGCGCCGGTTGCGAGTGTGCCGGTGCGCTTATTTGTCAGGAGTGCCTGGCGTCGCTCACGCTTGTCGATCCGCGCCACAGCTGCACGAGGTGCGGCGCTCCGTTTGGAGGCCTGCTGTGTACCGAGTGCTCGGTCGAGGGTGCGTCTTCGACGGTGGCTAAGGCCCTCGATCGCTGCCTGGCGTGCGCTGTCTATACGCATCCGTTGCCGCGCATCATCAAGGCATACAAGGATGCGGGCGAGCGCCGTCTGGCACCGTATCTGGCAGAGCTGCTCTACGACACCGCCTTGCATGCCCAGGTAGCAGCCCCCGACCGTTACGGCGGCGTGCTGTCCGGTGCCGACGCGGTGGTATTTGTGCCCGCGACTGCGGCGGCGTATCGGCGGCGTGGATTTGATCACATGGAAGCAATCGCGCGCTCGTTTTGCGATCTTTCGGGCGTGCCATTGGTGGACGCCTTGGTCAAATACGGTCATGGCGACCAGCGCGAACTCGGTCGCGCCGAGCGCCGGGAACATGCCCGGGACATGTACGAGACGGTCGAGGATGTACGTGGCTGTCGTCTGCTGCTCATCGACGATGTCATTACCACGGGCGCGACAATGGCAGCTGCCTCGGCGGAGCTTAAGCGCGCCGGCGCCAAAGCCGTCGATGGCCTCGCTATCGCACGCGTTTGGTAGGGGTGGTTTTGTGGCAGTGAAGATTGCGCGGCGCGTCGAGCCGGCAGGCGAGCAACTGGCAGCCTCTGTGATCCTGACCGGCGCCTCGGCGCTACGCATGATGCGCGCCGAGCGCCGGCATATGGGTCACATCAGTTGGAGGGACTTCCATCCCGATGAAGGGCGCCGTGTGCTGCCCGCCTCGACCTGCGAAATCTGTACTCGCGGTGCGAATGACGACCTAACCTTAAACTTTAGCTTGAACTTAGCTATAATGCGCTACGTTCCCGCCAGGCTGTGGTTGCGGACGGGCAATGCGCCCATCCAAGTCCAAGACAGACGCGGTCAAAGGGATCCACGTAAGCGACCGCGTGCGCGCGGCGCGATCATGGCGCGTCCTAGATGTAAGCCGCACCGTCCGTTCTACTTTCTTTGGGGCAATACCGCCTCGCGGGCGAGCGGGCCAGTCGTGAAGGTGGCTGCGGCCTCCCGAGCAAACGCCCCGGTGCGCAAGTGTGGGGTCAAATACCAGGTCAGCTGGTGGGAACAACCCGATATTCCGTGCAGGGCACGGATCGTATACGACACAGAAGGCAGGGTAGCGGACATGGTGAGGGGCAGCTTGATGCATGCAGCTCGGTTGGGTGCTGGGACCGCGGCGGTCATTGCCGTTTTGGGCCTGAGTGGATGCGCGTTCAATCCACTGTCCACGTTCACGACGCCCACGATCGACCAGATCGAGCGCGAGACCGTTACCCCCACGGTATCGGACGATGCCCTGGTCACGCCGGGAACCCTGACGGTCGCTCTCGATACTTCCGATGCCCCGCAAGCCATGCAGGATGCCGACGGAAACCTCACGGGCTATGCGGTCGATGCCGCTCGTGCCCTCGCATGCCGCATGGGTCTCAAGGTCGCCTTTGTCGATGCATCCTCGGCCGATTCCGCGCTCAGCGATAAAAAGGCCGATATCTTCATTGGCGACGTCAGCTCTACGGACGGCGATATCAGCTCGCTTGGCACCTGTCTGTACGACGCCCCCGCCGTATTCGGCAAGAGCACTGACGGCGAGTCGTTGAGCGTTTCCACCGAAACCCTTAACACCGCTACCCTGGGCGTTCAGACCTTCTCGGCCTCGCAGGAAGCGCTCGCCAAGCAGGGCATCACGGCCAACCAAAAGACCTTCTCCAACATCAACGAGTGCTTCGAGGCACTCGAGTCGGGCGAGGTCGATTACGTGATCTGTGATTCCACGGCCGGTGGTTACCTCGCGCGCCTGATGAGCCAGATCTCCTGTGTTGGCACGCTCGAGACGCCCTCCACGCTTGGCGTCGCAGGCCTTAGCTCTAACGATGAGCTGTGCCGTGCCGTGGGCGATGCCCTCGACGACATCACGGTCGACGGCACGCTCGAGGCGGTCCACTGCGTCTGGTACGGCCAAATGCCCTATGACCTTACCGCCAAGGCTGTTTCGGGGGCCAATGTGCAGGCATCCGAATCCACGTCCAACGAGACCGAGTCCTCCGATGGCGACACCTCCGATAACAACGGCGACAGCCCGTCGTCTAGCCAGGAGGGCGCCATCACCGACGATGACATCAACAAGCTCAATAGCTAGTTATTGGTAGGGGTGGCGCCTGCCATACATTGAACAAGGCGCTTCTTCACGGTTTCAACACGCATGGCCGGGTCTCCCCAATAGGGGAGCCCGGCTTTTCAATTTTGATAAAACCAGCAGCTCAAGGGCAATTTCCAGGAGAAAAACCAACTCCGCCGACGCCCTCATATAGCGCACTTTGCCGCGGAAAAGTGCGAGACTTCGGTATGCGGTATCAAGCAGTCGTTATTCGGGCCTTTGGGAATTCGGGTGATTAAATGCACGGCAATGGGTACATAGCCAGTACAGTAAGTCCCCGAGGCAGATTGGAGCCACGTATGGATATCAAGGTTTCTGGACGCAAGACGACGGTAACCGATGCTCTGCGTGCGCATGTGGACGAGAAGATCGGCGAGGCGCTCAAGGTTTTCGATATCGAGCCCATGACAGTCGACGTCGTGCTTCGTTATGAGAAGAACCCCTCGAACCCCAACCCGGCAATCGTCGAGGTCACGGTTCGTGCCCGCGGCTCTGTGATTCGCGTCGCCGAGCACGGCGCAGATATGTATGCCGCCATCGATCTCTCCGCCGATAAGGTCACCCGCCAGCTGCGCAAGTTCAAGACCAAGGTTGTGGACAACCGCCAGGGCGGTGCCAGCGCCGCGGATGTCGCACCGGTCGAGCGCGTCGAGGATCTGGCCGACCTGCTGCTGCCCGAGGAGGACGACGACCTGCTCGTCCGCGAGAAGGTCATCGATGTCACCCCGATGACTGAGGAGCAGGCGCTGGTGCAGACCGATCTGCTCGGCCACGACTTCTACGTGTTCGAGAACGCGACGACTGGCCTCATCAATGTGGTGTATCACCGTAAGAATGGTGGATATGGCATCATCAAGCCCCGCATCGAAACACTTGACGAGTAAAATACGTTAACTTGCATGAGTTAACGGTTGGCGGCCATCCCATGCGGGTGGCCGCCTTTTTTACGTAAGGAGTCGCTTTGATGGACAAGGCCGCATCCGCCGGTCATTCGGACCGTTGCCGTATCGTCGTCGATACCTGCTGCGACTTTAACCCCGAGGTCGCCGCGAACCTCGATGTCGATATCTTGGGCTTCCCTTTCATTATCGATGGCGAGGAGCGCACGGACGACATCTGGTCGAGCATGAGCCCTAAGGAGTTCTACGACCGCATGCGCGCCGGTGCCCGCGTGTCCACCTCGGCTGTGTCGCTCGGTCGCTATATCGAGTTCTTTACCGAGTGCGCCAAAGAGGGCACGCCCACGGTTTACCTGTGCTTTACCTCGGCGCTGTCGTCGAGCTACAACTCCGCGTGCCAGGCGGCAGATGCCGTGCGCGCCGAGTATCCCAACTTTGAGCTCTACGTGGTCGACAACGCTCTGCCCTGCGCGACCGGCGAGCTCCTGGCGCTTGAGGCCGTGCGCCAGCGTTCGGCGGGACTGACTGCCAAGCAGCTGGTCGATTGGGCAAACGAGGCCAAGACCTACGTGCACGGCTACTTTACGCTCGAGAGCTTCGATGCGCTGGCTGCCGGCGGCCGCATTCCGCCCGCGGCGGCGCAGCTCACGGCAAAGCTCGACGTCAAGCCCGAGCTCTCCTACGACCTTGCCGGCTCGCTGTCGCTGATCGGCGTCAACCGCGGCCGCAAGAAGGCGCTCAAGTCCATCCTCAAGTCGTTCCGCGAGAACTACGTGCCCGATCGCACCATGCCCATCGCCATCATGACGGCCGATGCCGAAAAGGACGGTGACTGGCTCGAAGCCGCCATCCGCAAGGAGGAGGGCTGCTCCGACGTCACGATCATTCGCAGCTCCGTGGGCCCCACCATCGGCTCGCACGTGGGCCCCGGCATGGTGGCCTGCGCGTTTTGGGGCAAGAACCGCACCGACAAGGCGTCGCTTTCCGACCGCATCGCCCGCCGCGTGCGCGGCCAGTAGACAAGCGCTGCGTCCGTAATCGCCCTCGACTCACAGCCCAAACGCTGGCAACGAGTATTCAACCTGGTAATAACACCCAACCCAAAAGGAAAGGTTTCATGGCAAACAAGCTCTCTGTCGCATTTATCGGCACCGGAATCATGGGTGCCCCTATCGCCGGCCACATTCTGGACGCTGGCTATCCCGTCACGGTCAACAACCGCACCAAGTCCAAGGCTGCAGCGCTTGTTGAGCGCGGTGCCGTCTGGGCCGATACGCCGGCAGATGCCGCGGCGAACGCCGACGTCGTCTTTACCATGGTGGGCTATCCCTCCGAGGTCGAGGAGCTCTACCTGGCGGGCGATGGTCTGCTCGCGTGCGCTAAGCCCGGTGCGGTCCTGATCGACCTCACCACGAGCTCGCCCGAGCTGGCGCGCGACATTGCCGAGGCCGCCCAGGTTTCCGGCCGCATGGCGTTTGACTGCCCCGTCACCGGCGGCGAGTCGGGTGCTATCGCCGGCACGCTTACGGCTATCGCGGGCGCTACCGAGAACGACATTGCCCCGGTCCGCGATATCCTTTCCACCTTTGCGGCAACCATCTGCTGCTTCGATGGCGCCGGCAAGGGCCAGGCTGCCAAGCTCGCCAACCAGGTGTCGCTGGGCGCCTGCATGGTCGGCATGGCCGATGCGCTGGCGTTTGCCGAGCTGAGCGGCCTTGATATGGAGAAGACCCGTCAGATGATCCTGGGCGGCACCGGCAAGTCCGGTGCCATGGAGAGCCTGGCGCCCAAGGCGCTCGACGGCGACTACAAGCCCGGTTTTATGGTGGAGCACTTCATCAAGGACCTGCGCTTGGCGCTCGCCTATGCCGACGACCGAGAGCTTGCGCTGCCCGGCGCCGACGTGGCCTTTACGCTCTATGACATGCTCGACGCCATCGGTGGTGCCAAGCTGGGTACCCAGGCCATCAATGTCCTCTATAAGGAGGAGGCCGACGCCATTGCCGCCGGTCTGGACTGGTCGCAGTATCGTCCCGAGGAGCATGGTGCTCACGAGGAAGGCTGTGGTTGCGGCGAGCATGGCGACGACCACGAGTGCGGTTGTGGCCACCACCATGGCGAGGACCACGAGTGCTGCGGCGGCCACGGCCATGACGACGGCCACGAGTGCTGCTGCGGCCACCATCACGAGGAGTAGCGCCCATGAGCTGGACGTTCGTGGTGCTTGCACTAGTGCTCTTTCTCTTTGCGATCTACATTGGCTTTTTGTGCGGCCAGTGGGCGTGCGAAAAGCGCGTCATCACCAAGCGCGACTACTGGATTGCCAACTTTGCAGGGGCGGCGGCAGTCGTCCTGCTGACCTGGGTGTTCTCGCCGTTCCCGCTGGTGCAGTTTGCGCCGATCGGCTGGCTTGGCGGCTTTATCGCCGGCCTTAAGATGAGCTTTGGCGAGTCCGTTGGTCCGTGGCGCAAGCACGATGAGGTCTTTAACGTCAACCAGGCTCATCGCGCCGCCGCCGACGCAGGAGACGCCGAGGAGCGCCGCCGCGCGCGTCGCAATGGCGCGGCTGACCGACAGCTCATCTCGGTCACCGATGACAGCAAGGGTGCTGGCAGGCACACTAAGAAATAGTAAGAAGAGGTAACTATGGCAGAAAACAAAGACGAACAGCTCACCGACGAGGAGCTGGCACAGCTTCAGCTGGCAGAGGAGAACGAGAACACCGTCGACCGCTTGGTCCAGGAGCTCGGCTGCCCCACGCGCCGTATCCGCCAGTTTGCCGCCCGCGTGCTGCACCTGCTTGCCGAGCGCGATCCGCAGCGCGTCGTGCCCTGCGTGCCCGCGCTGATCGAGGCGCTCGACCGCCCCGAGGCTCAGACTCGCTGGGAGGCCCTCGATGCCCTGGCGGCGCTCGCCACCACCTGCCCCGACCAGCTGGGCGATGCCTTTGAGGGCGCCGAGACCGCACTGTTTGACGAGATTTCCTCCACGCTGCGCTATGCCGCCTTCCGCCTGCTGTGCGTGTGGGGTGCCACGAGCGTCGAGCGTTCGCGCGAGGCTTGGCCCATCCTGGACGAGGCCATCCAGTGCTACCACGGTGACCTCGAGTATCGCGATATGCTCGGCTGCCTGTACGAGTTTGGCAAAGGCGAGATCGATGCCGAGATCGCCGAGAAGCTTGCGCTGCGCCTTAAGTTCGATGCCGAGAACGGCAAGGGCAGCTATCTCAAGGCCCGTTCGAGCGAGATTTGCGAAATGCTTGTTAAACGTTTTGGCCTGGATCTCTCCAAAAAGAAGAAGCGTGCTAGCGTTAAAAAATCTGACGACGCCGAAGACGAGGAGTAACAGATTATGGCGCACGATGTAGTCCTGATTCCCGGTGACGGGATCGGTCCCGAGATTACGCAGGCCATGCGCCGCGTGGTCGAGGCCGCCGGTGTCCAGATCAATTGGAACGTCCAGGAGGCCGGTGCCGGCGTCATGGACGAGTTTGGCACGCCGCTGCCCCATCATGTGCTCGATGCCGTCGCCCAGACCAAAGTTGCCATCAAGGGCCCCATCACCACGCCGGTCGGTACGGGGTTCCGCAGCGTCAACGTTGCCCTGCGTAAGTACTTCGATCTGTACGCCTGCGTGCGTCCCTGCCTGTCGCAACCGGGCGATGGCTCGCGCTTCCGCGATGTCGACCTGGTTATCGTGCGCGAGAACACCGAGGACCTCTACGCTGGTATTGAGTTCGACGAAGGCGCTGCCGAGGTCGAGGAGCTTTCACAGCTTGTCGAGCGCTCGGGTCAGAAAACCTTCGCCGCGGATTCCGCCATCTCGATCAAGCCCATCTCCATCGCCAAGAGCCGCCGTATTGTGGAGTACGCCTTTGAGTATGCTCGCCGCTGCGGCCGCAAAAAGGTGATGGCCGTGCATAAGGCCAACATCATGAAGGCGACTGACGGCCTGTTCCTGCGCGTGGCTCGCGAGGTGGCTGCCAACTATCCCGATATCGAGTTCAACGACAAGATCGTCGACGCCACCTGCATGGGTCTGGTTCAGAACCCCAACGACTTCGATGTTCTGGTCCTGCCCAATTTGTATGGCGACATTGTCAGCGACTTGTGCGCCGGTCTTGTGGGCGGCCTTGGCATGGCCCCCGGCTCCAATATCGGAGCCGACTGCGCCATCTTTGAGGCCACGCATGGCTCCGCGCCCGATATCGCTGGCCAGGATATCGCTAACCCCACGGCCGAGATTCTGTCTGCGGCTATGATGCTCGATCACCTGGGCGAGAACGATGCTGCCAATCGCATTCGCGCCGCCGTATCTGCCACGCTCGACGAGGGCGAGCAGGTTACCGGTGACGTGCGTCGTGCCCAGACCGGCTCCATTGAGGGCGCCGTGGGCACGCAGGCCTTTGCCGATGCCGTTATCGCGCATCTTGCCTAAGGGGATACGGCTTCAAACGCCTAAGCGGTACTTATACGTTTGCGGATAACCTGAGAATGAATACGCCCGGCGCTCTGTCGGGCGTATTCTATTGAGGACTATGTTTCTTAACAAGGAGTAACTGATATGGGTCTGATTCAAAAGAAGGACGAGAAGGACGAGATCGACGGCATCCAGATCATCGAGCGCGGCGAAGGCCCCGACGGTGACGAGGACGAGAAGATCGATCTGGTCGCAGGTACGTCTGCCGAGCACATTGCTGCCGGCACGACCGCCGAGGAGGAGGACGCCCGCCTGGAGGCTCAGATTGCCGCGGATGCCGCCGACGAGAACCTCATGCCTGAGGAGCAGGACGAGGACGATGACTCCGACGTGGACGACAGCGCATCCAAGCACAAGAAGACGATGATTGCCGCCTTTGTGGTCGCCATCGTGATCGCTGCTGTGGTCGGCTTCTTTATCGGCAACGGTGGTTTTGGCGGCAAGGGCGTCGGCTCGGCGACCCTCACCGAGGACCAGCTCGATTCGACCGTGGCAAGCTACAGCTACAACGGCAAGAAGAGCGACATCACCGCGCGCGAGGCCATCGAGAGCCAGTACAGCCTTGATACCGTCAAGGATAGCGATGGCAACTACACCGCTCCCTCTGCCGACGTTATCCTGTCCTACGTGCGCAACCAGATTCTGCTGGACGCTGCCGAGGATGAGGGCATCACCGTCTCTTCTAAGGAGATGAAGGAGTACGCCGAGGATTCTATCGGCACTTCGGACTACAAGACCATGGCCACGCAGTATGGCGTGTCCAAGGACCAGGCCAAGCAGATCGTCCGCCAGTCCGCAACGCTGCAGAAGCTCTACAAGAAGAAGGTGGGCGATAGCTCCGCAAGCATGCCGATCGCTCCGACCGAGCCTTCTGACGGCAACGAGGACACCGCGAGCAAGGACTACGCCGACTACATCATCAACCTTGCCGGTGACGAGTGGGATAGCAAGAAGGGCACCTGGAAGGACGCCGATAGCACCTACGCTAAGGCTTTTGCCGACGATGCCTTTACGGCCGATAGCGCTACCTATAAGCAGGCCATGACCGCCTATTACACCGCCTACCAGCAGTACTCTTCGCAGGCTTCGAGCGCCAGCTCCAAGTGGACCGAGTACGCCAACGGCCTCTACGCCAAGGCCAATATCAGCATCTACGGCCTGTTTGCGTAAAGATTGCCTGAGCCTTCGAGTACGAAGCCGAAATATCTGCTGAAGCCCCCTAGAGCGGAAATCGTTCTAGGGGGCTTTTGCGTTGGAGGGCTATCTATTGAGACGGAAAGGGCAGACTGAATGATCACGCACGTGCTTCATCGGGTCTCCCTAATTCATCTGGGAAAACAACTGTAAACGATTGCAAGTAACCGGCGAACGGTCGAAAACGACCGTTCGCCGATAATCTCAAAACTGGTTCAGACTGGTATTAAGTCAAAAAGACCAATTCACATATCTTCACAATGACCTGCAATTTTTCTACACGCTATTTTTAGCCTCCCTGCGTTGTTTAGACACGGGAAAAGATCCGATCTTTTGCCAAAGCATTTCGAAACGGTTTCAAAACCGCAGGTAGATGTGTTAACGACCGGTAAACGGTCGAAATATCACCGTGAGCGGTGCAAAAACGTTTTACTGTATGAATCAGCGAAAGCGACCTCTTCTGGGGTGATATAGTGACAACAACACGTCACGTGGTTACTACCAGTTGAGAAACCACTGGTCTTCAAAGAACGCTTTCCAAGAAGCTTTAAGGGCGAGCGCCCGCTGGCTTCCGAAAATCATCGGACTCAGATCGTACACACCTTCGGAAGGGAAATTTGAATGGTTGGCTTTATTCTTACCGGTCATGGACAGTTCGCACCCGGTCTCGCAAGCGCTATCGCTATGGTTGCCGGTGACCAGCCCGCTTTTACCGTCGTTCCTTTTGAGGGCGATCAGGCTGCTTCCTACGGTGAGGATCTCCGCGCCGCTATTACCGCCATGCGCGAGGAGTGCGATGGCGTGCTCGTCTTTACCGACCTGCTTGGCGGCACCCCGTTTAACCAGTCGATGATGATTGCCCAGGATGTCGACAACGTCGAGGTTCTGACTGGCACCAACCTCCCCATGGTTATTGAGCTTCTGTTCCTCCGCGGCAATGCCACGCTCGCCGAGCTTGGCGAGCAGGCAGTGACCGTTGGCCAGACGGGCATCACCGCCCAGACGGTCGCATCCGTTGCCGGCTCCGACGAAGAGGATATCTTCGGCGACGAGGACGGCATCTAATGGCCGATTTCGGAGCCAACGTCCTGAGCTCCTCGGTCGCTCTTTTAGGCCTGCTTGTCATCATGGGCTTGATTTACACCATCTGGTCGCAAATCAACATGAAGAAGAAGCAGAAGTACTTCAAGGAGCTGCACACCGAGCTCAAGCCGGGTCAGGAGGTTCTTTTCGCCGGCGGTATCTACGGAACCGTCAAGGGCATCGAAGGCGAGAAGGTCCAGATCAAGGTCCGATCCGGAGCCGTCGTAGATGTTTCGCGTTACGCGATTCAGGAGATCAAGTAACTGTCGTCAGCAAATAGCGAAAGGAAGCTGATCAGCATGGCAGAACCCAACATTCTTCTTACCCGCATCGATAACCGACTGATTCATGGTCAGGTTGCCACCCAGTGGAACTCCACTCTGGGCTCCAACCTCATCCTCGTCGCCAACGACGACGTGTCAACCAATACCATGCGTCAGAACCTCATGAAGATGGCCGCTCCCGCCGGCGTCGCTACGCGTTTCTTCTCCCTGCAGAAGACCATCGACGTCATCGGCAAGGCGAGCCCGCGCCAGAAGATCTTCATCGTGGCCGAAACACCGGAAGACGTGCTTACGCTCGTCAAGGGCGGTGTGCCTATAAAGAAGGTAAACATCGGCAACATGCACATGTCGGAAGGAAAGCGCCAAGTCGCCACCTCCGTCGCAGTTAACGACGAGGATGTCGCTGCGTTTAAAGAGCTGCAGGAATTGGGGGTGGAGCTGGAGATCAGGCGCGTTCCGAGCACGCCTGTTGAGGACACGAGCAAGCTCTTCTCGTAATCCTCGTGATCCACATTGTCAGGAGTGAAACCCTGACGTTCTGTACGTGATATCAAAAGTGCGTACATGCATTTTGAAAGGAGGAGCAAGATGGAATACTCGATTATCCAGGTCGCTCTGGTCTTCATCGTCACGTTCGTCGCGGCAATCGACCAGTTCAACTTCCTCGAGTCTCTCTATCAGCCCATCGTCACCGGCGCCGTCATCGGTCTTATCCTTGGCGACCTCAACACCGGTCTTCTCGTGGGTGGTACCTATCAGCTCATGACGATCGGCAACATGCCGATCGGAGGCGCTCAGCCGCCTAACGCCGTCATCGGCGGCATCATGGCAGCCGTTCTCGCAATCGCCACGGGCCTCGAGCCCAACGCGGCAGTCGGCCTTGCCATTCCGTTCGCTCTGCTTGGTCAGCTCGGCGTTACCCTGGTCTTCACGCTTATGTCGCCGCTCATGTCCTCCGCGGACAACATGGCTCACAACGCTGACACCAAGGGTATCGAGCGTCTGAACTACTTCGCCATGGCTCTGCTCGGCCTGATCTTCGCTATCGTCGTCACCCTGTTCTTCATCGCTGGCGCTACCATCGGTCAGACCATCGCTTCCGCCATCCCGGCTTGGCTGCAGACCGGTCTCTCCGCTGCAGGCGGCATGATGCGCTTCGTCGGCTTCGCCGTCCTGCTCAAGGTTATGATGAACCGCGATATGTGGGGCTTCTTCCTCATGGGCTTTGGCCTCGCGATCATCACCGTTGCCAACGATTCTCTGGCAACTCCTGCCCTGCTCATCCTCGCTCTCATCGGCTTCGGCATCGCTTTCTGGGACTTCCAGCAGCAGACCGAGCTGAAGGGTGCAGCTGTTTCTGACGGAGGTGACTTCGAAGATGGCATCTAATGAGTATGTGATCCCGGAGCACTACGAGGATCTCACTCCTGCTCCGCAGCTCGACCAGAAGACCCTCAACAAGATGGCTTGGCGCTCCTGCTTCCTGCAGGCCTCGTTCAACTACGAGCGTATGCAGGCCGCTGGCTGGCTCTACTCCATCATCCCCGGTCTGGAGAAGATCCACACCAACAAGAACGACCTCGCGGCTTCCATGAGCCACAACCTGGAGTTCTTCAACACTCACCCGTTCCTCGTCACCTTTGTTATGGGCATCGTGCTTTCGCTCGAGCAGAACAAAGTTGACATCCCCACGATTCGCGCCGTCCGCGTCGCCGCAATGGGCCCGCTCGGTGGTATCGGTGACGCCCTGTTCTGGCTGACGCTCGTGCCTATCACGGCTGGCATCACCTCCAACATGGCCATCAACGGCAACGCCGCTGCGCCGATCATCTTCCTGGTGATCTTCAACGCCGTCCAGTTCGCACTGCGCTTCTGGCTCATGAACTGGTCCTACAAGCTTGGCACCAGCGCTATTGACGCTCTGACCGCCAACATGCAGGCCTTCACGCGCGCCGCTTCCATCATGGGCGTCTTCGTCGTCGGTTGCCTGGTCGTCACCATGGGTGGCACCCAGATCAACCTCCAGATTCCCAACGGCACCACCCGTGGCCTCTCCGCTACTACCGTGATCGTCTCCGAGAAGGATGCCGAGAACTTCACCGGTATGGAGGGCATCGATACCGAGACCGCTGAGGCCGGTACCATCGCCATGACCGATAAGGACGGCAACGCCCTCACCGCTTCCGATGCCGACGGCAACGCTGTCGAGTGCGGCGTCACCGATCTGGGCAACGGCATGGAGTCCGTGACCTACGGCACCGTTACCGAGGATCCGGTCAACTTCTCTGTTGCCGACACCCTCAACACCATCGTCCCGAAGCTCGTCCCGCTTATGCTTACGCTGCTGCTTTACTACATGTTCGCTAAGCACAGCTGGACCCCGACCAAGGGCATTCTGCTGCTCTTCGTCCTGGGCATCCTGGGCGCTGGCCCGCTTGGTCTCTGGCCGAGCATCTGGTAAGGCTCTAGCTTGAGGGGTGTGTCCCTACGCGGCTCACACCCCGACCCCTTAAGCCATGTGTATGTTAAAAGCCGCGTGCTCGAAAGAGCGCGCGGCTTTTGTTTTCTTGATGATTCGGATGTGGCAGACAGATAATGTTAACCACCCAAGGTAGTAGCCGAGTTTGAGAAAATGGGAGGATAGGATGGCGATCGGGGCGCGTAAGCAACCGCTGTACGATCAGCTGGTCGATATTCTGACCGAAAAGATTGACCATGAATATCGTGCCGGTGACATGATTCCTTCCGAGCGCGAACTTTCGGAGCGCTATGGTCTCTCGCGCACCACGGTACGCCTGGCTCTGCAGGAACTGGAGCGTTTAGGACTGGTGGTTCGGCAGCACGGTCGCGGTACCTTTGTGACCGACCGTTCGGCAAAGGCAACCAATCTTATGCAGTCCTACAGCTTTACCGAACAGATGCGCGCGATGGGTCGTGACCCCGAGACCACGATTCTCGAGTTTTGCGAGATGGAGGCCGATAAGAATCTAGCCGAGCATATGGGATTGCATATCGGTGATCGCGTTTTTAAGCTCAAGCGCCTTCGTTCTGCCGACAACATGCCCATGATGGTCGAACGCAGCTATCTGCCGGTTCGTCAATTTCTGTCCCTAAAGCGACCACTGCTGGAGAGTAAGCCGCTTTACGATGTGATTGAGCAGGACTTTCAGCAAAAGATTCGCGTGGCCGAAGAGGAGTTCTATGCGAGCATAGCCCGTCCCACCGATGCCCACCTTTTGGCAATTGTCGAGGGGTCGCCTGTGCTCGATTTGGTCAGGACTACGTATAACGAGTCAAACGAGGTTGTGGAGTATACGCTCTCGGTTGCTCGTGCCGATCAGTTTAAATACAAGGTTTACCACCAGCGTAGCAACTAGTGTTCGCATCGTTTCCATATGGTGATTCCTTGCATTTAACTGGTTACTACCAGATAACCAACCGAAGTGTATAATTGCACGTCAGAGGATTACTTCTAGAGAGAGGTATTAGAAATGTTCGAGAAGAGTGTCGAGGAGCTCACCGAGCTCGGCGCCCAGATCACCACGGCCGAGATTGCTCAGCAGCCCGAGCTTTGGCGTGATACGCTCAACATCTATCGTGAGAACAAGGAGGCCATCGAGGCCTTTCTGGCCGAGGCTCGCGCTATGGGCGAGGGCCGTCTGTCCGTTGTCTTCACCGGTGCCGGTACGTCTGACTACGTTGGCGATACCTGCGCCCCGTACCTGCGTCACGCTGGCAACACTGATCTCTACGACTTTAAGCCCATTGCCACGACCGACATCGTGAGCGCCCCGCGCGACTTCCTGCGTGCCGAGGATCCCACGCTCGTGGTTTCCTTTGCCCGCTCTGGCAACAGCCCCGAGAGCCTTGCCGCCGTTGCCGTTGCCAAGGAGCTTGTCCACAACGTCAAATTCCTCAACATCACCTGCGCTCCCGAGGGCAAGCTCGCCGTCGAGTCTGCCGATGATCCCAACGCGCTGACGCTGCTCATTCCGCGCGCCAACGACAAGGGCTTCGCCATGACCGGTTCTTATTCCTGCATGACCCTGCTCGCCACCCTTATTTTCGACACTGCCTCTGACGAGCAGAAGGCCGAGTGGGTCGATACTATCGCCAAGATGGGCGAGGAGGTCATCTCCCGTGAGCCCGAGGTCGCCGATTACCTCGCTGGAGACTTCAACCGCGTGACCTACTTGGGTTCTGGCTCCTTCGGTGGCCTTGCCCAGGAGAGCCAGCTCAAGATCCTCGAGCTCGCTCACGGCCTGGTTGCCACTTCCTATGACACTTCCATGGGCTATCGTCACGGACCCAAGTCCTTCGTCGACGACAAGACCCTCGTGTTCGTGTTCGTCAACAACGACGCCTACACCCGTCAGTACGACATCGACATCCTCAATGAGATTGGTGGCGACGAGATCGCTCAGCACACCGTTGCCGTTCAGCAGGAAGGTGCCACCGTCTACGAGGGTGAGTCCTTCACCTTTAAGGGCTACGAGGCGCTTCCCGAGGGCTACCTTGCTCTGCCGTTCGTGATGTTTGCCCAGGCTATCAGCCTGCTTAACTCCGTGCGCGTGGGCAACACGCCCGACACGCCGAGCCCCACCGGCACGGTCAACCGCGTGGTCAAGGGCGTGACGATTCACCCCTTCACCGCTTAATCGCGTCCCCCTGTAAGGGCGCCCGTCCGCTCATAACGGCGGGCGGGCGCTTTTTGTTTTACGTGAGCTGGGTATAAACATCACCACAGTTAACTGCTTTAGAAGTAAGGAGTACATATGAGCACGTACGCAATTAAGGCTGACAAGTTCTTCTTGCCGGCAGGCCCGCAACAAGGCGGCTATCTTATGATCGAGGACGGCGTCTTTGGCGCTTGGCAGGCCGACGAGCCCTCCTGCGAGATCAAGGACTACACGGGATCGTGGATCGCGCCGGGCATGGTCGACACCCACATCCATGGCTTCTATAACCATTCGACTACCGATAACGATCCCGAGGGCATCGATATCAGCTCGACCGAGCTCGCCCGTCGCGGTACCACCAGCTGGCTGCCCACGACGTTCACCGATGGCGTCGAGCAGATCAAGGACGCCTGCGCCGCCATCGCTCAGGCGGACGAGGGCCGTGGCCCCGACTTCTGCGGTGCTCGCATTCAGGGCATCTACCTGGAGGGCCCTTTCTTTACCATGAAGCACGTGGGCGCGCAGAACCCCGCTTATCTTATCGATCCCTCCGAGGAGGTCTTCGATCAGTGGCAGGAGGCTGCGGGCGGTCGCATCGTTAAGAGCGCCATGGCGGCCGAGCACAACGGTGCCGCTGCTTATGCGGCTGCTCTGAACGCCAAGGGTGTGGTGACCAGCATCGGTCACTCCGACGCCACCTACGATGAGTGCATCGCCGCCATCAACGCCGGTGCCAGCTGCTTTACGCATACCTATAACGGCCAGCGCGGACTGCATCACCGTGAGCCCGGTGTTGTGGGTGCTGCCATGTCCACGCCCGAGACCTACGCCGAGATCATCTGTGACGGCAAGCACGTAAACCCTGGCGCTATCAAGGCGCTGCTGCAGGCAAAGGGCTGGCAGCATACGGTGCTCATCACCGACTGCCTGGGTTGCGGCGGCATGCCCGAGGGCAGCTACACCAGTGGCGGCATGGACGTCATCATGAAGGACAACCTGTGCTGGCTCGCCGACGGCAAGAGCATTGCCGGCTCGGTGCTCACGCTTGCCCAGGGCGTCAAGAACATCGTCGACTGGGGCATCGCCAGTGCCGATATCGCCATTCGCATGGCAACCGAGGTGCCGGCACGCTCCGTACACATCGAGGATAAGTGCGGCAGCATCATGCCGGGTCGCGACGCCGACTTTGTCGTGTTCGACCATGAGCTCACCCTCGTCGAGACGTATGTTGGCGGTCAGAGCGTCGGTAACGCCTTTACCGAGTAACGATAGAAAAAGACGGCGGGCCCGAATCTGCTCGGACCCGCCGCATGGGTTAAACGCTCAAAAGTACCTTCACAGTTACAGCTTGTTAGCGATCTTCTTTACCGTGCGCTTAACGCCGGCCACCAGGCCTCCTGCAGGATGCTCCTTCTCGTATGCGAGGCGCTTCTCGCGCTTGGCGTACTCTTCGACGATGATGTCGCCATACTCGTCTTCGATCTTGTCGAAGAAGTCGACGGCGCCCTTAATTTCCTCAGCGGTCGGGTGTCCCTTTTGGACACCGCCGGTGAGTTTGAACGGCCCCCACGTATCAAAGCCGGGACAGCCGTAGACACCCATAAAGATGGCCTGCCTCATGCGGCAGATGCCATCGATATCCTTGCCGTACCACTTGTTTTTGCCGCCGTAGGTCATAAGGCCAAACACCTTGTCCTGCGGCTGCAGCACGTTAGTGAGCACGCGTGCCATATCCTTGTCGATCTCGGAGTAATAGATGCCCGTGGCGACACCGATCAGATGATATTCGTGCAGGTTGGGATACTCGTTTTTGCCGAGCGCCTTGACGTCGAGGGTATCGATCTCGGGGTGTGCCTCGACGATGGCGTCCACGAGCTTTTTCGTATTGCCGTGATGGCGCGAGGCGTAGAGGATGATGGTTCGCATAAGAAGGCCTTCCAGCTGTAATTGCATCAATGTCTGTATGGTACCCCGTTGCATGGCTGGGATACCGGACACATCGTTGAGCGTGCGGGTTTGTCCTTTGGTCAGGGCCGAGATGGATACTTGCGAGCAAAAGCAGTTGTTCGAAAGGATGGGCAATGGTATACGCTCTCTCCAACGATTCGATTTCTATTAAGGTGTCCACGGCTGGTGGTTCGTTTACCTCGATTGAGGCCGGAGGCCGCGAGTATCTGTGGCAGGGCGATCCCGCCGTGTGGTCCGGCCAGGCACCGATTTGCTTCCCGATTTGCGGAGGCCTGCGCGATGGCAGCGCCATGACGTTTGCCGGGCATCATGTAAAGCTCGCTCGCCACGGGTTTGCGCGCAAACAGGAGTGGAAGCTGCTGAGCCAAAGCGCAAACGAGCTGGCTATGTGCCTGGCTTCGGAGGATAACGCCGCGCTGCTGAGAGATTATCCCTACCCGTTTAAGCTTGTCGCTCGTTATACGCTCGAGGACGCTGCCGTGCGCGTTTCCTATGAGGTGACCAACGAGGACACCGAGGACATGCCGTTCTTTATCGGTGGACACCCCGGCTTTAGGTGCCCGCTCGACGAGGGCGAGGCCTATACGGACTACGAGTTGCGCTTCGAGAAAGACGAGGCTGCGGAGCTTTGCACCGCCGTACCCTCGACTGGCTTGATTGATGTAGCTAACCGTTCAAAGAACCCCATGGTGGGAAAGACACTGCCCCTGTCGCATGAGCTCTTCGATTTTGCGGAGACCATCTTTGACGTGCTCGAGAGTCGTCAGGTCACGCTTTCCAAGAAGGGCGAGGACAAGGGCGTTCGCTTGAGTTTTGAGGGTTTCCCGTACCTCATCGTGTGGAGTAAGCCCGAGGGCGATTTTGTGGCAGTTGAGCCCTGGGGCGGCCTGTCGACCTGCTCCGATGAGGACGACGTACTTGAGCATAAGCGCGGCTGCCTTGTCGCCAAGCCCAAGGAGACCGTCGTTCGCTCGTTCACGATTGAGATTCTGTAATCCCGTTTTGTCGACTCGTATCGCGAGGCACAAGGAGCCTGCGAGATAAGGAGCTAAAATGATCCTCACCGTTACGATGAACCCGTCTGTCGATACGCGCTATCAGCTCGATGAGCTCATTATCGACGACGTCAACCGTGTGACGCCCGAAAAGACCGCCGGCGGCAAGGGTCTCAACGTGGCCCGTGTGCTGGGCCAGCTGGGCGACGACGTTGTGGCAACCGGTCTGCTCGGTGGCCATATGGGCGCCTATATGGCAGAGCTCATGGATGCCAACGGTATTAACAACGACTTTGTGCCCATCAAGGGCGAGACTCGCATTTGCCTCAACATCCTCCACGCCGGCAACCAGACCGAGCTGCTCGAGAGCGGCCCGACGATTGCCCCTGAGGAGCTGGATGCCTTTACCGCCAAGTTTACCGAGCTGGCTGGCAAGGCCGACGTCGTCACTATTTCGGGTTCGCTGCCCCGCGGCGTCGAGGCAGACTACTATGCCAAGATCACGGGCATTGCCGAGAACGCCGGCGCCAAGGTGCTGCTCGATACCTCGGGCGCTTCGCTCGAGGCTGCCCTCAAGTCCGAGGTCAAGCCCGAGCTGGTCAAGCCTAACCTAACCGAGATCAACGGCTTGTTGGGCACGAGCTTTACCACCGACGATGTGGACGAGCTCCGGGCCGCACTTGCCTCTGATGACCGCTTCTCCGATATCCCCTGGGTCGTCGTGTCCATGGGCGCTGCCGGCTCCGTGGGCTTCCACAACGGACGTGCGTTCCGTGCCAAGACCCCCGATATTCCTGCCGTTAACGCTACGGGTTCCGGCGACTCCACTATCGCCGGTTTCGCACATGCCATCGCTGCCGGCGCGGACGACGAGACGGTGCTGCGTACCGCCAACACCTGCGGTAAGCTCAATGCCATGGATCCCATGACCGGTCATCTGGTCATGGACCGTTGGGACGAGGTTTACAACGGCGTTATCGTGGCCGAGCTGTAAGAACTTGGGCGTCGGCTCCGGCATCGGTTGTTTGCTTGTGGTTAGAGCCAACGACAAGTGCGGTAGCATTATGCCGGGGCGCGACGCCGATACTGTCGTGTTCATTCCCGACCTTACCCTGGTCGAGACGTATGCGGGTGGCAACAGCTTTGGTAACGCGTTTGCCGAGTAGCCGCCAAAGAAACGATCCGAGAGGGGATTTAGATGATTTACGGTGCATTGGGCGATATCGAGGAGTACCGCGGAATGCTCAAGGGCCTCGACGTGCTGATCGACTGGCTCGAGGAGAACGACCCGGCGCAGCTCGAGGTCGGCAGCCATCCGATTTTGGGCGACAAGGTCTTTGCGAACGTCATGGCTCCCACGACGCGTCCCGAGGCCGAGGCTCACTATGAGACGCATCAGCGCTATCACGACCTGCAGATCGACGTCGAGGGTCGCGAGGCCTTTAAGGTCGCTACGGGTAGCCTGACGCTGGTCCAGGAGTTTGACGAGAAGGACGACTACGATCTGGTCGATTCCGACGCCTCGATCGCCGGCGATCTTGCCGACGACAAGTTTGCGCTGTTCGTTGCCGGCGAGCCTCACATGCCCACGCTCGAGTTCCCGGGCGATGGCGCGCAGCCGGTCAAGAAGATCTGCTTTAAGCTGCTTGCCGACGCCTACTGGGAGGAGTAGCGAACTGCCCGACTGAGCTGTTCGTCTGATGGCGTGTTTTCCCTAAGGGAAGCACGCTACGACCCCGTTAATCGTGTTTCCCCTAGGGGGGTCACGATTAACGGGGTTTCTGTTTTGAATAGGGGAGCTGACGCTGTTGCGATGCGTGGATTGGCACGCGCACTCAAAATCGAAAACAAAAAAGCCGCCCGAAGGCGGCTGTCTTGTGCAATGGAGCCAGCGACCGGGCTCGAACCGGTGACCCCCGCTTTACGAGAGCGGTGCTCTACCAACTGAGCTACGCTGGCGACCATGTGGTGACGCAGCTGAGGCGTCAACGGCTGTCTATGATACGGGACATCGCAAATCCGCGCAAGTGCTCTGACAGCTTTTCTCACGTTAAATGCACTAATCATTCAAGCCGGGATGTGCCTGGTTGCCTACAACTAGGTAGAAAAACGCCCGTCGGCGGTGTGCCGGCGGGCATTGCTGTTCGATATGTTGCGTTATGGGCTTAGTGCCTCATAAAGTGGTATTCGATCACATTGCTGTAGGGATGACCCGGGCCCACAATGCCCTGCGGGAACAGCGGCTGGTGCGGCGTGTCGGGGTACATCTCGGCCTCGAGGGCAAAGCCGGCGCCCCAGCCGTAGTTGGCATCGTCCTTGGCGTGCTCATCGCCTAGCCAGTTGCCGGTGTAGAGCTGCACGCCCGGGGCGGTGGTGTAGTAGTCCAGCTCACGGCCGGTCCACATCTCCTCGACGTGCAGGGCACGGCGCAGATTGCGGCCGTACTGATAGCCGCCAATGCACAGGCAGTGATCGTAGCCGCGTGCCTGCTTAATCTGCGGATGGTCGGCCTCCATGCCAGGCGCGACGGGGCGTAACTCGCGAAAATCAAACGGTGTTCCCTCGACCGGAGCAATCTCGCCAGTAGGAATGTTCTGGTCGTCGATGGGCAGGTAGTGGGCGGCGTTAGCAACAAAGAAGTGCTCGCAGTCCATGCCGGCATTATGACCGGCAAGGTTAAAGTACGTGTGGTTGGTCATGGACACGTACGTGGCGCGGTCGCTCTCGCAGCTATATTCGATACGGAAGCGGCCGGTGTGTGTCACGGTAAACACGGCCGTAAAGGTGCGGTTGCCGGGCAGGCCCAACTCGCCATCCTCAAGTGAGGTGGTCATGCGCACGGCGTTGTGAGCCTCGTCGAGCTCAACATCCCACACGCGCTTGTGCAGGCCGTGTTCAAGATCGCTGTGCAGGTTGTTGGCGCCCTCGTTGGCGGGCATATGCCAGTCCGTACCGTCGATGGTGATCGTTGCACCCGCGGTGCGGTTTGCCACGGGGCCGATGGTCGCGCCAAAGCAGGCGGGGTTGTCAAAGTAATCCTCGAGCTTATCGAAGCCCAGCACCACATCGCGCACGTTGCCGGGAATGTCGGGCACATCGATACCCAGCACGGTGGCGCCATAGTCCATAATGCGAACGCAGATCTCGGGCCCGTTGAGGGTGTAACGATGAACGGGGGTACCGCACGGCGCGGTGCCGAAAAGCTCAGAAGTGATCATTTGGTTCCTAACATCGAGGTATTTCCGACAAACTGTAGCGCGAACAGGCGAGATTATCACTACATCCCACTAAAGCAGGGGGTATTTTTCTCAAAAAAGTGATGATTGGAGCTGTGCGGGCGTTCATTTTTGACGCGCACGAGTCTGATACAATTTGTTCGTTACTGTTTGAATGATATGCGCGCAAAGAACGGCGAGGATTCATCGTGATTAAAGCGGAGCGACAGGATAAGGTTCGTCAGCTGCTCGAGGAGCAGGGCACGGTCTCGGTCAAGGAGATTTCGGATGCACTGGGCGTCTCGGATATGACGATCCGTCGTGATCTTGAGGAGCTTGCGAGCCTGGGCGAGATCGAGCGCGTGCACGGCGGCGCCCGCAGTGCGCAGGGTCGTCCCCACGCTATGTTGCGCCACGAGTACTCGCACAGCGAAAAGCGCACCAAGCATGCCGAGGAAAAGTTGCAGATTGCGCGCCGCGCCGTGGAGCTTATCGAGGAAGGTTCGACCATCTTTTTGGGCACGGGCACCACGGTTGAGCAGATGGCATCGATGCTGCCGGCGTTTGGCCTGCGCATTGTGACCAATTCGCTTTCGGTGTTTAACCTGCTCGAGGCGCGCGAAGACTGCGACCTGTGCCTCGTGGGCGGCATGTATCGTCGCCGCACCGCCGCTTTTGTGGGACCAACGGCCGAGGATACCCTGCGTGCGTTGGGTATCGACGCGGCGTTTATCGGTGCCAACGGCATTTTGGACGGCGACGTGTCCACATCTAACATGGAAGAGGGTCGTATCCAGCAGCTCGCCTTTAGCAAGGCCGACTCGCGCTATCTGATCGCCGACTCCAGCAAGATCGGCAAGCGCGACTTCTACACCTTCTGCCGTCTGGACAGCCTGGATGCCGTGGTGTGCGAGCCGGGTATCTCGGTCGAGGACCGCGCCGCCATCGAGGAACACACGCAGGTCATCTGCTAGCTAACGCTATTGGATTGCTAACAGGCGATGCGGGAGGACTTTTGCCCCCCTGTCATTGTGGGGAATCGGCGCGTCAGCACTATGCGATATGACGCGCAAATAGGGACTTCGCTATCAAATCGTCTCAACCTGTAACAGGTAGGGGTGAAGTCACCAACCAGATGTTACAGATTGAGATTTTTGGCCCGGCCTATTCCGTTTGTCTCAATCTGTAACAGCTAGGACCTAAAAACTCGACTAGGTGTTACAGATCGAGATTTTGTCTATCCAGCCATCACCTTTGTCTTGATCTGTAACAGTTAGACGGTTAAAAGCGAGTTAGATGTTACAGATTGAGATATTTCTGCTCGAGCGTTCTGTTTGTCTCGATTTGTAACAGCTAGGGCCGAAATATTCGGCTAGATGTTACAAATCGAGACAAACGACCTGCTCGGGCCGCGCCAAAACAAAAGAGGCCGCATACGAACCCGTGGAGGGATTCGTATGCGGCCGACAGGGGATATGCGGCGAAAACTAGGCCATGAGCAGGCCGGTCTCCGCGACGTTCTTGTACCAGTACGCGCTCGCCTTGGGATAGCGCTTCTGGGTCTCAAAGTCGATGTAGAACAGGCCGTAACGCTTGTTGTAGCCGTTGGTCCAGGAGAACTGGTCCTGCAGCGACCACACAAAGTAACCGTCGACGTTCACGCCGCCGTCGATTGCCTTGAGGATCCATGCGAGATGCTGACGCATGTAGTCGATGCGAGGGGCGTCGTCGATAAAGCCGTCCTCGAAGTCGTCCTTATAGCCCATGCCGTTCTCGGTGATGTAGATCTTCTTGTAGTTGGGGTAATCGTTCTTAATGCGCAGCAGCAGATCGTAGAGGCCCTCGGGATAGATAATCCAGTCCCAATCGGTGGTGGGTACGCCTTCGCGCACGCACGACTCGCCCACGCCCTTGAGGAACCAGCGCGAGGAGCCCCTGTCGCCGGTGCCATTGTGGTTGATGTCGTTTTCGCCCTCGGCGGCACGCAGGAACTGGCACTTGTAGGTGTTGACGCCCAGGCAATCGTTGTAGGGGAGCGCCGCGGTCAGCGCGGCGATGTCCTCGTCGCGGACGTCGAGCTCGCCGCCGGCGATATGGGCCAGCTTGGTTGCGGCTTCCATGGTGTCGGCTGCATAGTGGCCGCGGAAGGTGGCGTCGAGCACCCAGCGGTTGTTGATGACGTCGGCCATGCGGGCGGCCTCGCAGTCGGCAGCGCTGTTGGGATCGAGGGGATACTTGGGCTCCAGGTTCTGGACAATGCCGATCTCGCCCTCAAAGCCGCCCTCATGGAAGGCGACGACAGCCTTGGCGTGGGCCACCATCATGTTGTGCATGAGCTGGAAGGCCTTGTCCAGGCGGTACTTCTCGCCGTGCGGCCAGTTGCCGACGATAAAGCTGCCCTCGGCGGTTGCGGGAATCTCGTTAAACGTGAACCAGTGCTTGACCTCGGTGAACTCGGCAAAGCAGAACTTGGCGTACTCGACAAAGGCGTCGATCGTCGTGCGCGTCAGGAAACCCTCGCCGCCGTTCTGGTAAAAGGCCTCGGGCGTATCGAAGTGATCGAGCGTGACATAGGGGATAACGCCAGCTTTGTTGCAGGTGGCAAAGAGCTCGTGATAGAAGGCAACACCCTCGGGGTTAATCTCGCCAGTACCGTTGGGGAAGATGCGGCTCCAAGCGATGGAGACGCGGATACCGTTGATGCCGAAGCGCTGGCACAGGTCGATATCGACCGGGTACTTGTTGTAGAAGTCGCTTGCAGGATCGGGGGAGAAGCGACCCTGAGCAGCCAGGAAATCGTCCCAGGGCACTTTGCCCTTGCCGTGCGTACGGGTCTCGCCCTCAACCTGGTAAGCAGCGGTGGCGCCGCCAAACACAAAGCCGTCGGGGAACTGCATGGGGTTGGTCATGAGGCATCCTTTCTGTGGGGTACGAATAGGGAGAGGTGCCCGAACTGGGGATCCGGGCACCAACAGAGGGAGGAGCTAGTCGAGGTTCTCGCGGAGCCACTTGATGGCGCCAGCGGGGTCGCGGGTAAGGTCGATATATTCCTTGCCGCGCGGGGCGAGCAGCTTAATGCCCAGACGATCGGTGTCGGCCTTCATGTCGTTGTAGTAGCTACGAACCTGCGGGGCAAGCACGATAACGTCGTACTGATCCATGATGGCAGTGTGCTGGCCATAAGCGCCGGCAGAGGAAGCGATGTTCTCTCCGGTCTGCGCAGCACCTTCCTTGATGGCGTTGGCAAGCATGGCAGAGGTGCCGGCACCGGCGCACAGGACGAGGACCTTCAGACCGTCGACATCCTTCTTAGCGGATGCTTTGACGACGGGCTCGGGCTGATCGGCGACAGGCTCGCTGTCGCCGGCAGCGGCGGTCGGCTCGACGGAAGCGGTAGCCTGCTCGACAGCGGGCGCGGAGGTGCTGGCGGCGATGGTGGCAGCACCATCGGACTCAAGACCCAGCTCGGCGGCGCGCTCTGCCTCCTGGTCGCAGAGCAGCTTATCGTATGCCTTCAAGAACGGCAGGTAGATGATGGCGTCCAGCAAGATGATGATCGCGACAAATACCAGGGCGATGAGCTGGAAGTTCGTGGTGATGAAGATGCCGATGGGGGCAGGGGTAGCCCAAGGCACCACGAAGGAGAAGCCGTTCATACCCACGTTATCGATAAAGAACTTGGCAACACTTACGTTGACGCAGCCGGCAGCAACAAAGGGGATGAGCATGTAGGGGTTGAGGATCATGGGCGCGCCAAAGAGCAGCGGCTCGTTGACAGCAAAGGCGACCGGTACGATCGAGGCCTTACCGACGGCTTTGAGCTGCTTGGACTTCATAAAGAGAATCAGCAGAAGCGGCACGATGAACGTGGCGCCGGTGCCTCCGAACTCACCCACGAGCGACATGTTAAAGGTGAGGGAGTGGGCAGGGTGACCACCGGCCAGCAGAACCTGCAGGTTCTCGGCCTGGTTGGCAAGACGGATAGGGTCGATGCCCGGCTGGACAATCGAAGGACCATGGACACCGATGAACCAGAAGAACGCGGTGGCTGCCTGGATAAGGATAAGGCCAGGATAGGTTTCTGCAGCGGTAAAGAGCGGGGAGAGCAGTTTGATGAGCAGCTCGGAGAACGGAACGCCCATGAGGTTGCGCACGACGACATCGATGATGCCGCAGATGATGACGGCGCCGCCAAAGGGGATGATGTCGCGGAAGTTCTGAGCGATGGCGCCCGGAACCTCCTTGGGCAGCTTAATGGTCAGATCGCGCGAGACGCAGAACTTATAGACCCACACGGTAATGAACGCGGCGATATAGGCCGAGAACAGACCGCGCGTACCCATGCTGGTGCAATCGAAGACCGAAAGCTCGGAGCCGTCGAACTTGGTGGTGAACTGCGTAACAGCGAGCAGCAGCATGCTGCACTGGGCGGCCACCATGGTGGAGCCGTCGTTGAGCACCTTGCCGGCGGGCATGCGACGGTTCATGGAAGCCGTGAAGTTCTTGGCGGTGGTGCCGGCAACCATGATGCCCATAACGCCCATGGTGAAGTTGTACAGCTTGTTGCACCAGTCGATGAGCGGCTGGGGCAGCGTGATGCCAACTACGCCAGGAAGGGTGGCGATCAACAGGAAGATCGAAGAGGTGAGGACAATGGGCATGCACCCAAGGAATCCGTCCTTGATGGCCTGGAGGTAGATGTTCCTCGAGATCTTCTCAAAGAACGGTTGATGCTTTTCGAGCATCTTTACGATGGCGTCCATAGAGCTCCTTTGCTACTTGATGCGCGATGCATGTGGATGGAACTGGTCGTCGATGGATGGTCAGGACTGCCCGGAAACCTTCCTGCTTAAGGAAGGCATTGTGAAATGACAACGTTGTCATTTCGTTAATGACAACGTAAGACATTTTTGGAAGAGCAACAAGGATTTACAGGTGAACGGTCGATATCGTCCGATAAACGGCTGATTTATCAGTCGGGCAGGTAGTGTATGCTAGAACGCAAAAACAAGCGATGAAAAACCGACTGGAGAAGTAGTGGCAACGATGGACAAGAAAAACGTTTCGATGAACGATGTGGCGATTGCCGCGGGTGTTTCTCTCAAGACGGTTTCGCGCGTGATCAACGAGCCCGATAGCGTGCGCGAGTCGACGCGCGATAGGGTCCATGCTGCCATGGAGGCGCTTGGGTTCCGGGCGAACTTTGCCGCGCGTTCACTCAAGTTGGGCCGTTACGGGTGCATCGGCGTCGTGCTGTTCCACTTGTCGGGCGGCGCCGTGGACATGATTGACGGAATCGCCGATGCCGCCGAAGAGCGAGGCTTTGCGCTCACGATGATCAAAAAGCGGGCGGGGGAGAAGATGACCCTTGCCGAAGCGGCGCGCAGGATGTCGCAGCTTCCCGTCGACGGCATGATCTTCAACCTGCGTCAAATGGTCGATGACTTTGATACCTTTGAGGCGCCGAAAGACCTCAAGACGGTGATTATCACGCCGATGGAACATCCTACCTGCTCTACCGTTAGTGACGATCAAGAGGACGGTGCGCGCATGGCGTGCGAGTACTTCTTAAATCGCGGGCACAAGAACGTGTATTTCGTTTCTGGTAAAAAAGAGTCGCTGTCGAGCCAGTGCCGTATGAAAGGTTGGCGTGCAGCACTCGAGACGCGTGGCATTGAGCCGCCCGAGCCTCTGCAAGGTGATTGGAATGCGGATAGTGGCTATGCCGCGGGCCTTGTGCTTGCCGATAAACCCGATTGCACGGCGGTCCTCGCTGCTAACGACTGCATGGCAAACGGCGTGATGATGGCTCTACGTGACAAAGGGCTCAGTGTGCCCGACGACGTGTCCGTGATCGGCTTCGACGATGAGCTCTACAAGACGATTCCCAACTCGATTCTGACGTCGGTGAAGTTTCGCCACCGCGAGCTGGGCATCCGTGCACTTAACGAGGTCGTCGCAGGTCTGGAAGCCCCGAGCTCCAGAAGCCGTACGCTTGTGTCGGGCGTGCTGATCGAGCGTTCCAGCGTGAAAGACCTGCGGGCGTAGACGTGCTCGGCTCGTTCATCTCAATCTGTAACAGTTAGGACCGAAATACTCGGCTAGATGTTACAGATCGAGATTGAGAGGATTGTCCTGTGCGTTTATCTCAATCTGTAACAACCAGACGTCCAAAACCGGTTTTAGTGTTACAGATTTAGACAATTCGGCCCCGTCTTCCCGGTTTGTCTTGATTTGTAACAGCTAGGGACCAAAAACTCGGCTAGATGTTACAGATCGAGACAAACGGCCCCCCAGCCGAACAAAAACAAAAGGCCGGGGGCGGCGCGCCGTGTGACGTGCCACCCCCGGCTGAGAAATGGGGACAGGTTATGTGAGCGGGGCAATTCCGCTGGTCGCCAGCCGCTAGTCCAGACGACGGGTCTGCGCCACGTGCTTGTACCAGTAGGCGCTTGCCTTGGGCGTGCGCTTCTGGGTTTCAAAGTCAACGTAGAAGAAGCCATAGCGCTTGTTGTAACCATTGGTCCAGGAGAACTGATCCTGCAGACTCCACAGGAAGTAGCCGCCCACGTTGACGCCCACCTCCATGGCCTTGAGCAGCCAGCGCAAGTGCTGCTCGATGTAGTCGATGCGCGGCTGATCGTCCACAAAACCGTCCTTGTAGGGATCCTTGTAGCCCATGCCGTTTTCTGTAATGAAGATCTGCTTGTAGTTGGGGTAGCGCTGCTTAATGTAGACGAGCAGATCGAACAGGCCCTCGGGATAGATGATCCAGTCCCAGTCGGTGGTGGGGATGCCAGGCTTGTTCACGTGCTCGCCAATACCCTTAACGCGCCAGCGGCCGGTGCCCTTCTCGCCCGTACCGTTGTGGTGCAGGTCGTTCTCGCCGTCGTAAGCCTTCAAGAAGCGGCACTGGTAGTTGTTGACGCCCAGGTAGTCGTTGTAGAGCGCGGCCTCGCGCATAATCTCGAGGTCCTCGTCCAGGATCTCGATGGTGCCGCCCGAGACGGCAGCCAGACGGTTGGCGCACTCGAGGGTGTCGGGCGCGTAGTCGCCTCGGAAGGTGGCGTCGAGCAAGAACTGGTTCTGCAACACGTGCTCGTTGTTGGCGGCTTTGATGTCGGCGGGGTCGTTCTCGTTGAGCGGATACTTAAACTCCAACGACTGAATGACGCCGATCTTGCCCTTAAAACCGCCGTTGTGGAAGGCCAGTACGGCCTTGGCGTGGGCGAGCATCATGTTGTGCTCGCACTGGAAAGCCTCGGCCAGATGCGCCTTGACGCCGCCGGGGAAGGTGCCCTCGATGTAGGTGTTGGAGGCATCGGCCCAAATCTCGTTAAAGGTGAACCAGTAGGTCACCTGGTCGGCGTACTCCTTAAAGCAGAAGGTGGCAAAGTCCACAAAGGCATCGATGGTCTCGCGGTTGAGGAAGTCGCCCTTCTCAAAGAGGGCAAGCGGCGTGTCGAAGTGATGCAGCGTGACAAACGGCTCAACGTGGTGCTTGTGGCACTCGGCGAAGAGATCGTGGTAGAACTGCACGCCCTCGGGGTTGATCTCGCCGGTGCCGTTGGGGAAGATGCGGCTCCAGGCAATGGAGAGGCGAATGCCGTTGATGCCGAACTCCTCGCACAGCTCCAGATCGACGGGGTACTGGTTGTAGAAGTCCGAAGCGTGATCGGGGGAAAAGCGCCCCTGGGCCTCCAGGAAGTCGTCCCAGGCAACCTTGCCTTTACCGTGGGTGCGGGTCTCGCCCTCTACCTGGTAGGCAGCAGTGGCGCCGCCAAAGACAAAGTCCTCGGGAAACTGCGCAGGCGGGTTGGTGACGCTAGCAGGGTTAACGGACATGATGATCCAATCGTCTAAATCGAAGGGCCAGCCGGTCTTGGATGGTCGGCTGGCCCTGTGCGATACTTACTTCGAGAGTTGCTCGCTTACGAAGGCGAGAGACTTATCGCCGTTCTGGGAAAGCTCAATGTACTGCTTACCGCGGCAGGCGACGCACTTGTTGCCCACGCGCTCGCAGTCCTTCTGCAGGTCGGCCAGGTAGCTTGCGGCTTGCGGGGCCAGGACGACCAGATCGAAGTCGGGGAGCATGTCCACGTGGTTGCCATAGGCCTCGGCAGCGGTTTCAAGATTGATGCCGCGCTCCTTGGCGGCCTTGGCCAGCGCGTTGGCGAGCAGGCCCGAGGTACCGCCACCCTGGCAGAGCACGAGCACACGCTTGCCGTTGAGGTCGCTGGTGGCCGTTGCCTCGGCAGCGGGTGCTGCGGAGGCGGCGGGAGCGCCGGCTTCCACGGCCTCGGCAGCAGCGCCGGCGGCAACGCTCTTGGCGTCGGCCTTGCCCCGGAAGGCATCGTTGAGCTTGGCGGCCTTCTCGGCGTTCTTGGCGGCGAGCTCCTCCTGGGAAATCTCGGCCTCCTCGGCGCACTTCTGGGCGTCATAGGCACGGAAGAACGGATAGTACAGAACGAAGTCGACGACCAGGATAAGGGCGAGCATCACAAAGGCGAGCGGCTGGAAACCCAGGCCCATGATAGTGCCGATGGGGCCGGGGACGGTCCAAGGCAGGGTGTACATAAAGCCGTTCATGCCCAAGAAGTCGATAAAGATCTTGAGGATCCAGATGTTGGCGATCGGGGCAAAGACAAACGGGACAAAGAAGACGGGGTTGAGCACGATAGGCGCGGCGAACAGCAGCGGCTCGTTGACGGCAAAGCACACGGGGACGATGGCGGCCTTACCGACAGCGCGCATCTCCTGGGACTTGGCCAGGAAGCAGAACATGAAGACCAGGACGAGCGTGGCGCCGGTGCCGCCCATGCAGACGACGAAGTACTGGGCACCCTGGGTTAGGACAGCGGAAGCGTGCTGGCCGGCCTGGAACGCAGCCAGGTTGTCGGTCATGTTGGCAACGAGGGCGGCGGCGATGGCGGGCTCGACGATCGAGGGGCCGTGGACGCCCACGAACCAGAACAGGCTCATGGCGCCGTAAATCACAGCAAGGCCGATGTAGCCGTCGGCAGCGGTGAACAGGGGCTGGAACACCTGGATGACGCCCTGGGCAAAGCAGAAGCCAAAGGCAGCGCGGAAGACGATGTCAAAGACCCAAAAGACGGTGATGCAGACGGAGAAGGGGATGATGTCCTTAAAGGTCTGCGAGATGTTGGGCGGAACCTGCTCGGGCATCTTGACGGTGATGTTGCGCTTGATAAAGAACTTGTAGATGATGCCGGTCACAAACGCAGCGATGAAGGCGGTCAGTAGGCCCTTGGAACCAAGGTAGGTGGTGTTGAAGCCACTGGCGGCATCCGTGGCGATGGTGTCGCTCGAAAGGAGCAAGAAGCCGATGATGGCCGCGCACATGCACGAGATAAAGTTGATCTGGTTATTCTTGGGCAGATCGCGGTTCTGGGCGTCGGCGAAATGCTTGGCCGTGGTAGCGGCGCAGGCGATGGCCAGGATGCCCATGGAGTAGTTGTAGCACTTCCACAGGGCGTTGTTGATGTCATCGGGCCAGTAGAAACCCCAGATGTTGGGGACCGAGGCTACCAGGCAGAAGATGGACGAGAAGATGATGATGGGGATGACGGAGATAAAACCGTCGCGGATCGCCTTGAGGTACTTGTTGCGGGCGATCGCGTTGAAAAAGGGCTGGCCCTTTTCGATGGTGGCGATGAGTTGCTCCATGCAAAGCTCCTAAGAGTCGGTGGGTTAGCAACGATGGTAGCTTTTGACGTTTGGTTGCCAAAATGTTGACGTTGCCATTTTGTGACACAAAATTAGACGTGAACCGATGGCCCTTGTGCCTGCGGACCGTCGATTTCTTGCGCGTAAACGTTTGAGCCGCCCGGTGGCTCTGTGTTTGCACAATGGCAACGTTAACATTTGGGCGATAAAAGCCGTTCGGGGAAGCAAAAATGTCGGTGAACGGTAGGTTTTGGGTGGTGAGCGTATGGTGGGGGAGGCGTTAGATATACTTGAAGACGTTTCATTTGACTGCGTAGGGTGCCACCAATGGCATCGTTGACATAGAAAGATCGACCTATGGCCGCTGTTAAAAAATCGGTTTCCGTTAAGGATGTGGCGCTCCTCGCGGGCGTCTCAGAACAGACGGTCTCGCGCACCGTCCACGATTCACCCAGCGTGCGCCCCGAGACCAAGGAGCGCGTGCGTGCCGCCATGCGCGAGCTGGGGTATCGCCCCAATTTTGCCGGTCGATCGCTGCGCCGCGGCAAGTTTAAGACCGTCGGCGTCGCCATGTTCAACATTACCGGTACCGGCAACCTCGACCGTATGGAGGGCTTTGCCGCCGCCGCCGATAAGCACGGCTACGCCATTACCCTCACTAAAGTAGATGGACATCCCTATACTCTCGAGAGCGCATCGTCGCGCATGAGCGCACTGCCGGTGGATGGCATGGTTGTGATCATGAATCGCATGCCGGCGGACTTTGGCACCTTTGAGCCGCTGCCTGGTATGCAGACGGTGCTCGTTACCATGCTGGAGCACCCGCTGTGCTCGACGGTCGATAACGATCAGTTCGATTGTTCGCGCCAGGTTGTCGAGTACTTGTTGGGGCAGGGGCACAAGACCGTGCACTTTATCTCGTGTCCCGAACGCTCGCTTTCGGGCATGCAGCGCGAGGAGGGCTGGCGCGAGACATTGCGCGCGCATGGTATTGAGCTGCCGCGACTCATCCGTGGCGACTGGACGGCGCGGAGTGGATATGCCGCAGGCCAGGCTCTGGCGGACGATCCGACCTGTACTGCCATCTATGCCTCCAATGACGCCATGGCCTACGGCTGCATTCGCGGACTCGAGTCGCGCGGAAGGCGTGTGCCCGAGGACGTGAGCGTGGTGGGGGTTGATGATAGTCTGGGCGACATCGTGCCCGATCGTCGCCTGACCACCGTGCGCTTTGACAACAAGCGTGTCGGCATGTGGGCAGTCGACAAGATCGCCGGCGCCGAGGGAGTTGCGTCTGGCGTGGAGCACATGCTGATCCCCGGCGTGCTCGTAGAGGGCGATACGGTGCACGATTTGCGTTAGGGCGCGGTCCTGTTTGGGTTTCCGTTAATCATGTTTGATATTGTTCGAAATGGTTTGGAAACCGTTCACGGGCAAAAATTGACCGTTCATAGCTTGAAATTACGTTTTGCGCTGTTCTTTTTTGTTTGAATGTTATTGTTTCTGTCATACACAACGCAGCGCGTATGCCCGGACGCGGTGCTCTCCGTTGGTTCATATGTGAAAGGAACGCAATATGGCAACCAAAGAAGAAATCTCGATGGTTGGATTCGAGATTGTCGCATACGCGGGTGACGCCCAGACTGATCTGCTTGCAGCGCTCGATGCTGCTCGCGAGGGTGATTTTGAGAAGGCCGAACAGCTGCACAAGGATGCCAGCGATGCGCTTATCGGCGCCCACGACACGCAGACCAAGCTGCTTTCGCAGGAGGCCGGCGGCGGCGAGATGGAGATGACCTTCATCATGGCTCACGCTCAGGACACTCTCATGACCACTATGATCCTGGAGAAGCAGGCCCGCTTTACCATCGATGCCTACAAGCGCATTGCCGAGCTCGAGGCCAAGCTCGCCTAACGAGCCCGCACAACCAAGTCCCCTTCCAAAAGCCCTGCCGCTATCCGCGGCAGGGCTTTTCTGTATCCCATCTATCTCGGTTGCGGCGAAAAAGGGGTCGATAGACCAAAATGACCCGCTTTTCCCGTCCCCGGAGGATCAGTTAGCAGTACTCGCCACGAAACTGGACCATCTACTACGTTTAACCCGGTGCCCCCGAACACACCTGCGTTTCATGAAAAACTGCAGGCGTTCTACCTGTGGTTTTGTTTTTACGCCACGGGGCATGGTCGGGGATGGGCAGTTAAACGTAGTAGATGGGCCCATTTCATGGCGGGCAGGTCATGCAGCAGTCTGTTGCGCCTCTTGCCGTTCGGTTTTTCGCTGGGTGGGTATACTTCCATCCGCAATACAGGCCGGAATGAGGAGGTATCCAAATGCCGGACAACGGATCGATTCAAAAGAGAGACGCGAGCGAGATGGCTCATGGGCGTCCTGTCCAGATAACCGAGCAAACAACGGTGACCGAGCTGCAGCCCAGCCTATCCGATGTCGTGTGCGCAAACAAAAAACTGCAGATTGGCCTCATCGTTGCGCTCGTGGCACTGGCGCTGCTGTCGGGGTTTGTGGCTCGTCCGCATTTTGCCGATACCAAGACTTGGGACTCTACCATCGAGGTCATCGATCAAAAGAAGGGCAATGTATTGGCGCTCACGACCTCGTGCGTCGCCCTATCTGCGGGTATCACTGCGCTGCCGGGCGATACGGGAACGCCGGTTGCCGAGCAGCTCGCACAGCTTTCGGGTAATCTTGGTATCGTGCTTGCCGTGCTATACCTAGAGAAATATTTACTCACGATTTTGTGGTCGGTTGGCCTGGGCATCCTGATCCCGTTTGCGCTGGTGCTCTTTGCAGCGTCGCTTGGCATTCACGGACGCTGGAGCACGAGCACGGTCATTCGTCGCGTGGCAACGCGTGTGCTGGTGGTCGCCATAATTAGCATGGTGTTGGTGCCCGCGAGCGTATGGGTGTCGCAGAAGGTTGATGAAACGTATCGAGTGAGCATCGAGGCGGCCGAGCAAAAGGCGACTGACGCTGCGAGTGCGGCAGATAGCGATAGCTCCAAAGCAAACAAGAAAAAGACCGAGTCCGCAGAGTCCAAGAACGTGCTTGAACAGCTTGCCGACGGTGCCTCGGGTCTCGTCACGACGGTGACCAGCGGCGCCAAGCAGATGACCGATGAGATTGTGCGGCAGGTGACCGATCTGATCGAAGGTGTCATCGTGATGATAGTGACCTCGTGCGTTATCCCATTGCTGGTGCTCGCGGCGTTTTTGTGGCTGGGGCACACACTGCTGGGGATTGATATTTCCGGGCCGACGAATTATTTGACGGGCCGCTTTCTGGGCACTCCGTCCAAGCATGCCAAGAAGGGCGGCCAGTCCTAGTAGCTAAAGCTGCCGTATATACCGGGGAATACCGCCGAAGGGCGGCCGAGACACGTTCTCGGCCGCCCTTTTGTTTGTTGAACACATGGTCGCTACGCCCGCGCCCGGTCCAAACGGTCAGCAATCATCCGTGAACGGTATTTGTTCAAAAAAGAACAAAGATAAACAAATAGTTGTTGCAGTTACTGTTCGAATGTGTTCAAATAAACATGAACAGTGAAGAATCGCACATTCAGATGCCCGGACCTGAACGAGATTCAACACTTCCAAACAGAAACAACGCACCTGCGTATCTCTCAAGGAGGATGTCATGAGGGTTGTAATCGCTTCCGATGCCGACGGCATGTCGATGAAGGAGTCCATCAAGGAGATGCTCATCGCCGATGGTCACGAGGTCGTCGACTATTCCGAGACCCCTGCCGCGGACTTTGTCGATTCCGCTACCGCCGTTGCCAAGGACCTGCTGGAGCACAAGGATTCCCAGGGCTTCGCATTCGATAAGTACGGTGTCGGCTCCTATATGGCCGCCGTCAAGATCAAGGGCATGGTCGTCGCTAACATTTCCGACGAGCGTTCCGCCTACATGACCCGCGAGCACAACGGCTCACGCATGGTCACCATGGGCCCGGGCGTTGTGGGCACCGAGGTCGCCAAGAAGATCGCCCGCGAGTTCCTGCGTGCACAGTACGCCGGCGGCCGTCACCAGATCCGTGTCGACATGCTCAACAAGATGGCCTAACGAGAGCCACCGAGAACTCGAACTTCTACCTCAACTTGTGAATTCAGACGAAAGGACGTTCTGATGAAGAAGACCATCGCAATCGGTTGCGACCATATCGTTACGGACGAGAAGATCTATCTGGCCGACCGCCTGGAGCAGGCTGGCTACAAGGTGCTCGACTGCGGCACCTACAGCCACACCCGTACGCACTATCCCATCTACGGCAAGGCCGTGGGCGAGGCTGTTGCCAGCGGCAAGGCCGACTTTGGCGTGGCCCTGTGCGGCACCGGCATTGGCATCACCAACGCCGTCAACAAGGTTCCCGGCGCCCGCTGCGCCCTGGTTCGCGACATGACCTCTGCCCTGTATGCCCGTCGTGAGCTCAACGCCAACATCGTGGGCTTTGGTGGCAAGATCACCGGCGAGTTCCTGATGGCCGACATCATGCTTGCCTTCCTGGAGGAGCCTTACGAGAAGACCCCCGAGCACGATGCCCTGATCGCCAAGATCGATGCTTGCAATAAGGCCGACGCCGAGGCTCAGACTGACCCGCACTTCTTTGATGAGTTCCTTGAGAAGTGGGACCGCGGCGAATACCACGACTAATTGGGTTACGCGGTTTTACCAAACCGCGTAACGGGTCGACGCTGCGCGGCGTTCAGGCACCCCATCTCGTCGCTCAAACCGTCGCTCGCGTACATGAAGTACGCGTCGCTCCTCTTTCGCGGCGACCTGGGGCACCTGATCGCCGCTCGCTGACGTTGGGGGTACCTGTGGGGTTACCGCTGTTGTTGCGAAGCGTTCTGGTTCGGCGAGCTGCTCCGATAACACGTTTGCTTGCTTGGCTTGAGTGCTTCGCTCTTGGCGGTACCCGGCATTCTGCAGCTTTTCAATTGACGGCTCGCGTTTCTGTGAGGGGGCGCGGGCCGGTTTTCTATCAGCCCTATTGACTTGGTGGGCTGTCGTAAGAAAGGGAAGGCTCCTATGGAGTTTGTTCTTGATAACGGTTCTATCCGCGTGGCACTGAGCACGGCGGGCGGGTCGTTCACTTCTATTGCGGCCAACGGCCGTGAGTACCTGTGGCAGGGTGATCCGGCAGTCTGGTCGGGCCAGGCCCCCATTTGCTTCCCGATCTGCGGTGGCCTTCGTGACGGCCACGCAATGACCATGGGCGGCCGCGAGGTAAAGCTCGCCCGCCACGGCTTTGCGCGCAAGCAGGAGTGGAAGCTCGAGGAACAGAGCGACAACATGGTTGCGCTGAGCTTAAGCTCTGCCGACCATGCCGAGTTGCTCGAGCAGTACCCGTATCCGTTTAAGATCGTTGCTCGTTACACGATCGATTCGGAAAAGGTTGCCGTGTCGTACGAGGTGACCAATGAGGGCACCGAGGACATGCCGTTCTTTGTGGGCGGTCACCCCGGCTTTAAGTGCCCGCTCGACGAGGGCGAGTCCTATGACGACTACGAGCTTCGTTTTGAGCAGCGTGAGGCCACCGACCTCTGCACTGCCGTTCCCTCGACGGGCCTGATTGATGTTGAGCATCGCAGCAAGAACCCGATGGTTGGCCATGACCTGCCGCTGACCCACGAACTCTTTGACTTCGCGGAGACCATCTTTGACGTGCTCGAGAGCCGCGTGGTTACGCTGACCAAGAAGACCGAGGACAAGGGCGTGCGCCTGACGTTCCCCGATATGCCGTACCTGATTGTGTGGAGCAAGCCCGAGGGTGACTTTGTGGCCGTGGAACCGTGGGGCGGCCTGTCCACCTGCTCCGACGAGGACGATATTCTGGAGCACAAGCGCGGCTGCCTGGTGGCCAAGCCGGGGGAGACCGTCACCCGCGGCTTTGAGATCGAGATCCTTTAACGAGCTATCGTATGTTTGGGGTCGCGCGTGTCGTGCCCCGGAAACAGGAGTTCAATATGATTCTGACTGTTACCATGAACCCGTCGATTGATACGCGCTATCAGATCGATAAGCTGGTCATCGACGATGTTAACCGCGTGACGCCCGAAAAGACCGCTGGCGGCAAGGGCCTCAACGTGAGCCGTGTGCTGCTGCAGCTGGGCGACGACGTGCTCGCGACTGGCCTGCTTGGCGGTCACATGGGTGCCTATATGGCCGAGCTCATGGATGCCGACGGCGTCAAGAACGACTTTGTGCCCATTGCCGGCGAGACGCGCATTTGCCTGAATATTCTGCACGAGGGTAATCAGACCGAGCTGCTGGAGAGCGGCCCGCAGATCGCCCCGGCCGAGCTCGAGGCCTTTACGGCCAAGTTCGCCGAGCTTGCAGCGAAGGCGGACGTTGTGACGCTTTCGGGCTCGCTGCCGCGCGGCGTCGATGCCGGCTACTATGCCGAGCTCGTCAAGATCGCCGAGGAGGCGGGCGCCAAGGTGCTACTCGACACCTCGGGTGCATCGCTGGAGGCCGCGCTGGAGTCCGAAGCTAAGCCCGAGCTCGTAAAGCCCAACCTGACCGAGATTAACGGCCTGCTGGGTACGTCCTTTACGACCGATGATGTCGATGCCCTGCGCGAGGCGCTAGCCGCCGATGACCGTTTTGCCGGTATCCCCTGGGTCGTCGTTTCGATGGGCGCTGCCGGTTCGGTGGGCTTCCATGAGGGCCGCGCGTTCCGCGCCAAGACGCCCGCGATTGCGGCTGTGAACGCGACGGGTTCCGGTGACTCGACCATCGCCGGTTTTGCGCATGCCATTGCTGCTGGTGCCGACGACGTCACGGTGCTCAAGACCGCCAATACCTGCGGCAAGCTCAACGCCATGGATCCCAAGACCGGCCACCTGGTCATGGACCGCTGGGACGAGGTCTACAACAGCGTAGAGGTAACCGAACTTTAGAGTTACGGCGTACCGAACAAAACGAGAGTGGATAATCTCCCATTTTGGGCTCGCAAGCGGGCTTAGAGTGGGAGATTTTCCACTCTCATGAGAGGCAGCTAATTTGGGACGGGGCTATTTTGACTACTTCTAGATGCAAAGTAGTCAAAATAGCCCCGTCCCAAATTAGCTGCCCTTGCACCAAAAACGGCGCCCGCCGGCGATGTTGCCGGCGGGCGCCGTTGTCTTGAAGACGAAATGATCCGTTTTCCTCCGTTCCCAAGGGATCATTACAGCGAGTCGATAAAGCGCTGCTGGGCGGCGCGACCGGCCTCGTCCCATTTAAAGACGCCGGCGTTGTCGAGCACGTGGCCAAACACCATGCCGACCTCCTCGTGCAGGATATCGATGGCGCTATCCGCCGTAAGCTCGTCGGCGCGACGGGCAAAGACGTCCTCGGCCCATGCGGCGTGGCTGCGGCAAAGGTCGTCGCCCTCGAGCGCGCTGGCAAGATCGTAGCTGGCATCGACCTTGGCCGCCAGCAGGTGCTCGCGGACAGCGCCAAGCTCGGGAACCAGGCGCGGCGGCAAAATGGCCAGGCCCATGACCTCGATCAGGCCGATGTTCTCTTTCTTGATGTGGTGGTACTCGGCATGCGGGTGAAATACGCCCAGCGGATGCTCGTCGGTTGTGATGTTGCAGCGAAGCGCTAGGTAGGCCTCGTAGATCGCGCCGCCGGCATTGCCGCGAGAGTCGACGCGGCGGATGACGGGCGTCACGGTGTTGTGGGCCACGCCGTCGGCCGTGTGTGCGATGACGCCCACAGACTCATCGGTCCACTCGCGCCAGGCGAGGATAATCTTCTCGGCGGCGTCGAGCAGCTGGGCGCGGTCGTGCGAGCGCAGTCTCAGCACCGAAAGCGGCCACTGCAACACGGTGCCGCTGACCTGGTCAAAGCCGGGCACGTTAAACTGCGAGACCTCGGCGGCATGCATCATGGGGAACTCGTGCGCGCCGCCCTGGAAGTGGTCGTGCGACAGAATCGAGCCGCCCACGATGGGCAGGTCGGCGTTGGAGCCAATAAAGTAGTGCGGGAACAGGTCCACAAAATCGAGCAGGCAGGTCAGTCCCTTACGGTCGACGTGCATCGGGCGATGCTCGGAGCTCATAGCAATGCAGTGCTCGTTAAAGTACGCGTACGGGCTGTACTGGAAGCCCCAGCGCTCGCCGTTGAGCTGGATGGGTATGACGCGCAGGTTCTGGCGAGCGGGATGGGCGCCGCCGTCGGCTGCGGCGGAGCGTCCAGGGTAGCCCTCGTTCTCGATGCACAGTTGACAGGCGGGATACTTCTCGCCCGTGTTCTTTGCGGCGCCGGCCGCGGCAATGTCGCGCGGGTCCTTCTCGGGCTTCGACAGGTTAATGGTGATTTCCAGGTCGCCCCAGTTGGTGGGGGTACTCCATTTGATATTGCGCGCGATGGCGGCGCGGCGCACGTAACCGGCGTCACAGCACAGACCATAGAACCAGTCGGTCGCGGCGCGGGGCTCGTTGACGCCCATGCGTCCGTTGAACTCCTCGTTTACAACCGAAGGCCTCGGCATGAGCGCGCCCATGATGCGCATGGCGATGCGGTCGCGGCCCGACGCCGTGTCCTCGGCAGCGCCGTTGGCAACGGCGTCCTCGGAAAGCGCGGCAAGCGTGCCCTCCAGGTCAAAATTGGGGAGCATATCGGGGTGCAAGAGCGAGAGCTTCTCGTTCTGCATCGCCCAAGCCATGTCGAGCGCGGGACCCGTGGCGCCGATGCACTCGAGAATGGTGTTGTAGGCCCAGATGCGGTCATCCTGTCCGATCATGGATCGATGGATGGCATACTCAATCAGGCCCTGCGCGGCCTCGCGCACATCAGTCATTACAGCCATGCCGCGTAAGCCCCCTTGTCAGAAATTGCGTAGTGGCGGGCAGAGCCCTCGCCCAGCCAGCCGTTCATCTTGGTGATGAAGGTGTCGACCAGGTCGAGCGGCACGAAGGCCTGGATGGTGCCACCAAAGCCGCCACCGTGGATGCGGACGGCGCCGCGGCCGTCGAGCACATGCTCGGCCAGCGCCAAGGCATACATGGAAGGTTGCTCGGAGCCCAGTTTGGCGACGACATTCTGCAGGTACATGGCGGAGCTGGCACCGGACTCGCGCGTCAGGACCAGGAACTGGTCGATGTCGCCGGCGCTAAGGGCTGCCCAGCGCTTATCGACCAGGCCGTTCTCGTACCAGTAGTGAACGGCGCGCAGGCAGGCACGGTCGCCCAGCTTGGCGCGTAGCTCAGGGAGCTTGGCGTCAAAATCCGCCACGTTTACCTCGCACAGGCGTGTCTTGCCAAGCTCGGCGGCGATGTCCTGCATCTCGCGCGGAACGGCGGCGTAGTCGTCGGTAGCTGCCACATGGTCGGCGCCAACCTTAACGAGCACGAGCGCATAGCCGTGATCCTCAAAGTTGAGTTCGAGCTTCTGGGTTTTAGGCTGAGCCTGGTCCTCAAAGTCCATGTAGGCGAGGCCGCCCAAGCAAACGGCGGCCTGGTCCATAAGACCGCAGGGCTTGCCATAGTAGTTGTTCTCGGTGCGCTGGCTCATCTGGGCGAGCGCGACGGGCTCGATGGCGGGTGCGCCCCAGAGCGTCTCCATGGCACGACCGTACGCCGCCTCGACGGCGGCAGAGCTGGAAAGGCCGCCGCCCGAGGGGACGGAGCAGGTGAAGGCGAAGTCGAAGCCCTGGGGCTCAACGCCCAGAGCAGCGATTTCGTGGGCCATGCCGCGGACGAGGCTCGCGGACGTGCCCTTCTCGGGCTCCTGAACATCTAGCGTATCGAGCGTGATCTCAAAGGTAGGATAGCCCTCGTCGGCGACGCGGATCTTGTTGGAGTCGGTCGCCACGGCGATACCGTCAACGGCGACATCGAGCGAGCCGGCGATAACATGGCCGCCCTCGTGATCGGTGTGATTGCCGCTGATCTCGGAACGCCCGGGTGCGTGCACGTAGAGCACCTGGCGGTCGCCGATGGGTCCAAACTCCTCCTCAAACAGCCTGGTGAGCATGGTGAGTGTCTTTTCGTCGGGGGTGGTCATGGGAGTCCTTTCCTTGGCGCGCACGGGTGAGTTTTGCGTCGCTATGAGTACGTTAACAACTTGAAGCGGCATGAACCAAGTGTTCACGATGCCGCACGTTACGGGCTATGTTAACGTACTCATAACACATCGCTTGTCACTTTTTGAGAATCCGGTAGCCGGTAGAATTACAGCCGTGAACGGTACCGCCGTATGGACTTATAAAGCAGAAGAGATGCAGATAGAAAAAGTAGAGTACGTTAACATGCGTCCGACGATAGCGGGCTTCGGCGCGGGGTGTGTTTCTGCCTGGGTCGGCATGCACGCTATTCAGATTTCGCAAAGGTGAAGGTGGTTCTGTGGCAAGGCACTCGTCCAACGATACAGGTACGCGTCCGGTCTCCATGGCCGACGTCGCCCGCGCTGCCGGTGTTTCGCAGCAGACGGTTTCGCGCGTCGCCAACGGCTTGCCCAACGTTAACGAGCAGACGCGCCAGCGCGTGCAGGCCGCTATGCAAGAGCTCGGTTTTCGTCCGAGTTATGCCGGCCGCTCGCTGCGCGACGGCCGTTACCATTCGGTCGGTCTGTGCGTCAACGATATCACCAAGTTTGGCAACCTCTCAATGATCGACGGCATCGCCAGCGCTGCTCGCGAGCATAATTGCGCCATCACGCTGGTCGAGATGTCCAAGACCGAGGAGTTTTCGCTTGCCGAGGCCACGCGTCGTATGGCTGCGCTGCCGGTGGACGGCATCATCATCGGCATGAGCCGCATGGCGCCCGATTTTGAGACGTTTGATCCGCTGCCGGGCATTGGCACGGTTATTGTTACCATGTACGCGCATCCGCGCGTGACCACGGTCGATTCCGACCATTACGGCTGCTCGCTCTTGCTTATGGATCATCTGTTTGAGCTGGGGCACGAGCAAATTCGCTATATTGGCGGCCCGTCGTTCTCGGTCGACGAGCAATTTCGTCGCGCCGGCTGGCAGGATGCGCTCGAGCATAAGCACATTAAGCCGCAGGCGCCGCTCGAGGGCGACTGGTCTGCCAACAGCGGCTACGATGCCGGCAGGTACCTGGCCGAGCACGATCGCACCATGACGGCGATCTATGCGGCAAACGACCAGATGGCAAATGGCGCGATTGCCGCGCTGCGTGATAGCGGCCTGCGCGTGCCCGAGGACGTAAGCGTGGTGGGCGTCGACGATTCGCTCGACGACTTTGTCGCGCATAACGAGCTCACGACCGTTCGGTTCGATTTACATCAGCGTGGACGCGAGGTGTTTGAGCACGCGGTTCCCGAGGCGGGTACGGCGGGCAAAACCGTTGCTATCCGTATTCCCGGCCAGCTCATTATTCGACATAGCACGGCGATGCCATGCTCATAGTTTACGCAGGTAAACGGCGATTTATCGTATTTCAATAACAATCGGTAAGGATGCCGGCAGATAACAGTTGGAATGCTGCCAAGTGCTATGATAGACAAGTTATTTTGTCTATCTAGGAGGCTTTGCCTGATGGAGATCACCAAGGATATCCGCTACATTGGCGTCGACGATCACGACATTGACCTGTTCGAGGGCCAGTACGATGTGTCCGAGAACGGTATGGCATACAACAGCTACGTTATCTTGGGCGATAAAATCGCTGTTGCCGATTCGGTCGACGGTGGTTTTGTCGGCGAGTGGCTCGGCAACCTCGAGGCCGCGCTCGATGGCCGTACGCCCGACTACCTGGTCATCCATCATATGGAGCCTGATCACTCCGCCGGTATCGCCGCCTTTATGGAGCGCTATCCCCAGGCGCAGATTGTGGCCAGCATGGGTGCTTTCCGCATGATGGTCAACTACTTTGGCACCGACTTCCCCGAGCGCAAAATGGTTGTCAAAGAGGGCGATGTGCTCGACCTGGGCGGCCACAGCCTGACCTTTATCGGCGCCCCCAATGTTCACTGGCCCGAGGTGCTCTTCTCCTATGAGGCCACCGACAAGGTGCTCTTTAGCGCCGACGGCTTTGGCAAGTTTGGCGCCAACGACATCGAGGATCCCGAGGGCTGGGCCTGCGAGGCTCGCCGCTACTACTTTGGCATCGTGGGAAAGTTTGGCAAGTTCGTGCAGGCCGTGCTCAAAAAGGCTGCTGATCTGGATATCCAGATCATCTGCCCGCTCCACGGTCCTGTCCTTACCGAGAATCTGGGCTATTACCTCGACACCTACAACACCTGGTCGAGCTATCAGCCCGAGGACGAGGGCATCACGATTGCCTATGCGAGTGTCTACGGCCATCTGAAGGCCGCTGTCGAGGAGCTCGCCGCAGCGCTCGAGGCTCGCGGCCAGAAGGTTTCCGTCTTTGACCTGGCTCGCGACGACATGGCCGAGGCCGTTGAGGATGCGTTCCGCTATGACCGCCTGGTGCTCGCCTCTATCACCTATCAGGGCGAGATCTTCCCGTTCATGAGCACCTTTATCCACACGCTTGCCGAGCATGCCTACCAGAACCGCACCGTGGCGCTCGTCGAGGCCGGTTCCTGGGCGCCCGCCGCTGCCAAGGTTATGACCAAGGAGCTCGAGGGCATGAAGGACATCACCCTGGCGGAGAACAAGGTGACCGTGCTGGGATCGCTCAACGACACATCGCGCGCCCAGATCGAGGCCCTCGCCGACGAGCTTTCCAAGTAGCGATATTTCGCTTTTAACGGGCAAAACCACCACAAAGGGACAGGCCCTTTGTGGTGGTTTTTGTTTAAGCGCCGGCGATGATGAGGGCTGGACGTGCGCTGTCGGCGGCCTCGGCGATTGAGGTGGCGACGGCGGCGTCGGGGTCGCTGTCCATCACGATGATGTCGACGTCGGCAAGCTCGGCAAAACGGTACATGCCGCGTCCGTTGACCTTACTGGCATCCATGAGGGCGACGCTTTGACGGGTGGCACCGACCATAGCCGCTTTGGTCTCGGCCATCTGCGGAAAGTCGGTCGTAAAGCCGCAGCCGGGAACAAAAGCGCCAGGACACATGACGGCAAGGTCGGCGTGGACCATTTGGAGCGCCTGCATGGTAAGTGGGCCGTACAGATAGCGATGGCCTTTGCGCAGTGCCCCGCCCAGCATGACGACATCGACCGAGGGCATGCTCTCGTCAATATAATCGGCGATGGTAATGTCGGCCGTGATAACGGTGATGCCGTCGCGCTGATCGAGGAGCCGGACGAATTCGAGCGCCGTGGTGCCCGAGTCGACGAGCAGCGTGTCGCCGTCATTAACGAGCTCGATGGCGCTTTGCGCGATGGCCTGCTTGGCGGCGACGTTGACATTGATGCGGCGATCTTGCGTGGAGACGGTCAGGCGTTTGTGGAGCGATACGGCACCACCATGTGTGCGACGCAGCTTGCCTGCTTCGGCGAGCGCGTCTAGGTCGGCGCGGGCGGTGACGGAGGACACACCAAAGGTCTGGGCGATTTCTGCTACCTGCACCGAGGCGTTATGCTCGAGTATTTCCATAATGGCGGTACGGCGCTCGTCAGCAAAAGCACGGTTGGTAGCTTGGGCCATGTTTGCTCCATTCTCGGCTATATTTGCAGGAATTGTGTTGACTCTATTTTCGTTCATTTTCTTTTTGAGTAAGAAAACACCTTTCGATTACTTATCTTTTCTATAAAAGAAAGACGCTAAACGCTCAAAATTCAATATCGAACACGCCCACTCGGTTCCGATTCCTTCCGTTTACTTTTCAAAAACGACTGTATTGGCCTGCATGGACTCAATATCTCGCACGTGCAAAGCCGCTGAATTTCATACAATGAGCGCAGTAAAACGTAAGGTAAAACGCCTTGTGAACAACTACGCCCGATGTCCAGATGCGGGCGAGGGAGAGGAGCAAACGCTCATGGCACTTGTTACCACCGAAAAGATGCTCAAGGACGCTCAGGCCGGTCACTACGCCGTCGGCGCGTTCAACGTCGAGAACCTCGAGTTTGTTATGGCCGTTCTGGCCGCTGCCGAGGAGACCAAGTCCCCCGTCATCATGCAGACCACCCCGGGCACCATCAAGACCGCTGGTCTGGACTACTTCTACGGCATGGTGAAGGCCGCTGCCGAGCGCGCTTCCGTGCCCGTCGCTCTGCACCTCGATCACGGCGATGGCTATGACCGCTGCATGCAGGCTTTCCGCACGGGCTACACCTCCGTCATGATCGACGGCTCGCACGAGTCCTTTGAGGACAACATTGCCCTGACCAAGTCCGTCGCCGACGCTGGCCGCGCCATGGGCGTGCCCGTCGAGGCCGAGCTCGGCAAGGTTGGCGGCAAGGAGGACGACGGTCCCGCGGTTGAGGGCGAGAGCCCCTACACCGATCCTGCCGAGGCCAAGGAGTTCGTCGAGCGCACCGGCTGCACCTCGCTGGCCATTGGCGTTGGCACCAGCCACGGCGTGTACACGAGCGATCCGCACATCGAGCAGTCCGTGGTCAAGGCCATCCGCGACGCCGTCGACGTGCCGCTGGTTCTGCACGGCACTTCCGGTGTGCCCGATGAGCAGGTTGCCGAGGCTGTGAAGAACGGCATCTGCAAGGTTAACTACGCTACCGAGCTGCGTCAGGCCTACACCAAGGGCTTCATGGCCTACATGGCCGAGAACCCCGCCTGCTTCGATCCCAAGAAGCCGGCCAAGGAGGGCATGCGTGAGATCACCGAGCTGGTTAAGATCCGCATGACCAACCTCAACTCTGTGGGCAAAGCAGAGTAACAACAAGGGTACTCTGATCCCACCGGGCCGTCCGGAAACGGAAAAGGGCCTATCTCTCAGAACGTCCTCGGACATGTCGGAAGCCCCGCTGCGCGCTACGCGCTGCGGGGCTTCCTCCGTCCTGCGGAATGTTCTGAGAGATAGGCCCTTTTCCGTTTCCGGACGGCCCTGCTCGATCGCCCTTGTGGCGTTGGGGCGGAAATTGGTGGGGCGTTAGGGCTTCTTTGTTGGTGGGGGTTAGTATGCCCGGGCTTGGTTTGGGAATGACTTGTTTAGGGATGCTTGGAGCTTATCGAAGGATATTCGCAAGTTGAGATTCTGATCGGTTGAGCGTTTGGCTTTTGTGGTGGGGGAGTCGAGGAGGCCGTTTCTCTGTGTCGGGGGGAAGGAGAAAAGGTCTGCATGTTTTAGGGATGGCTGCTGCGCTGCGTCATTGGAAGAATGCATGCTTATGCGGCCTCCTCGATGTCCACCAAAAGGTTGCGCACGGGGTGTGCTGCTAGGTCCCGTTCGTTGGCAGTATTATGCCGCGGCTGCTGCAAAGAAGCACTAAAGAAAGGCTTAATCAGGTTTGTTATAACAGTGAAACTGCAGGTCAAAGGTAACGAATAACACTCTTGAAAGGTTTTGAGCTTAAGGGCTTTCTAAGGTTTGCGGCTCGGATGTGGCGCGGACGTGCGGAGCGTGTGGCTGATCGCTGTTAGCGCTGCGGTGCGGCGGCGCGTACCTGTTCGATGACCTTTTCCATGGTGGCGTCGATGCGGTCTTTCTTGAGCTCACATTCCCAGACGGTGATGGGCGTCCAGCCCATTTGAGTAAGCGCGTCGATGGCGGCTCGGTCGCGCTCGACGTTGCGGCGAAACTTTGCCTCCCAAAACTCAACATTGCGCTTGGGCTGGCTCGGATTGCACTTAGGGCAGCGATGCCAAAAGCAGCCGTTGACGAAAATGGCGATCTTGCGCCCGGGAAAGGCGATGTCGGGCTTGCCGGGTACCTTCCATTCCAGACGGTATCCCGTAAGGCCCGCTGCCCGCAGGCGCTGGCGAACGAGCAGCTCGGGTTTGGTGTTGGCGCGCTTGTTGCCCTTCATGGACTTTTTTATAGCGGCGCGACGGCGCACCAGTTCGCGCTCGTCAGCGGAGAGGTCCGAGGTATCGATGCCGTCGAGCAGACCTGGTTTGGGACGCTTTTTGCTGCGGCGCTTAGGTGCGCGCTTGGGCTTGGTGGCGGGTTTGTCGGCCGTGTTGGGCGTGGCGTCATCGGCGGCGCCGTTGGCCTCAAGCCGATCTTCCTTCAACTCAATCAGAGCATCGATAAGCCCTTTGTCGGCGGGCATCCATTCCACCGTAGCAAGCGAGGTGCGCGGAATCCAGCGGATATCGAGCTGGCGGTCGTGCTTCTGGGGCTCATCGGATTCATCGGCGAGCGAGCAGTAGTAGCACTCCATGGAGAGATGAAAATCGGGGTAGTCATACTCAACGGTATAGAAATCGCGCAGGTTGGTGACTTTGACCTGCAGCTCTTCCATGAGCTCGCGGCGTACGGCGTCCTCGGGCGTCTCGCCGCGCATGAGCTTGCCACCGGGGAACTCCCAAAGTCCCCGCATGTCGCCGTAGCCGCGCTGCACGGCAAGCAGCTCATCGGATCCTTCCTTGCGAATGATCCCAGCGGCAACATGAACAGTCTTCAACAGGAGTCCTCTCTCAACATCGACACGTGGCAGGGTAGCTCATTTGGGTAGTCTTTTTGGGACGGGGCTTTTTTAGCTACCCTATGTCAAATGCGGCCTCATGCTTCGAAGGCTGCGGATAGGGTAGCTAAAAAAGCCCCGTCCCAAAAAGACTACCCCTACCTTACGCAACGGTAAGGCAAGCGTAAGCGATATCGATGGTAGCCGACTCGGCTTCTTGCGACTATAGATGCCGTAGACTAATCGCAAGAAAGGACTCGGTATGCAAACCACGCACATGGCGACCCCGGTACTGGAAGTCGTGCATCTCGAAAAGGTATACGGAGCGCTGGGCAACGTGACCCGCGCGCTCAACGACGTCAGCTTTACCGTCAACCGCGGCGAATTCGTTGGCATCATGGGCGCTTCGGGCTCGGGCAAGTCGACGTTGCTCAACTGCGTGTCGACCATCGATAGTGCCACAAGTGGCACGATCCGCATCAACGGCCAGGACGTGACGCACATGAAGCAGGCTAAGCTTTCGCAGTTCCGCCGCGAGGAGCTTGGCTTTATCTTTCAGGACTCCAACCTGCTCGATACGCTCACGGCACGCGAGAACATCGCCCTGCCGCTCACCATCGCCCGCACAAACTCGGCAGAGATCTCGACCCGCGTGCAGGATGTTGCAGCGCGCCTGTCCATCAGTCAGGTGCTCGACAAGTATCCCTACCAGATGTCCGGCGGTCAGCAGCAGCGCGTTGCCGCGGCTCGCGCGCTCGTCACCGACCCCACCATGATCATGGCCGACGAGCCCACCGGCGCTCTCGATTCCAAGAGCGCTCGCCTGCTGCTCGAGAGCCTGGAGGCCCTTAACCGCCGCCTGCGCGCCACCGTGCTCATGGTCACGCACGACAGCTTTGCCGCCAGCTACACGAGCCGTGTGCTGTTTATTCGCGACGGCAAGATCTTCACCGAGCTGCGCCGCGGAGACACCGACCGCCGCGAGTTCTTCGACCGCATTATGGAGGTCGTTGCCATGATGGGCGGTGAGGGCTCCGATGCTCTGTAAACTCGCTTGGGGCAACGTCCGCCGCGCCGGCCGCGACTACCTCGTCTACCTTTTGACGCTCACCCTGGGCGTCACGGTCTTCTATGCCTTTAACACCATCTCGATGCAGGTCGACATCGCCGGAATCGATGAAGAGGGCTTGGCGCAGGTTATGGGCAGCATGCTCGGCTACCTGACGTACTTTTTGGCCGGTGTCATGGCCTTTTTGATGGTGTATGCCAATAACTTCATCATGAAACGGCGCAAGAAGGAGTTTGGCCTGTACCAGGTGCTCGGTATGGGGCGCGGGCGCGTCGCCACGATCATGGCGCTCGAGACGGTGATAGTATCGGTTGTGGCCTTTGTCGCCGGCATTGTGCTGGGTGTGGGACTCTCCCAGCTCATGACGTTCTTTACGGCCTCGCTCTTTAAGACACAGATCGCCAATTTCCACTTCTTTTTCTCGGTGCATGCGTTCAACCTGACCCTTGCCTGCATGCTCGTAATGTTTGTGCTCACGCTGCTGCTGAACCTTCGCGCCGTGCGTCGTACCAAACTCATCGAGCTTATGGGTGCCGAGCGTCGCAACGAGAGCATCAAGACACGCAACCCCTGGATCGCGATTGCCATCTTTGCCGTGGGCGTGGTGCTTGTGGGCGTGGCCTATTACCGTCTGCTACGTGATGGGTTCCCGCTAACCGCGACGGACAGCAAGCTGCAAGAGGCCATGAACCAGTTTGGCATTACGACCGCTATGGTTACCGTGGGTACCTTTGCCCTGTTTTGGGGACTCTCGGGCATGCTTATCAAGCTGCTGCAGAGCCTGCGCGGCGTGTATTGGCGCGGCCTCAACATGTTTATCGTGCGCCAGCTTGCGGCCAAGGTCAACACGGTGTGCTTTTCGATGGGCGTCATCGCGATGATTCTGTTCCTTGCCATTACTTCTGTGACTTGCGGCATGTCGATTGCCAGCGTGATGAACGAGAATCTGGAGCGCTATACGCCGGCCGATATGTCGCAGACGTATGTCTATTACACGCCCGATACGCTCGGCTACTACAAGGAGTATGTCAATCCGTCTGAGGCCGATCGCATGGTGCTGGCCGATACAACGGTCGATTTGTACCCCGCATGGCACGGTAAGGACAAGTCGGCGGACAACAACGACGAGACCGGCAAGAAGGTCAATATCGCCGATGTTGCCGGTGAGCATGTGCAGATCGATTCGTATCTGAGTTACCCGCTTGGCGGTTCGAGTCCTTCGGTGTCTGCGGGTGAGATGTGCAAGACCATGGGCGAAAAGCTTCCCAAGGCGTTCGGGGGTAGCAAGGCCGATGCGATGGGTCTGTTTGTGACGCCGGCGAGCCAGTACAACAAACTGTGCCAGATGATGGGCGAGGAGCCGGTGAGCATTGGCCGCGACCAGTACTTGCTTACGTGTGATATGGGCGGTGAGCTGGTCGACCTGTACACCAAGTATATGGCTGGCGGCCATGCCCTTACCTTGGGCGGGCATACGCTCAAGCCCGCAACCGATAAGTCGGACGAGGACACGGCGGCCATCGCCAACTCGGCGATGGGCAGTAATCCGGGTACCGTCGTCGTTGCCGACGAGCTGTTGTCCCAACTTAATCTGCAGCCGTATTCCAGTAGCCTGCTCGTTAACTACAAACAGGGGATGGATACGACCGAGGCAGACGAGAGCATTGAATACACTGTGCTCGACAATCTGCTCGTTGACGGCAAGGAGCCGGGATCGTGGGGAATCTTCATCACACGCTCCGAGATGTACACGCAAGCAGCGCAAATGAACGGTCTTATTAGCTACCTAGCCATCTACATCGGCTTTGTATTGGTTGTTGCATGCGCGGCGATTCTGTCGATCCAGCAACTCTCCAACGTGGCCGACGGCAGCCGCAGCTATCGTGTGCTGGCACAGATCGGCTGCGACGACCGCCAGATTCGCCATTCGGTGATGGCGCAGCAAGCGGTATTCTTCCTGTTCCCGCAGGCAGTGGGCCTGGCGCACTCCTTTGTGGCACTTAAGGTGATCATCGAGCTGGTGAGCATATTCGGAAATATGAGCATCGGCGGCACCGTGGGCCTCACTTGCGCGATCTTCCTGGCAGCGTACGGTGGCTACTTCCTGGTGACGTACCTCATGAGCACCGGAATGGTGCGAGCTGCCATAGCCACCCGCTACAGCGAATAACAAGCGGGCAAAATCGTCGCAAAATCAGAGGCGTATGACCGCCGCGAAGGGACAAGGGGCCCTTTCGCGGCGGTTTTTTCCAACCTGGTGCGTCTCAGATACAAGTGAGTAGACTTTTTTGAACCTGCCGAGCACATCGCGACAAATGCTCAATAAAACCGCAGGTCAGAGCTGTGGCGTTTTGGGGCGTGCTTGGCCTCCTGCAAAAAGCCTACTCACTTGGTTTTTCTGCTAGAAGACCGCCGCGAGGGAAGGCAACTCCCCCGGGTAGTCGTTGGGGACGTTCTTAAACGACTAGTCAAACAAGAGCGTCCCCAACGACTACCCCAAAAGGAGCGTCCCCAAGTGCCAGCTTTGGCAACGATGCAGGTCGAAAAACGTCAGCGAAAACCCGTACACGCGAGCAATGTGCCTTGAAGCGAGGCGGCATTGACCTTTTGGTCATGCCGTCGAAGCTGAAAGGCAGATTGCTCGCGTGTACGGGTTTGCAGCGTCGGCCGGTTACGGCGTTTGGTAAAACGCCGTAACCTACACCCGCTCTGCGATCTCGTGGATGAGGTAGTCGGTCTTTTCCCAGCCCAGGCACGGGTCGGTGATGGACTTGCCAAAGACGCCGCCGTCGACAGACTGGTTGCCGTCCTCCAGGTAGGATTCGATCATAAAGCCCTTGACCAGCTTGGAGATGGACTCGTTGCGGCGGCAGCTGTCGAGCACCTCCTTGCAGATACGGTGCTGCTCCAGCGGGCGCTTGCCCGAGTTGTCGTGGTTGCAGTCGATGACCGCCGCCGGGTTGGCGTAGCCGGCATGCTCGGTATAGCGCTCGGCCAGACGCTCCAGATGCTCGTAGTGGTAATTGGGGTAGGTACGACCGTCGAGACCAATGTAGCCACGCATGACGGCGTGCGCGAGCGGATTGCCGTCGCACTCGACCTCCCAGTTGCGGAAGATGAAGCTTTGATGTGCCTGGGCGGCGTAGATGGAGTTGAGCATGACGGTGGTGGAACCGGCGGTGGGGTTCTTCATGCCCACAGGCACCGAAATGCCGCTCGACACCAGACGATGCTCCTGGTTCTCGACCGAGCGCGCGCCCACGGCGACGTAGCTCAGCAGGTCGACGAGGTACTGGTAGTTGGACGGGTAGAGCATCTCATCGGCGGTAAAGAAACCGGTCTCCTCGATGACGCGCAGGTGCATATGGCGGATGGCCTTGACGCCCTCGAGCAGGTCGTCGGGAGCCTCGGGGTCGGGGTTGTGCAGCAGGCCCTTGTAGCCAGTACCCTTGGTGCGCGGCTTGTTGGTATAGACGCGCGGAATGATGATGAGTTTGTCCTTGACCTCTTCGGCGACCTTGGCCAGTCGGCTCATGTACTCAAGCACCGAGTCCTCGCGGTCGGCAGAGCACGGGCCGATGATGAGCACCTTGCGCGCGTCCTCGCCGGTAAAGACCTTGGCGACCTCGGCGTCGAATGCCTGTTTTTTGGCGGTAAGATCGGCGGAAAGCGGCATTTCCTCGCGGATTTCCATGGGGATCGGCAACCTGCGCTTGAATTCCATGGCCATACGGGGCCTCCTCAATCAAATAAGACAAAGTGTGCATTGTCGAATGCTCGGCATTATCCGCTGTCGCACGCTAAAGTGCAAGCCCTCGTCACCCCAAAACCTGCCAAAAAGGGACAGGTTTATTTTGGCAGGTTTTATCTGGGCAAACGTTGGCTGGCCCTGGAATGGAATGATGCCACGCGGCTTGGAAGAGGCCGTCGATTTGGTCCCAGGGGAGGCGGTTTGAGGGTCGCAGAACAAAAAACGGGGCACAGGTTGTCCTGCGCCCCCGTTTTCGGGTGTTATCCGTTCCCTGCGGCAGAATTTACGCCGCTTCGTCGAACTGCGAGTTGTACAGGTCGGCGTAGAAGCCGCCTTGGGCGAGCAGCTCGTCGTGCGTGCCCTTCTCGACGATGTCGCCGTCGCGAATTACCAAGATCACGTCGGCGTTGCGGATCGTGGACAGGCGGTGTGCGATAACAAAGCTGGTGCGGCCCTGCATCAGCGCATCCGTGGCGCGCTGAATAAGCTCCTCGGTGCGGGTATCGACGTTGGATGTCGCCTCGTCCAAAATCAGCGCCGGGCGGTCGGCCAAAATGGCGCGGGCAATGGTCACGAGCTGGCGTTGGCCCTGCGAAAGGTTGGTGCCTTCCTCGTTGATCATAAAGTTGTAACCGCCGGCGAGCGTATGGATAAAGTGGTCGCAGCGTGCAGCGCGTGCAGCGGCCTCGACCTCGGCATCGCTTGCATCGGGGCGTCCGTAACGGATGTTCTCGCGGATGGTGCCGTTAAACAGCCACGTATCCTGCAACACCATGGCAAACTCGCCGCGCAGTGCCGCGCGGTCCCAATCGCGTACGTCGACGCCATCGACGCGCAGCGAGCCGCCGTCCACGTCGTAGAAGCGCTGAAGCAGCTTAATGAGCGTGGTCTTGCCCGCGCCGGTGGGACCGACGATGGCGATGGTCTGGCCGGGCTGTGCCTCGCAGCTAAAGTTGTGGATGATGGTCTTGTCGGGCGTGTAGCCAAACTTGACGTGGTCAAACTCCACATGGCCAGGGCGCTTTTCGGGAATCTGCGCGTCGGCCTTCTGCTCCTCCTCGGGCGCGGCCAGGAACTCAAAGACGCGCTCGGTGGCAGCGGCCATAGACTGCATCGTGTTGCTCACGTTGCCCAGCTGCTGCACGGGTTGCGTAAAGTTGCGAACGTACTGGATAAAGCTCTGGATGTCGCCGGGCGTGGCATTGCCGGTCAGCGCGAGCTGTGCGCCCACCACGACGACGCCCACGTAGCCCATGTTGCCCACCAAGCTCATAAGCGGCATCATCAGGCCCGACAGGAACTGCGAGCGCCAGCCACTAATAAAGAGGCGGTCGTTTTGACGGTCAAACTCTTCGATTGAGGCCTCGGCGCGGTCGAACACCTGAATGACGTTCTGGCCGGCAAAGTCCTCCTCGATAATGCCGTTGACGGTGCCCAGGACCTGCTGCTGCTCGCGGAAGTACGGCTGCGAGAAATGAATCATCACGGTCAGGATAATCGCGGCGGCCGGCAGTGTGAGCACGGTGACGCCGGTAAGCGGCAGGCTGATCGACAGCATCATGACGAGCACGCCGACAATCTGCGTCACCGACGTGATGAGCTGCGTCACGCTCTGGTTGAGCGACTGACCCAGCGTATCGACGTCGTTGGTGATGCGGCTGAGCACATCGCCCTTGCTGTGTCCGTTAAAGTAGCTCATCGGCACGACGGCAATCTTGGCGGCGATCTCCTTGCGCATGCGGTAGCAAATCTTTTGCGTGACGCCGGTCATGAGCCAGCCCTGGATGAGGCTGCAAACAGAGCTTGCCAGATACAGGCAGAGCAAAAAGCCGAGCGTCTTGGCGATCCAGGCAAAGTCGACATCGCCGGTACCGTTGACCTTGGCGACCAGGCCTTCGAACAGCTTGGTCGTAACCTGGCCGAGCACCTTGGGTCCCACAATGTTAAAGACGACCGAGCACACGGCAAAGGCGACGGCGGCAAGCACGGCAACCTTGTGTTGACCGATATAGCCGAGCAACTGCCGCATGGCGCCCTTAAAGTCCTTGGCCTTCTCGCCGCGGCCCATGCCACCCATGCGGCCCATGGGACCGCGCTGGCGGGTGGGCTTGGGAATCTGAGTCTTGGTCTCGTCTGCCATTAGTGCTCGCCTCCCTCCATAACGGCTGCAATTTCTTCTTGAGTGAGCCCCAGCTCCTCGGCGGAAAGCTGCGACTGTGCGATCTCCAGGTACGCCGGGCAGCTGTGCAGCAGCTCCTCGTGCGTACCAGTGCCCACCACGTGGCCGTCGTCGAGCACGATGATCTGGTCGGCGTGCATGATGGTCGCGATGCGCTGGGCTACGACAACGAGCGCGGCGTCGGTAACGTTTTTGGCAAGCTCTTCGCGCAGGCGCGCGTCGGTCTTGTAGTCGAGGGCGCTAAACGAGTCATCGAACACCAGGACCTCGGGCTTTTTTGCCAACGCGCGGGCGATGGCCAGACGCTGGCGCTGACCGCCCGAGACATTGGAGCCGCCCTGGCTGATGGGGGAGTCGTAGCCGCCCTCGCGCTCGGCGATAAAGTCCTCGGCTTGGGCGATGCGCGCGGCCTCGTGCATGTTCTCGTCGCTTACCATGTCGCCGGCAAACTTAAGGTTGCTCTCCACGGTGCCCGAGAACAGACGCCCCTGCTGCGGGATGTAACCAATGCGGCGGCGAAGCTCGGAAAGGGTCATATCGCGCACGTCGATACCGTCGAGCGAAATGCTGCCGCCCGTGACGTCGTATAAGCGCGGAATCAGCTGTACGAGCGTGGACTTGCCCGAGCCCGTGGAACCAATGATGCCGAGCATCTGACCGGCATGCGTGGTGAAGTTCACGCCGCTAATGACGTCGGCGCGGGCATCGGGATACTGGAAGCTCACGTCGCGGAAGGTGAGCTCACCGCGCGGTGCGCTGGCCGCGGGCAGTTTGGGCGAGGCGGGGTCGTTGATGCTCGTGGGGCAGGTGATGACCTCTTCCACGCGCTCGGCTGCGACCTCGGCGCGGGGCAGGATGACCGAAACCATGGTGAGGATCATAAACGCCATGACGATCTGCATGGTGTAGGAGATAAACGCCATCATGTTGCCGACCTGCATCACGCCATCGGACACGCCCTGCGCGCCAAACCAGACGATAAGCACGGTGATGCAGTTCATGACGAGCATCATGAGCGGCATCATAAAGCTCATGGCACGATTGGTGTAGAGCTGCGTGGTCATTAGGTCGAGCGAAGCCTTGTCAAAACGCTCGAGCTCATGCTCCTCGCGGTTGAACGAGCGGATGGGCATAAGGCCGTCGAGCAGCTCGCGGGCGGTGAGGTTCACGCGGTCCACAAAGCTCTGCATCTTTTTGAACTTGGGCATGGTGAGGCCCATAAGCACGCCGACGACGGCCGAGACCGCGATGATGGCCACAGCGATGGTCCATTCCAGGCCGGTGTGGTTGGCCAGGACGCGCATGACGGCGACGATGCCCATGACGGGGGCCATCAGGCACATGCGGATAAACAGGGTTGAGGCCATCTGAATCTGCTGAATGTCGTTGGTGCAGCGGGTGATGAGCGAGGCCTGGCTAAACTTGCCCACCTCGGCCGGCGAGAAGTGCATAACCTTGTTGAAGGTCTCGCGGCGCAGGTCGCGTGCGATGGAACAGGCGGTGCGCGAGGCCACGGCGCCGGTCAGGATGGTGGCGATGAGCGAGATCAGGCACAGACCAAACATCGTGGTTGCCATGCGGCCCAGATAGGCGTTCTGCACGTCGGCGGGGTCGATGCCCTGCGCCTTGTACTCGTTTTGTACATAGCTCACGGCGCGTTGGGTCACGATGGAACCCGACATGGAGCCCATTTTGTCCGCCATATCGTTGGCACCCTCGACGAGCTTGCCCTGGTCGATTAGGCCGCCTTCAACGCCTAGGCGCAGGCTCTTCATGGTGATCTTACCGCCGTCGGTATCAATCTGCTTTTGCATGTTCTGCGCCGCCGCGGCCTTCTGCTGCATCTCGGCGAGCTGCTCGGGCGTCATTGCCGCCATCTGCTCGGGGGTGGGCATGGCCTGGGCGGCGTTGTTGTTATTCTCGCTGGACGAACCCATCATGTCATCCATGGAGTTGGCGTCAATGCCCTGGTTGAACGAAAGGACGACGGTCTCGGGCAGGCTCACGATGTCGGCAATCTTGCCGCCGTCGGCGCGCTCTTCCTCGGTGCCCTTGTACGTTCGAATGCCGTTATTATCCGCCTTGCTAAACACGGCCTCCACAGCTTTGGCGTCCTTATCGCTCATAAAGAGTTCGAGGTCGTCGAGCGATTCGGTGCGAATGGTGTCAGGTACGGGCGAGGCGATACCGCCTTGCTGCACGCCCACGTCGACGATGTCGCTCATATACGTAGGCAGCGCCAGATCGGCGTTGCAGCTGATTACGATAAGTACGATAGCTGCGAACAGTGCCAGGACATGCTTTTTAAAGAGCTTGAGAATCCTCACTCGGCATCTCTCCTTTCTTGATTGCGGTCGATAATTTCGTTGGCACGCCTAAGAAGGCGCACCATCTCTTGGGTATCTGTTTCGCCGAGCTGCTCGAGGAAGGCCGCGGTGCGGTCCTCGAATTCCCGATGCTTGATTTCGAGATCATGGAATCCCTTGTCGGTCACCGTGACGTGTACGCGACGACGGTCGGTCTTTGAGTGCTCGCGCTCGACCCAGCCTTTGGCTTCGAGAGCGCGCAGGATATTGGCGATGCGGGCGCTCGAGACCCAGGCACGATCGGCGAGTTCGCTTGGCGTGAGCGAACCGCCAGCGAGCATGAGGGCGCGCATGACGGCCATCTCACCACTGAGGGCTTTGTCCGCAAAGCGCGAAATGCGCTGATGCATACTGCCGAACTCGGTAAGGAGCTGACGCCCAAGTTCACGGAAATCGGTATCTTTCACCGAAAACCCCTAACACTAGAAACTATTTTTGGTAGAAGATGATACCCCCATATGCGGGCCTCATGCAGTGGGCAATATTAAGAACGCATAAAGACTTAAAATAATTCAATTGCTGAAGCGTTTCAAAGAACTATCATGCCCGCGGTTAGGCGAGGGGTTGTCACCACCATGACGACTGGGACTCATTTATCGCCATGTGCGATGCTCCAACTTCCCGCAAGGAGACATCTGAATCAAGGGGGTTGGAGTCATGGCATTTGACTTCACGGGTAAAACCGCGATCGTTACCGGTGGCACTCAGGGCATTGGCCTCGAGATTGCCAAGGGTATCGTTGCGGGCGGCGGACACGTCGCGCTCATCGCAAGGAACGCTGCTAAGGGCGAGGCTGCTGTGGCCGAGCTTGGCGAGGGCAACAAGTTCTATCAGCTCGATGTCGCCGATGCGCCCAAGGCGCGCGAGACCGTCGAGCAGATTTTTACGGACCTGCCGCAAACCAACATCCTGATCAACTGCGCCGGTGTCATCAGCACCAAGAAGTTTGACGAGATCGACGACACCGAGTGGCGTCGCACCATCGACATCAACCTCAACGGCACCTTTACCATGATGAATGCCGTGTACCCGCACTTTAAGGCGGCACATGCCGGCACTATCGTCAACGTGAGCTCCGTTGCTGGCAAGATCGGCGGCGGCCTGCTCGGCACCGCGGCCTACGCGAGCTCCAAGGCCGGTGTCAACGGCCTTACCAAGGCGGTCGCCAAGGAGGGCGGTAAGTTCGGCATCCGCTGCAACGCTGTGTGCCCGTCGCTCACGCTTACCGACATGACGTCGATCCTTTCTGACGAGAACTCTCAGCGCATCATCAACGGTATTCCTCTGGGCCGCGCCGCCCAGGCCAGCGAGCCTGCGCAGATGGTGCTGTTCTTCGCTTCCGACCTCGCCAGCTTCGTGAACGGCGAGATCGGTGACTGCGACGGCGGCATCGTCCTGGACGGGTAATACCCCGCGGTAATCGTTTGGCGGCGACCCTGGCGAATCGGGGTTGTCGCCTTCTTTCTGACATAGGCGCGTGCGGCTACGATTCGCATGCATCCAAAGGAGATATATATGAGTGAATCGACTGCGGTGGAGGCGCCGGCTGCAAAGGAGCCGTTCTTTAAGATGTCGTCCATCCCGGGCGCCAATATTTTGGTGCCGCTTTTGCTGGGCTGCTTGCTCAACACGCTATTCCCCGACCTGTTCAAAACGCTCGGCAGCTTTACGCTTGGCATGACCCAGCAGGGTGCAAGCCCACTCGTGGGCGCTTTTTTGCTCATCGTCGGTACGACGATTTCGTTTAAAAGTGCGCCTGCCGCCGCTGCACGCGGCGCCATCATCATCGCTGTCAAGCAGATCGTGGTCGTTGCCGTGTCGCTGCTCATCCTTTATGTATTCAACGACAACCTGTTTGGCATCTCTGCCATGGTGATGCTGGCGGCTTGCACCGGCGCCAACAACGCTATGTACGCTGGTCTGATGGGCACCATGGGCAACGAGGCCGAACGTGGCGCCGTCGCCATCACCACACTCGTTGTCGGCCCTCCGGTCACAATGATCGTGCTCGGCGCTGCTGGCCAGGCTCCGATCGGCTGGTCGCTCGTGGGCGCCATCCTGCCGATCGTCGTCGGCATTATTCTGGGTAACCTCTTCCCGAGCTTTAAGAAGATGATGGCTCCGGCACTTTCCGCCATCATCGTGCTCGTCTTCTTTGCCATGGGCTCGACCATGACCTTTGGCCAGCTCATCAACGGCGGTCTTCCCGGCATCCTGCTCGGCGTGATCTGCTCGGTGGTCTTTGCAATTCCCGTCATCGCGGTCGATAAGTTCACGGGCGGTACGGGTGTCGCAGGTGCGGCCATTTCGAGCTGCGCCGGAGCCAATGTGGCCACGCCTGCCGCCATGGCGAGTGTCAACGAGGCCATGTACGGTGGCGCCGTGCTCGCGACGGCTACGGCGCAGGTTGCAGCGTGCGCCATCGTGACGGCCATTTTGACCCCGCTGGTCACCAGCTGGTGCTACAAGCATTTTGAGGGCCAGGGTCACGGCGACAGCAAAAAGGCCGCGGCCGACAAGGTCGCCGCAGCCGCTTAATGCCAAGCGGCAATCAAAGCTAAATAACTAGCCACGCCACAGGGCGGCCCCGGGGGAAATCCCGTGGCCGCCCTGCAGTTTCTGTGGGTCTCTGGGGCACTTTACCCTGCTAAAGCTGGCATAACAGCTAGAGTGAACGTCGTACAAAGGCAAGGAAAAATACCAAACAAATCGGTGAACGGTAGTTGTTCGCGCTCGCATTTCCTGCGGATTTGTTAAAAACGCCCTAATGGTATAAAAAAAGAAACATATAACAGCCCTGATGAAGGGGGTGGCTATGTTATCCTTCTCAAACGGGTGAAATCTTGGGTTTTGGGTTGCAGTTCCAAGGTGGACAAACGTTTTTCCCTGTGCTAACGCGCGATGGAAGGCGAATGAAGCCGGTCATGCAACCCGAACATTCAAGAATTCAATAAGCAGCGGTGTGAGAGAGCGCCGCATTATACGTAACTAGGAGCGTGGTTACACAATGCAGGAGGCATGGGAAGGCTTCAAGGAAGGCATCTGGACGGGAGAGGTTGACGTCCGAGACTTCATCCAGAAGAACTACACCCCCTACGAGGGCGACGAATCGTTCCTCGCCGGTCCGACCGAGCGTACCAAGGAGCTGTGGGGCGAGGTTCTCGACCTGCTGCTCAAGGAGCGCGAGCAGGGCGGCGTCCTCGATATGGATACCAAGACTGTCACGGGTATCGTGAGCCACCCCGCTGGCTACATCGATAACGCCCACCGCGAGAAGGAGACCATCGTCGGTCTTCAGACTGACAAGCCGCTCAAGCGCGCTCTGCACGTCAACGGTGGTATCCGCATCGCTTGCCAGGCTGCCAGCCAGCACGGCTACAAGATCGACGAGAACGTCGTCGAGCGCTACACCTTCGAGCGCAAGACCCACAACGCCGGCGTCTTCGATGTCTACACCCCCGAGATGCGTGCTTGCCGCTCGGCTCACATTATCACCGGTCTGCCCGATGGCTATGGCCGCGGCCGCATCATCGGCGACTACCGTCGTGTCGCCCTGTACGGCGTCGACTACCTGATCAAGGATAAGGAGGCCCAGAAGGCTTCCACCCCGACGGTCATGACCGCCGACAACATCCGCGATCGCGAGGAGCTGCAGGAGCAGATCCGCGCCCTCGGCGAGCTCAAGATGATGGCCGAGACCTATGGTTTCGATATTTCCAAACCTGCTACCAACACGCAGGAGGCCATCCAGTGGATGTACTTCGCCTACCTCGCTGCCGTCAAGGAGCAGAACGGCGCCGCTATGTCCATCGGCCGTACCTCTACGTTCATCGACATCTACGCTGAGCGCGACCTTGCCAACGGTACCTTTACCGAGGAGCAGATCCAGGAGTTCGTGGATCACTTCATCATGAAGCTCCGCATGGTCAAGTTTGCCCGTACCCCCGAGTACCAGGCCCTGTTTACCGGCGATCCGCAGTGGGTCACCGAGTCCATCGGCGGCATGGGTGTTGACGGCCGTACGCTCGTTACCAAGATGAGCTTCCGCTACCTGCACACGCTCGAGAACATGGGCACCAGCCCCGAGCCCAACATGACCGTTCTGTGGTCGACCCGTCTTCCCGAGAACTTCAAGAAGTTCTGCGCCAAGACTTCTGTCGCCAGCTCCTCGGTCCAGTACGAGAACGACGACCTCATGCGCGTTTACCATGGCGACGACTACGGCATCGCCTGCTGCGTGTCCTCCATGCGCATTGGCAAGGAGATGCAGTTCTTCGGCGCTCGTGCCAACCTGGCCAAGTGCCTGCTGTACGCACTCAACGGCGGTGTTGACGAGGTCTCCAAGAAGCAGGTCGGCCCCAAGTATCGCGCCGTCGAGGGCGACACGCTCGATTACGATGACGTTATGGCCAAGTACAACGACATGATGAAGTGGCTCGCTGGCGTGTACGTCAACTCGCTGAACATCATTCACTACATGCACGACAAGTATTGCTACGAGCGCATCCAGATGGCTCTGCACGACAAGCACGTGCACCGCTGGTTCGCTACGGGCATCGCTGGCCTTTCCGTCGTGGCTGACTCCCTGTCCGCCATCAAGTACGCCAAGGTTCACCCCGTCCGTGACGAGAACGGCATCATCGTCGACTTCGAGACCGAGGGCGAGTTCCCCAAGTACGGTAACGACGACGACCGCGTCGACCAGATCGCTCACGACGTTGTGCACCAGTTCATGGAGTACATCCGCATGAACGACACCTACCGCAACTCCGTGCCCACGACCTCGGTTCTGACCATTACCTCCAACGTCGTGTACGGTAAGAAGACCGGCTCCACGCCCGACGGCCGCAAGGCTGGCCAGCCGTTCGCCCCGGGTGCTAACCCCATGCACAAGCGCGATAGCCAGGGCGCCATCGCTTCGCTGTCTTCGGTTTCCAAGCTCCCGTTCCGCGATGCCCAGGACGGCATCTCCAACACCTTCTCCATCATCCCGGGCGCGCTCGGCAAGGAGGACCAAGTGTTCTTTGGTGATATCGACCTTGATCAGCTGGGCGAGTAACTATTGTTAGTGCTATACTAACAATAACGATTACTGATTAGTGCGACGGTTTCGGCCGGCGCCTATCGATTGAAGGAGACACATTATGAAGGTTTCTGAAGTTTCCGAGACTCAGGCCGACAACCTGGTCCACATGCTCGACGCTTACGCCGAGAAGGGTGGCCACCACCTGAACATCAACGTCTTCAACCGTGAGACGCTGCTCGACGCTCAGGCTCACCCCGAGAAGTACCCGCAGCTGACCATCCGCGTTTCCGGCTATGCCGTGAACTTCCACACGCTCACCAAGGAGCAGCAGGACGAGGTCATTTCGCGTACCTTCCACAACAAGTTCTAAAGGGACTCAACTCCCACCGAAGACCCGGTAAGGCCTACGCACTTTGCCTCTCAAACGTCCTCGCCGCTTCGCGGCTGCGGAATGTTTGCGAGGCAAAGTGCTCCCGGCCTTGCCGGGTCTCCTGCGTTATCGCACTTTAGGGAACCACGCTAAATTAAATTGGTGTCCTCGGACATGCAAGAAGCCCTCGCTGCGCACTTCGTGCGGCGAGGGCTTCTTGCGTCCTGCGGAATGTTTTGGGAGGTAGCCCAAACAGCCCCGGCGGGGTCCTGTGTAGTCACCCTTTAGGCGGAACTCTCCTAATGGGCTGAGCGTTCTGGATACTTACTTGCTACCGTTTATCGCGTATAGCTACCGTTTGCGGAGTAAGTAACACTTAGTAATAAACCGTGTAAAATCTCAGTTAAGAACGGAGTTTTCCAGGGAGACGCTGTCCTTTGTTTTGTGCAAGGGACGGCGTCTCTTTGGCGCTTGGAGACCGTTCTGTAGCAGGACGGCGGACGTGCGTCACATATTAAAAAGTCAACGTCGAGATGGGTCGTGATAAGAATGGGCAAGTACGTAATCGTGGTTGAATCTGGTTCGGATGTGACGCCAGAGCTCTGCGAACGCTACGGCATCGTGCGTGTGCCCATGCATGTCACGATTGGTGACGAGACCGTCGAGGACGGCTCGATCGATCCGCTCGAGATCTATTCGCGCTGCAACGAGTTTGGCGTGATGCCCAAGACCAGCGGCTGCGCGCCGGCAGATTTCTCTCGCGTGTACGACCGCATTCACGCCGAGCAGCCCGACGCGACCATTTTGCATCTTGCGTATTCCGAGGCCACGACCTGTTCGCATCAGTCCTCGAAGATCGCGGCAGAGGGGCGCGACTACGTGTTCTCCATGGACACGCGTTTTGTCTCGGTGGGCCAGTCGCTTGTTGTCGTCGAGACCGCCAAATACATCGAGGCTCATCCCGATGCCACCGTCGACGAGATCTTCGCCTTCGCGAACTCCGTTATGGACCGCGTGTTGCTGGGCTTTGTTCCTACCGACCTTGCCTTCCTTAAGGCGGGCGGTCGCTTGTCCAACGTGGCGTTCCTAGGTGCCCATCTGCTCAAGATTAAGCCCTGCATTGAGGTAACGGGCGGCAAGTTCGTGGCGACCAAGAAGTTCCGCGGCTCTATGCTCAAGTGCGCCCGCGCCTTTATTGACCACATGGTTGCGAAGGGCGAAATTGACTACTCGCACATTGGCCTGGCGTATTCGGTAGGCCTTTCCGAGGAGCTGCGCGACGACATGGAAGTCTATGCGCACGACCTGGGCTTTAAGGACGTTACCTGGACTCAGGTCGGCGGCGTCATCTCGAGCCATTGCGGCCCGACCGCCTTCGGCGCGGTGCTCACGCTCAAGGCGTAACGCCTGGTGTCTATCGATTTCTATTGCCTCGGCGGCGGGCGGGTTGCGACAACCTTCCCGCCGCTTTTGCATGGGGCCAAATAGGACAATCAAATTGACCGCTAAACCGTTTCGCCATCAAGCATATAGGCTAGAATGACTCTGGCATTTATGTAGCTAAAACCAATGAGAGGCAAGGTAGCGGGAATGGCTGAGATGAAGCTCGAGGGTATGGACGCTCGTCCTGAGGACTCCGCGTTTGCCCTGGGCCGCGTGCATTCGATCGAGACGATGGGAACGGTCGATGGACCCGGCATCCGCTTTGTGGTGTTTGTTCAGGGCTGCCCCATGCGCTGTGCGTATTGCCACAACCCCGATACCTGGTCGGTTAACGGCGGCACCATGGTGACCGTCGAGCACCTGATAGACGAGTTCCAGAGCAACCATGAGTTTTACCGCAGCGGTGGTATTACGGTATCCGGCGGCGAGCCGCTCCTGCAGCCTGAGTTCTTGGCCGACCTGTTCCGCGCAATGCACAACAACCCCGATGGTCGCGTACATACCTGCTTGGATAGTTGCGGCTATGCGTTCGACCCCGCGCATCCCGAGAAGTTCGATGCCGTACTCAACGAGACCGATATGGTGCTGCTCGACATTAAACACGCCGATCCCGTCGAGCATAAAAAGCTGACCGGTTGCGATCCTGCGCGCATCCTGGCGTTTGGCGATGAGCTGGCGCGTCGCAGGATCAAGGTCGTTATCCGTCACGTGGTAGTACCGGGCATTACCGACACGGCAGAGGAGTGCGAGGCACTCGGTCGTCTGATTGCCCCGTGGCATAACGTGGTGGGCCTGGAAATGCTGCCGTATCACACGATGGGCGTCGTCAAGTATGAGCAGCTGGGGATTCCCTATAAGCTCGAGGGCGTTCCGCAGATGGATACCGCGCGCATGCCCGAGCTGCGCAACGCCGTCATGACGGGCATGAAAAAACGCCGCGCGGAACTCAAAAACGCCATCGGCTAGGGGTAGCTCATTTGGGGCCGGTAGGGTGGAGAAGTAGCTAAAAGAGCCCCGTCCTAAAAAGACTGCTCTCTGGGTTGCGGTGAGATGCGCAACAGAATCGTGCCATTTGGATAAATACGCTTGTGGTTTCTTTAAAGACACCTTAAACGCTTCTGAATATCTTTGGAAAGAAATGCCTGCTCGGTATTATGCTGCTCGTATATGAACGGGAGCAATCAGGAGACCACGTGCGAAACAACGCATCGCGGGACGAGCATGTGCCGCAGCATAGCAGCAGATATGAGACGAAGGGCACGTCTTCGCGTGGCCTTGCCGACGCCCGCATCCGCGTGACGAAGATTGCCGCCATGGGGATGCTAACGTTGGCGGTTATTATCCTCGGAATTACCGCTAAAACCTACGCGTCGGAGCGAATGGCACACTCAGATGCGTCAACGGTACAGACGCAAAACAAAAAGGTCTCTAAATCTAAAGCCACCGCAAGTCAAACCCTGTCGACAGCGAGCCTCAAGACGAGGCTTTCGAAGGCGGACTTTAACGATATTCCCTCAGGCGATACCGTGCAGACCTTCTCACTGGTTGATGACCAGATCCCCGTCCTTGAGGATGAGAGCCTCGCCGCGCTCCAAGATACCCTTGATCAGGCCCAGGAATTGGGCGACGTGGGTGTGGTGTTTTACGATCTGTCGAGCGGCAAGGGCGTGACGTATAACGCGGACGCCGAGGTGTACGGTGCGAGCAGCTACAAGGCGCTCTATGTACTCTACGTCTGCGAGTTACTGGTCGAGACAGGGCAAGTATCGCTCGATGATACTCTGGGCACCTATGGCGGCTACAGTATGGGCTGGCTGACGGTTCGCGACCTGATCGAGACCTCGGTCGTCAACTCGGATAACGACTCGTTTATCGCGTTGCGTGCAACGTTTGATCAAGATGGCTACGAGGATTGGATTGCCGCACTCGGCGTCGAAGACGAGGTCGCGCTCGATCCAATGAGCGATTTCCCAACCTACTGCCCGCGCGCCTCGGCCAAGTTGTGGCGCGAGATGAGCGAGTATTTGAGCCGCGAGAGCGAGACGTCGCAATGGCTGTCGGGCCTTCTGGCCTCTACGACCCGGTCCTTTATCCGTGACGGCATTGCGGACGACCATGTCATGGTGCGTAACAAGGCCGGTTGGATCAGCGAGGCAGGTTGCAATGCGACGTGCGATGCTGGCCTCATCGATGTCGATGGCGACACCTACATTATGAGCATCATGTCATCGATGCCGTGGAGTGACCGTTCGAGTGAGGCCGTGGCCGCCATCGCCAAGGCGCTCTACGATACCCGCGCTGCGTTGGCCTAACGGCTTCGTATTGCGCGGTTGAGTCAAAATGCTGGTACCATACCGTGGATAAACAGTTTTCACAGGTTTGGGGGATGGTATGCCTGCCATCGCAATCATCGGTGCACTCGAAAAAGAGGTTGCGCAGATTAAAGAAGAACTGAACGGCGCCCATGTGTCGCAAGAGGCAGGCTTGAGCGTTGTAAGCGGCGAGCTCAACGGTCTGTCAGTGGTCGCCACGACCGCTGGCATGGGAACCGTAAACGCCGCTGGTGCAACACAGCATCTCATCAGCAAATATGCTCCGCAGGCCGTTGTGTTTTCGGGCATTGCGGGTGGCTTAAACTCCAAACTCCATATCAATGACGTGGTTATTGGCAAGTGCCTGCGCTATCTGGATACCGACACGGCGCTCATCGCCGAGTCGGCGCCGGAGCTTGAGGAGTTTGCCTCGACACCGGCTCTGGTTGACATCGCCACCACCGTGCTTGCCGAACATGGGTTTATCGATGCTGACGCTTCCGATTCCGCTGCGGAGAAGGACCCTAAGCAGTTCCTGGTTGGCACTATCGCTACAGGTGACCGCTTTGTAACGGGCGACGCTATGCGCACCGCCGCCATCGACGCGACGCATGCCGATTGCGTTGAGATGGAAGGTGCTGCGATTGCCCATATTGCAGCCAAGAACGGTGTCGATTGTCTGGTGCTGCGTGCTATCAGTGATAATTGTGACGAGGCATATGACGCGTTTTGCGAGCGAGAGTTCGATTTGGACGAGTACGCCCGCACCGCGAGCGGCATCACACTCGATATCGTCCGCTGCATCGCCGCTGCGTAATCGTGCATCCCTATTGTAAGAACCTACGACCAAGGAGTATCCATGGCCGATTCCATTAACTACCAGCTTGCCAAGTTCGTCGCCAGCTACGGCAAGGTTTCGCAGATCCCCGAGTCCACCTGTCCCGAGGTGAGCTTTGTGGGCCGCTCCAATGTGGGCAAGTCGTCCATCATGAACAAGCTCTTTGGCCGCAAGAACCTGGTCAAGGTTTCGAGCACGCCGGGCAAGACGAGCAATATCAATTTCTTCGAGGCCGACGACGTGCACTTTGTGGACCTGCCGGGCTACGGTTTCGCCCGTCGTTCCAAGGCCGAGCGCGACCGCTGGGCCGAGCTCATCGGCGACTTCTTCGACTCCGAGCGCAGCTTTAACCTGGTTGTGTCGCTGGTGGACATTCGCCATGACCCCAGCAAGCTCGACCATGACATGATCGACTACCTGCAGGGCAACGAGTTCAACTTTATCGTCTGCCTCACCAAGGCCGACAAACTCAGCCGCACCCAGCAGGCCCGCCAAGCGGCAGCCATCAAAAAGCAACTCAACGTCCCGGCCGAAAACGTAATTATCACAAGCTCCCAGACCGGCACCGGCATCGACGAGCTCAAGCGCCGCATTGCCGAGGCCTGCCTCTAGTAGGGGCTCTTGGCAGACAATAGTTTGCATCTATCTATATCACCCCAGTGATAGTTGTTGGTACACTATCACTGGGGTGATATTTTTATTCGGAGGTCGATATGGAGCTTTGGCACGGGTCGGAGGTTGTTGTCGAACGTCCGTCGTTGGATAAATGCAGACAATTCAATGACTATGGGCGCGGGTTTTATTGCACGCCACATGAGGAAATGGCGATGGAATGGGCATGCCGGACCGAGTCTGATGGCGTTGCCAATCGATATGAGCTTGATTTAGATGGCCTTTCGGTCTTGGATTTGGAGTCTGGGGAGTTTTCAATCCTCAATTGGCTTGCAATTCTGGCGAATAACAGAGAGTTCAATGTTTCGACGCCATTGGCGCGTGAAGGGCTTCGCTATCTACTTGATAACTGCTTAATTGATACATCTCCTTATGACGTTATTCGAGGCTATCGTGCTGACGACTCCTATTTTTCGTTTGCAAGACAGTTTGTCAGCGGCATGATATCGCTCAGACAGCTGCAACGAATCATGTGCTTGGGTGATTTGGGTATCCAATATGCCCTTATGAGCGAGCGCGCATTTTCGATGATTAGATTCTGCGATTGGAAGCGGGCTTCGGGGTCTGAGTTTTATCCCAAGCGTTTTGAGCGAGAGCAGAATGCTCGACGCAAATACTTGGATACGGTCAATGGGTTCGATTCCGAAGGCATCGACATTAGGGATTTAATGGCAGGGAGGGTTGATTTAAATGATCCAAGAGTTAACAGATCGTGGGCCGAGTAGGACATATCCCGTCTACTACCTCGAGGACGCAATGAACAACCTCGGCGACTGCTTCGACTATGCCGTCAATGACTATGGAGCAGAAGGATCTGAAGTTGCTGAACTCTTTTGCCTGAGCGGGGTTGCTCGCGAGTTTGAACGCGGCAACGCATGGGTAGTGTCGGGAAAATCGGGTGTTGAGCTGTTCGCGCTTATCGCTGAAAGGTCGGGCTATCAAAACAGGCCTATACCGGACTGCACCTATCGATTTGAGAAGACGCCGGAATATTGGGCGGGCTGGATGCTGGCATACCTGCAGTGGCGCCTAGGAGAGTCTTTCGAAGATTTGCTGCATGTCGTTCCATTTGATGTGCTGCGCAGTCTGTATTACCCCTGGCACGAAGCCTCGGAGGAACGAGTGGTTCGCCTCGTCTGCGATATGGCGAAAAAAGCGTCCAGGCAAACCAAACTTGCGTTAGCAAGAAAGAAACTTAAGAAAACCCAACAAGACCTAGCATACGAATCGGGTGTGTCACTCCGCTCAATCCAAATGTACGAGCAGCGCCAGAGAAACATCAATGAGGCTTCGGTAACAAGCGTAAGAGCCATAGCAAAAGTCCTCCACTGCAACATCGAAGACCTCCTAGAACCAGTCTTCGAATACAAGGAACCCAGTGCGGCGTAAACCAAGCACATAGTCGAAGCCTGTTGCTGGTAAGTGCTCCAGCCTAGCAAGAGCCCCTATCAATAAAGGGCCATAATTTCAGCCCGGCGCCCCTTCAAAGCGTGGGTCCCTATAGACATCGCTAGCCACGTTGCCATAGGGCCACCCGGGGGCATCCCCTTAAAAACATTCCGCAGCACGAGGCCCGCTTATCCGCAGCTCCGAAGGGGCGCAATATTAAATCAGCGAATGCGATTATCCTGTCGAGGTCGCGTAGGTCTCCTTGGGGCTTCCCCTGAAAACAATCCGCAGATCGAATTGCCCCGTCGCGCGCCGCGCACGACGGGGCAATTCATGATCGAGGACGTTTTCAGGGGAAACCCCAAGGAGACCGGTGAGAGCAATGAGACAGGGCGCTACAGGTACTCGATTTGAGCGCCCTCAGTGTCGCACGTTAGAATATGCGTCTCACACTTGGGGAACTGCTCGCGCAGCTTGACCTGCAGGAATTTTGCCACGATAGTGTCGTCGGTCACAGCCATAAGGGTAGAGCCCGAACCGCTGATCCAGATGGTCTTGGCGCCGCCGTTAAGGCAGGTGTCGCGCACAGCGTTGTAGTCGGGAATCAGGCGACGACGATAGGGCTCCTGGATGCGGTCGTCATTGGCGGCGGCAATCAGGTCGAGGTCGCCGGCCTCCAGGCCTCGCGTCATGCCGGCGATACGGCCCATTTGCCATACGGCGGTGGAGAGCGGAATCTCCTGCGGCACGACCTTGCGCGCCTCGCTCGTGTGAACCTCGTAGGGCGGAATCACGGTAATAAAACGCAAGCGATCGCTCACCTCGTAGCGCAGGCACTGGGGGAGCGAATCGGTCGGCGTAAAGGAGCAGACGGCGCCGCCCAGGATGGCGGGAGCGACGTTATCGGGATGGCCCTCGACCTCGGTGGCAATGCGGACGAGCTCAGCGCGGTCGACGGTGTGGCCTGTCAGTGCGGCGGCGGCCATAATGCCAGCGACGACGCAAGTGGAGCTGGAACCCAGGCCGCGAGCGACGGGTACATCGGTTTGAATGTCGATGGCGACGGGAAAAGCCGGCTCGCCCCATGCGGCCAGCGCATCGACAAAGCTGACGTAGACCAGGTTGTTCTCGTTTTGGAACTCCTCGGGGCAGCCCGTGATGGTGAGCTTGTCAGCGCGCTCGAAGGTGAAGTGCGAGTAGAGGCTGACGGCCATGCCGAGGGTGTCGTAGCCGATGCCTAGGTTGGCGCTGGTTGCTGGGACGGTGATCTTGATCATGTGGGTCCTCCTGGCGTGCCTGGCTGTTTAGTTTGCTGCTTGTGCGGAACTCGCGACGAACTAAACAGCCAGGCACGCTGTGCGCGTTCGTCATCATCCCGGGGGTTATCTGATAAAAGAAGGTGCGCCGGCTTTCGCCGGCGCTTAATAAGGGTTTTAGTTGGTAGCCATCTTTTTTGCTGCAGACTCGACGTAGCTTGCCATCTCATCGACGTCACAGACGTCTTCGAAGCGGACGGGTTTGGATTCGAGCTCGGCGAGCTGTGCCGGTGCGGCCGTATTGGTGGCCTGCTCGAGCACGCGCATGGCCTCAAAGTCGTCCTCGGGAACGTTGAGACCCAGAGCATCGCAGCAGGCACGCGGGAACTTGTAGGGGCTGGCGGTCGAAAGCAGCACACGGGCCTTGGCGCCCTCGGCGGGAGCGACCTTTTCAAAGACGTGATAGCCGCAAGCGGTGTGCGGGTCAATCACGTAGCCGTTCGCATCCCAGCAGCTCTTGATGGCAGCGAGGACCTCGTCCTCGCTGGCCCAGCCGCAGCCAAAGACGCTCTGAATCTTTGCCAGCAGGTCGGCGGGAACCTCATAGTGACCAGTCTTTGCCAGCTGCTCCATAAGGCCGGCAACAAGCTCGCAGTCGCCATCGGACAGGAAGTAGAGCATGCGTTCCAGGTTGGAGCTGATGAGGATGTCCATCGACGGCGAGATGGTCGTGAAGAACGGACGGTTGCGGTCGTAGACGCCGGTGGTCAGGAAGTCAGCCAGCACGTTGTTCTTGTCGCTCGCGACAATGAGCTTGGCGACGGGCAAACCCATGCGCTTGGCATAGTAGCCGGCCAGGATATCGCCAAAGTTGCCGGTCGGTACGCAGAACTCCACAGCGTCGCCGGCCTCGATGGCGCCGGCGCGCAACAGCTGCGCATAGGCGGCAAAGTAGTAGACGACCTGCGGCACCAGACGGCCGACGTTGATGGAGTTGGCACTCGAAAGCACCGTTCCGGCGGCCTCCAAGCGCTCGGCAAGCTCCTTATCGGCAAAGATGCGCTTGACGGCACTCTGGGCATCGTCGAAGTTGCCGCGAATGCCGCAGACGGCGACGTTATCGCCTTCCTGTGTGGACATCTGCAGATTCTGCACGCGGCTGACTTTGCCTTCGGGATAAAAGACGGTGATGCCCGTGCCCGGAGCGTCGGCAAAACCGGCGAGTGCGGCCTTGCCGGTGTCGCCCGACGTGGCGGTGACGATCATGATGCGTTCGGCGCCGCCGTCCTTGGCGGAAGTGCGGGCCATGAGGCGGGGGAGCATCTGCAGGGCGACGTCCTTAAAGGCACTCGTGGGGCCGCCAAAGAGCTCCATCACATAGGTCTGAGGGGCGTCAGCGCCCGGCGCAGCGTCGAGTTTGACGAGCGGCGTAACCTCTTCACTCGCGAACGTGCCGCGATATGCCTCATTCACACAGGCCGAAATTTCTTCGCCCGTGTAATCATTCAGTAACATTCCCAACACATCTTGAGCGATTTCAAAGTACGATTTATCTGCAAGCGAGCTGATATCGACCTGCTGGGTGCCGAGCTCGTCCGAGACAAACAAACCCCCGTCGGGAGCGATGCCGGTGCGGATTGCCACCTTACTTGAGCACGATAAAGTGCGTCCTCGTGTACTATGATAAGTTCCCATATAACACTGCTCCTCGGATGCCTTGGTCCCAATCGGTGAAACCATGGTATCAGAGCGCGCAAAACAGGTTCGCAGAGGCTTTTAGAAAGGTAACCTCCAGCCCATGATTAAGATTGCCAAGTTTGGCGGCTCGTCGGTCGCCGACGCCGAACACTTTAAGAAGATCAAGGCCATCGTCGATGCCGACCCGGCCCGCCGTTTTGTGGTGGTTTCCGCCTGCGGTCGCCGCTTTAAGGGCGACACCAAGGTGACCGACCTGCTCTACCTGGTTAACGCGCACGTTAAGTATCACGTGTCGTGTGAGGAGCTGCTCGAGGACATTGGCCAGCGCTATTTTGATATCGCTGACGAGCTGGAGCTCACCTATCCCATCCGTGAGGAGTTCGCGGCCTTTGCCGAGCGCGCCCGCTCGGGCGGCTACTCCACCGAGGAGCTTGTGAGCCGCGGCGAGTACTTCACCGCTCGCCTGATGGCCGAGTACCTGGGCCTGCCGTTCCTGGACGCCGCGACGGTTGTGGCGTTCCATCACGACGGTACGCTCAGCATGAACCGCACCTCCGAGCTGGTGCAGGAGTACGGTCAGCAGGGCGGCTTTGTTATGCCCGGTTTCTACGGCGCGACGCGTGAGGGCCAGATTAAGCTGCTCGATCGTGGCGGCGGCGATATCTCGGGCTCGATCCTGGCCAAGTGTCTGGGCGCCGACCTTTACGAGAACTGGACCGACGTCTCGGGCTTCTACTCTGCCGATCCGCGTATTGTTCCCGAGGCTCAGCCCATTGCGCGCGTTACCTACGAGGAACTGCGCGAGCTTTCGTACATGGGCGCAAGCGTCCTGCACGAGGAGGCCGTGTTCCCCGTGCGCGAGGCGGGTATTCCGCTGGTCATCAAGAACACCAATGCGCCGCAGGACCCCGGCACCATCATTAGCGAGACGGCTGATGAGGGCGAGGCGGAGCCCATCATTACCGGCGTGACCGGCAAGCGCGGTTTTGTCGCCATCAACGTGGCCCGCGATCGCACCAAGCCCCGCGTCGGCTTTATGCGCCGTGCACTTTCGGTCTTCGAGCGCTATGACGTTTCCGTCGAGCACATGCCCACCGGCGTCGACCGCTTTGGCGCCGTGGTGCAGGAGCAGGATGTGCACGATTCGCTGTACTCGCTCGTGGGCGACATCCAGCAGGAGGTTGAGCCGCTCGAGATTGAGGTTGTCGAGGGCCTGGCGCTCATCGCGACCGTCGGTCGTAACCTGCGCGGCCGCGCAGGTATTTCCGGCCACCTGTTTGGCATGCTCGGCCAGGCTGGCGTGAGCGTGCGCATGATTTCGCAGAGCTGCGACGAGATCAACATCATTATCGGTGTCGAGGATAAGGACTTCGACCTGGCGATTCAGACCATTTACCGTGCCTTCTCCGACGAGAACGGCATTGTGAAGGTCTCCGATCTGGAGGCTCCTGCACCGATTGAACCCGCCCTGGCTGCCCTCCACAAATAGCGACCATTCCGGTAGATTTTTGGGATATGTCTAGAAATCTACCTTTTGGCGCATGAGTGGGTTTTGAGGCATGTTCCAAAAAATCTAGCGCGGGGCGTTTCGTTTCGGTTTCTTTTCGACGGGGTGGGTTTCGTGTCCGCCCCGTTCTTGTATACACTGGGCAAGAATATCCTGCCTGCTCGGCGTGCGGGCAAAAGCCACAACCTTTAAAGGGGGAAGCATGAAACAGTACACGGTTGCTATTTTGGGCGCGACGGGGGCCGTGGGCACCCAGATGCTCGAGTGCCTCAACGAGCAGGAGTTTCCGGTTGGCAAGCTCAAGCTGCTGGCGAGCGCGCGCTCTGCGGGCAAGACCGTCGAGTTCCGCGGCGAGCAGGTTGTTATTGAGGAGGCTTGCCCCGAGGCCTTTGAGGGCTGCGACATCGTACTCGGCGCTGCCGGCGACGATATCGCCAAGGAGCTGCTGCCCGAGGCTGTCAAGCGTGGCGCCGTCGTGGTCGACAACAGCCACGCCTTCCGCATGGATCCCGAGGTGCCGCTCGTCGTGCCCGAGATCAATGCCGACGACATCAAGTGGCATCACGGCCTTATCGCTAACCCTAACTGCGCAACCATCATCGGCCTGGTTCCCACCTGGCCGCTGCACAAGCTCGCCGGCGTGAAGCGCATGATCGTCTCGACGTACCAGGCGGCTTCGGGCGCTGGTGCTCCCGGTATGGCCGAGCTCGAGGCCCAGCTGGCCGCCCTGGGTCGTGGCGAGGAGATTCCCGAGCCGCGCGCATTTGCCGCCCAGTTGGCGAGCAACCTGATTCCGCAGATTGGCGGCGTCAAGGAGGAGGGCTTTACCTCCGAGGAGATGAAGTTGCAAAACGAGGGTCGCAAGATTATGCACCTGCCCGAGCTGCGCGTGAACTGCACCTGTGTGCGCGTGCCTGTGCTGCGCTCGCACTCCGAGAGCATTACGCTCGAGTTTGAGCGCGACATTACGGTCGAGGAGGCCCGTGCTGCGCTGGCTTCTGCCCCGGGTGTCAAGCTGGTCGACGACCTGGGTGCCGAGGATGCGCACGACCGATTCCCCATGCCGATGGACACCTCCGACCAGGACCTGATTTGGGTCGGTCGCGTGCGCCGCGACATCTCGAACCCCGAGGCCGCGCGTGGCATCACCTTCTGGTGCTGTGGCGACCAAATCCGTAAGGGCGCGGCAACCAACGCCGTCCAGATCGCCAAGCTGCTCTGCGAGTAGCGGTGGAACTGTCCGGCGGTGGCCGGGCTCAGCTTTCAGCTTTCAGAACGTCCTCGACCATGTGCGGCGCCTTGTCCTGCTCCTTCGGAGCCGCGGACAAGGCGCCGCACTGGTCTGCGGAGTGTTCTGAAAGCTAAGCCCGGCCCCGCCTGCAGTGACTCGGCTGCGAGCGGCCTGCGATGGGGCCGTTGTTGGTTGGGGCCGCTGGGCTGATGTGCGGGCACGTGGCCGTTGCGGGCCCTGGTCCCGGCGGCGGCCTCGGCGCTTTGCGCCTGCCTCCTTTGGGGGCTGCGGGTCCGTGACGGCAGCTGCGGCGCTTCGCGCCTGCTGCCTGAGGTGACTTTGGGGTTGGGGTGAATTGAAGTTGAATACTTTTCCCGAGAAGTGAACGACCTATTTTGGACCCCCGAAGCATTGGCATATTTTGACCGCTATTTCCTGCGGCTTTGCTGCGCGAATCCTGCGGTTTTGTAATCAAAAAGTGTGGATGCTCCGGGGCCTCGTTTTTACTCGTTCACTTCTCGGGAAAAGTATTAGAGCTCAGCTGGCATGGGTACCGCCCTGACGTCGAAGCCCCGCGTTTTCTTCTCTTGATTGGGGAAAGCGGCCTCGCTTAAACAATTACGAGCCTGCCCGGACGTATCAGACAGGTTGTCTGCACAATTCGCGGTATTATGGTGCGGAGTTTTGAAAGGAGCCGCTGGTGGTCACGACGACGTTTGCTTCGCCTTTGGGCGAAATCCTGCTTGCCGCTGATGGCCGCGGTTTGACGGGGCTTTGGTTTGAGGGGCAGGAGCACTTTGGCTCCACGCTTCTCCGGGAAGACTCCGAACATGTTGAAGGGGCCGATGCGGTTTCCGGTGCTGGTGGCATGTCGTCGGCGAGTCCGGCTCATGGTGCGGCTTCTTCGGTGCTTGAGCGTTCGTGGGCTTGGCTGAATGCTTATTTTGCAGGGCAGGAGCCTCGGTATACGCCGCCGTTGCATATGATCGGTACGGCGTTTCAGCGTGAAGTTTGGTTTGAGCTGCTTTCTATTCCGCGTGGCGAGGTCGCCACGTATGGCGAGATTGCGGCTCGTATCGCCGCCCGCCATCGGGTGCCGGGGAACGAGGACTCCGTTGTGTCTCCTCGTGCGGTGGGGGCTGCGGTCGCTCGCAACCCTATTTCGATTATCGTGCCGTGCCATCGCGTGGTGGCGGCCGACGGCTCGCTCAACGGATATGCCGGCGGCCTCAACCGCAAGGAGTGGCTGCTGCGGCTTGAGGGCGCGTACGAGGACTAGCGTTCGAGCACTTTGCATAGCCAAGATGCCGTGAAAGAACGGGACACGCTTTCCGAATGGAGACTCAGACGGAAACCACGTCCCGGAATTCCGTTTTAAAGCGGGATGCGCTTTCCGAATGGCGTCCCAAGCGGAAACCGTGTCCCGGAATACAGCCTCAGAGTGGGACGCCGTTTCCGGTTGAGACCACCTGCTTGGACATCTTTCTACGCCCGCTTCTGCAGGGCGTAGATCGACTTATCCATGTTGAACAGGTAAGCCACGACGCAGACAATAAAGAACATCGGCAGATTACCAAAGCCGAAGACCTCGCAGCCAATAAGGATGGGTGCGAGCAGCGTATTGGTGGCGCTGCCAAAGACGGCTGCGTAGCCCAACGCGGCGCAGAACTCGGCGGGCATGCCGAGAATCCCGGCGAGTACGACGCCCAGGCTGGCTCCGATGGAAAACAGCGGCGTTACCTCACCACCTTGATATCCTGCGGCAAGTGTGGCGATGGTGAGTACGAATTTGAGCGCCCAGTCCCAAGGCATGATAGCGACCTTACCGTTACCGTTGAGCGCCGCCGATATCAGGTTGGTGCCAAGGCCGCAGTATCGACCCTGCCACAGTGCGAACAGAATCGCCGATAGCGCGATGCCGATAGCGGCGATGCGCGCATAGGGGTTGGGGAGCAGCCGCGCCGCAAGGGTCTTGGCATGGGCAAGGCACCAGGCAAAGGCACCGCCTACCATGCCAAACGCGATGCCTAGTACCGCAAGCCGTCCAAGACCGGGGAGGTCAAGCGCGCATGAGGCGACAACGGCGACCTCGAACTTCTCGAGTCCCAGGGCACCGGAGGCCATACTTGCGGCGAGCGAGGCTGTAAGCGCGGGAAACAGCGCGCGGTATTCCATGCGTCCTGCGACCAGTACTTCGATAGCAAAGACCGTGGCAGCAAGGGGCGTTCGAAAGAGCCCGGCAAAGCCGGCGGCCATGCCGATAAGCAAAAACGTGTTGCCGGGGTCTCGGAAAGGTAGACGTCGGCCGATCCAATGTGAGACGGTTGCACCGATCTGCACGGCCACGCCCTCGCGTCCCGCACTGCCGCCAAAGAGGTGCGTCCCCCATGTGCTCAGCATAATGAGCGGCACCAAGCGCGGCGAGATGGCGTCCTCACGCCCGTGGCCTACGTCGAATACCAGGCTCATGCCGCGGTCGGTACCCTTGCCCCAAGCGCGGTAGGCAAACACGATGGCAAGGCCCATAAGGGCGAGGAAGGGGATGAGCAGGGTGATGTGTTCGTCGCGGAAGGCGCCGATCGCCAAAAGCACGCGTCCAAATAGCGCGCAGATGGCGCCAACGATGATACCGACGGGGATTCCGACGGCACCCATAAGCACAAGACCGCTATAGGTGTTGAGCAGACGTTTGATTCTGCTCGATGCGCTGCTTTCCGACACTTCTCCTCCAAAACAAAAAAGACTCCTGCCGCGGCGTGATGCCTAAGGGCATCACGTAACAGCAGAAGTCATCAGCAACAAGGCGGTTTAGGGTAACGCGGCAGCTTGGCTGGCGCACCCAACGGAGACATTCATTCCGCAGCGGCATCATAGCGGTGGATGCGGTTTGGGTCAAATGGTTACCGTGGACAGTCCTGGTGCCTGCCCGCACCCCTCGTTTCCCCATATAAAACCTGCCAAAATAAACCTGTCCCTTTTTGGTCGGTGCGAAATGGGTAATACTAAAGAGTTATCCGACCAGATGGGAATTAATCGATGGCTTATATCGAATTCAAGGACGTCGTCAAAGCATACGGCGAGGGTGACGCCCGCATTCACGCGCTCGATGGCGCGAGTTTTACGGTCGAGCGCGGTGAGCTCGCCATTATCCTGGGTGCTTCGGGTGCCGGCAAGACCACGGCGCTCAACATTCTGGGCGGCATGGATACGGCGACTTCCGGCACCGTAACGGTGGATGGGCGCGACGTGAGTTCCGCCAATGAGGCGCAGCTCGTGGAATACCGCCGCGCTGACGTCGGCTTTGTCTTCCAGTTCTATAACCTGGTTCCCAACCTGACGGCGCTCGAAAACGTCGAGCTTGCGGCGCAAATCTGCCCCGATTCGTTCGATGCCGAACAGACACTTCGCCAGGTTGGCCTGGGCGAGCGCCTCGCCAACTTCCCCGCGCAGCTTTCGGGCGGCGAGCAGCAGCGCGTGTCCATCGCCCGCGCACTGGCCAAGAACCCCAAGCTGCTCCTGTGCGATGAGCCCACGGGCGCGCTCGACTACAAAACCGGCAAGCAGATCTTGCAGCTGCTGCAGGATACCTGCCGCAAGCAGGGCATCACGGTCATTATCATCACCCATAACTCCGCGCTCGCGCCCATGGCCGATCGCCTGATCTGCTTTAAGAGCGGTCGTGTGGAGAGCGAGACGGTCCAGCAAAATCCCGTGCCTATCGAGACGATCGAGTGGTAGCGCCCATGGACCAAGATCGCCAAAACAGCCAACGCCGCGACGCGCAGAACACGGAGCGCGAGCAGGATTTTACGACCTACCGCACTGCCCAAAGTTCAAACGACATGGTGCCGACGGTGTTTCGCCGCGGTGTTTACCGTACGATTCGCGGCAGCCTCAAACGCTTCTTGTCTATCGTCGTGATCACCGCGCTCGGCGTGAGCGTGATGTGCGGTCTTAAGGCGGGCTGCGAGGATCTGCGCGATTCGGTCGACGTCTATTTTGACCAGCAGAATGTCTATGACATTAACGTGCAGTCGACCTATGGCCTTACGCGCGACGATCTTGCGGCCATTCAAGAGGTCGACGGCGTCGAGACGGCCGAGGGCATCTACACCGAGACCGCCTACACCGCCGTGGGTACCACGCGCGAGCGTGTAGTCGTGCAGAGCCTTTCCAGGAAGAATATCGATCAACCGGTGCTGGTGAGCGGCGATTTGCCCGAGAGTGCCGGCGAGGTCGCGGTGACTTCGAAGTTCCTGAAGGCTTCGGGCAAAAAGCTCGGCGACACGGTGAGTTTTGCCGCCAATGACGCGAGCTCGTCGAACCAAAGCGCCAAGGACCAGTTTGCCGCGGGTGATTACACCATTACGGCCGAGGTCCTCGATCCTACTGATGTGAGCTCCGACTCGACAGTCAACGCCTTTCGCGCTGCTTCGGCTGCGGACTATAAGTTCTATGTGAGCGAGGATGCCGCGACATCTTCTTCCTACTCCGCGGTCCACGTGATCGTCGAGGGAGCCAAGAGCCTCAACTCCTATTCAGATGCCTACACGACAAAGATCAACGAGGTCAAGGGTAATATCGAGAAGATTCGCGACGAGCGTGAGAAGGTGCGCGCCCAAGAGCTGACGGTCGACGCGCCGGCAAGCTTGGATGCCTCCGAGCGCCAGGCGAATATGCTCTTTGGGATTGAGCAGGACAACATCAACCGCATGCCCCAGGGCAGTGAGGAGCGCGCTCGGGCTCAGGCCGATTTGGACCAGCGCCGCGCCGCCACCGACCAGCAGTTTGCCGATGCACGCGCCGAGCTTTCCGATCTGGGCGAATGCACTTGGTACATCCAGGATCGCGGTAACATCGCAAGCTACTCAAGCGTCGAGAGCGATAGCTCTTCGATTGAGGCCATCGCCACGGTTTTCCCATTTATTTTCTTTGTCGTAGCCGTGCTCATCAGCCTTACCACCGCTACTCGTATGGTCGAGGAGGAGCGCACGCTCATTGGCCTGTACAAGGCGCTCGGCTATTCACGCGGGCGAATCCTGTCCAAATACGTGGACTACTCGCTGTGGGCATGTCTGTTCGGCGGCGTACTCGGCAACATCTTCGGATTTGTGGGGTTGCCGCTGTTCCTGTTTACGGTGTTCGATGACATGTACTCACTGCCCCAGATGCTGCTTTCGTACGACATCGTGTCCTCGATCGTCTCGGTGGCGCTGTTTGCCGTGGGCGTGGTGGGTGCCACGATTATCGCCTGCCGCCACGAGATGGCCGAGACCCCAGCCTCGCTTATGCGTCCCAAGGCCCCGCGAGCCGGCTCGCGCATCTTGCTTGAGCGCATCGGCTTTATTTGGCGCCGCATGGGCTTTTTGAACAAGGTGGCAGCGCGTAACCTGTTCCGCTACAAAAAACGTGCCTTTATGACCATCTTCGGTATCGCCGGCTGCACGGCGCTCGTGATCTGCGGTATGGGCATCCGCGATACGACGGTGGCGCTTTCGCCCAAACAGCACGGGCACATCACGCGCTATGACTTGCTGGTGGTCGCCAATCCCGATGACTATGCTCAGACGTGTGCGGCGCTGGAAGAGCGTAGCGCGGCCAGCGACTCCGGCGTGCGCGTGACCTCGACCCTGCCGATTATGACCGACAACGTCACCTTTACGTTTGGCGGTAAGAGCGAGACCGTACAGCTCATTGTGATTCCCGACGACCGCACGAATGACCTGGACGATTACGTGCGCCTGGAGGATGAGTCCAAAGAACCGCTCGCCCTGCGTGACGGGGACGTGTATTTAAGCAAGAGTTCACAGCTGGTGCTGGGGATTCAGCCGGGCGATACGGCGCAGGTCCAGGATTCGTCGCTCAATGTTACCAAGGTCAAGGTTAGCGATATCTCGCTCAATTATCTGGGCAACACACTTTATATGACGCAGGGCACCTATGAGCGCGCGTTCGGCCGAAGCGCGCGTCTTAACGGCATCTTTGTGCTGCTTAAGGGCTCGTCGACCGACCAGATTGCGTTTAGCAAGAAGCTTAAGAGTGACGGTTGGCTTACGATTTCGAGTACGGCCGAGCATTGGGAGAACAATGAGGCGATCTTTACGATTACCAATTCGGTCGTAGTGCTTGTGACCTTTATGGCGGCGTGCCTGTCGTTTGTGGTGGTGTTTACGCTGTCTAATACGAATATTTCGGAGCGCGAACGCGAGCTGGCGACCATCAAGGTGCTGGGCTTCCGCCGTGGCGAGGTGCACCACTACGTCAATAAGGAGACGTTGATCCTTACGGCGATTGGTACCGCACTGGGCGTGCCGCTGGGTGGCCTGCTTGCCGAGAGCTTTACGTACGTTCTTCAGATGCCGTCGCTGTACTTTGATGTTGAGGTCGAGCCGCTGAGTTTCGTGCTCGCTGTGGTGCTTTCGTTTGGCTTTACGATTATCGTCAACCTCGCCACCAACCGAACCCTCAACAAGATTGACATGGTCGGTGCCCTCAAGAGCGCCGAGTAACCTGTTCTTGGATTCAAGTTGTAGCGAGCTGTGACGTGTCGCAGTCGCTTTATTGCATAAACCGCCCCGCAGAATGCATATTTTGGCGGGGCGGTTGCTTTTTACCCGCAGGTACCCCCAGGGGCGGCGTGCAAATTCCGGAGAATTCAGCATTCCGGAGTCCACGAGTATGGGAGCGGGCACACAAAACTGCGCTGAAAGCCCTGATTCTGAGCTCCCAACGCCTCAAGAGCCGCTCGTTTTTACAAGATGCGGCCCATGGCGCCTGCCTTTCGCCCAAAATTCAGTATGCAGGCACCCTCGGCTGCTGAAAACTCCCAAAAATGCACGGCGCCTCCTGCCCTAGGCACCCGCAGCAAGAAGACGAATAGCCTCGGCGAGCATGTAAACGCAGGGCCCTCCGACCCCGACCGACGATTTCGATTGGCGACCTTTGACGGAGTCAAGGGAGGAGCCAAATCGAAATACGTCGGGCGGGGTCGGAGGGCCCGATGGGATGGATTTCGGCCGAGGCTATTCGTCGCCGAAGCTGATGCCCAGCGCCTTGGCCTCGCGTACCAGGTCGCTCTGGGGATCGACAAACTTGAGCTTGCCGGCGACCTCCTCGAGCGGCATGTGGCACATCTTGCCGTCACGCAGGGCAATCATGTAGCCAAACTCGCCGCGTAGGCAGCCCAGTGCCGCCTCAACGCCGCACTGGGTCGCAAAGATGCGGTCCTGGGCGTCGGGCTGACCGCCGCGCTGCGTGTGGCCGGGGATGGCGACGCGGGTCTCGCGACCGGTCTTGGCCTCGATTTCCTTGGCAATGTCGTAGACAATCGACGGACTCGTGCGCTCGGCAAGCTTCTTCTTGTACTCCTTCTTGGGCAGCGCCGCGTCCTCCTTGGAGATAGCGCCCTCGGCGACGGCCACGATCGTAAAGCGGCTGCCGGTCTCCATGCGATGCTCGATGGTCTTGATGACGTTACCCATGTCGTAGGGAATCTCGGGAATCAGGATGACGTCCGCACCGCCCGCGACGCCGGCGTACAGCGGGATCCAGCCAACCTTGTGGCCCATGATCTCGATAACGAACACGCGGCCGTGACTCGAGGCGGTGGTGTGGATGTCGTCGATGCACTTGGTGGCGACGTCGATGGCGCTCGTAAAGCCAAACGTCATTTCGGTGCCCCAGGTGTCGTTATCGATGGTCTTGGGCAGAGCGATAACGTTGAGGCCCTCTTCGCGCAGGCGGTTGGCAGTCTTGGTGGAGCCGTTGCCGCCCAGCATAAACAGGCAGTCGAGTTGCAGCTTGTGATAGGTGTGGACCATCGCAGGCACCTTCTCGACACCGTCGGCCTCGGGAATGTCCAGGCGCTTGAACGGCGTGCGGCTCGTGCCCAAAATGGTGCCGCCGCGGGTGAGGATACCGCTAAAATCGGCGGGCGTCATGACGCGGAACCTGCTGTAGATAAGGCCCTGGTAGCCGTCCTCAAAACCATAGATCTCGATAGGTTCTTCGCTATTGGTCATAAGCGTTTTGACGATGCCGCGCATGGTGGCGTTGAGCGCCTGACAGTCGCCGCCACTGGTAAGAAGACCGATCCTAAGCATGATGAATCCTTCCGGGCAAGTTATAACATGCGCATAAGTTTACCCCCGCACACTGTTGATACGGGGGTAAAACGTGTTAGCTCAAGCGTATAGAAATGTAAACAACGTCAGGCGAGCGTAAGGTCGACGGGCCTGGCTCCTTACAGTGCGAAGGCGTCGACGTCGCCCCAGTGGCGGCGCAGCGTAATAGCGGCGGCGGGTTCGGTATTGTCAAAGACGACCGACCATTGCGTATTGCTGGTGATGTCTTCCGGATTGGGCTCTTGCGCTGCGGCGCGCAGGGCTTCCCAGGCAATCGTTTCGTCCTGGGCACCGACATGGGCGTCAAGGACATCGGCAATTGCGACGGCGCGCTCTTTACCATGGCCCAGCTCGCCGTTCTTTTGGTTGGGCAGCACTTCGTCGCCATAGCAGGGGTAGAAGTTCGTAACCTGGCGTACAGGAGTCGCTTTGAAAGCGCGGTCCGGATAGTGCGGATCCCACTCTGCTACGCGCGCGTCACCGGTGGCGTCGTTGATAAAGAAGTGATAATCGCGTCCTGCCATGGCGTGCATGTCGTAGGCGGAAAGCAGGTCGACAGCTTCTTGCGTGGTGGCGGCACGGTCGAGCACCAGACGGATGGCGAGCGAGGTATTGATGACAGGGCGTTGCGTGTCCTGGTCACAGGGCTTGGAATCAAGGGTGAGTACGGCAACGGAAACGCCGCATTCGTTAACACCGTCGAGCTGGGCAAACGGACCCATGAGTGCGGCGGCGCGTCCGGCGACGGAGTCAAGCGGAGTGTTATCGCCCAGGTTGTTAAGGGCGGCAAACCCGATGGAGGCATAGCCGCCGCGTGGGTGATTGCGCACCAGCAGCGCCGAGGTGTCGTCCTTAAAGTCGTAATTGCGACCGGTGCGCACGCGGCCTTCGGCATCTACGGCGACAAAAGCGCTGCAGGCAAACTGGGGAGCCTGGACATGTGCCGGCACACCGGGCAGCACCTGCGCCACCACGGCATCGATGTAGGCCTGGTCGTCGCGCACGCCAGCGGCGATGATGCGATCAAGATCGTAGTCGTAGGCAATGTCGATTTCGTACAGGTCATAGCCATCCGCGTAGCCGGTCAAGCGTTTGAGCGACGCGGCGGACTTGATTTGCTTGCGGTAAACGATACCGGTGGCAGCGGCAAGGCCGACGGCGACTCCCGCGACACCGCAGGCGATGGCAATGTTACGTGGCTTCATGACGGCTCCTCTCGTCCTGTTAGCGTAATTATCGCAAAAGGAGCGCGGGCATGATGGCTCAACCTGGTGAGTGGCACGGGATTAAACATGGAATGAAGAGTGCGGCGCTGGCGTGGCGGGGTATGCTGGAGGGGACCATCAACCCAGCGAAAGGGGAGAGCATGACGGATCAGGAAACGCCCGAACGCGCGCATGTGACGGCCGACGATATCGAGGCCGCCAACGACCTTATCGACTTTATCGAGGCGTGCCCCAGCATGTTCCATACGGCGGCGACCATTATGGCCGAGCTCGACGAGGCGGGCTTTACCTACCTGCCCGAGAATGCGGCGTGGGATATCGAGCCGGGCGGGCGTTATTACACGCAGCGCAACACCTCAAGCGTTATCGCCTTTAAGGTGGGCGAGGACCTGGCCGCGACGTGGGGCGAGGACGGCGTTGCCGGCGACTATCATTTTCAGCTCACGGCGTCGCACAGCGATTCTCCGACGTTTAAGGTCAAGGCCGTGCCCGAGCTTGACGGCGCGGGCGAGACGCTGCGCCTGAACACCGAGGCCTACGGCGGCATGATCGACTACACCTGGTTCGATCGCCCGTTGGCGCTGGCTGGACGCGTGCTGGTGCGCGAGGGCGACCGTATTGAGAGCCGCCTGCTTGCCACCGAGCGCGAGGTCGCTATCATTCCGAGCCTTGCTATCCATATGAACCGTTGCGTCAATGAGGGCTTTGCACCCAACCGCGCTGTCGACCTGTGCCCGCTCATCAGCGCCGGCGAGCTTAAGCAGGGCGACTTTGATGCTCTGATCGCCGACGAACTGGACGTCGAGCCCGAGCAGATTTTGGGCCGCGATCTGTTCCTGGTCAATCGTCAGGACGCGCGCATTTGGGGCTGGGCCGACGAGTTTATCTCGACGCCCAAGCTCGACGACCTAGCCTGCGCCTACACCTCGCTGCAGGCATTTTTGGGCGCCGAGAATGCGCATGACATCTCGGTCTTTTGCTGCTTCGACAACGAGGAGGTTGGCTCCGAGACCAAGCAGGGCGCCATGTCGACGTTCTTGGCCGATGCGTTGCGTCGCATTAACGGGTCGCTGGGCTTTGATGACGAGTCGTACCACCGTGCGCTTGCCGCCTCGATGCTCGTGAGCTGCGACAACGCGCACGCCGTGCATCCCAACCACGCCGAGAAGTGCGATGCCCACAACCAGGTCGTGCTCAACGGCGGTATCGTCATCAAGGAAGCCGCCAACCAGCACTACTGCACCGATGCCTTTAGCCGCGCAGTGTTCCAGGCCATCTGCGATGACGCAGACGTGCCCACGCAAGCCTTTGCCAACAAGAGCGATATGGCGGGTGGCTCCACGCTCGGCAATCTGTCCAATATGCAGGCGAGCATGCACGCCGTGGACGTGGGCCTGCCGCAGCTGGCCATGCACTCGAGCTACGAGACCGGTGGCGTGCGCGACGTGATGTACGCGATCCGCGCCCTCACGGCTTTCTACGAGCGCGACCTAAACATCAACGGTGCCGAAAGTGTGGAGCTTTAAAACCTGCCAAAAAAGGACGGGTTTATTTTGGCAGGTTTTATCTGGGCAAATGCCGCAATGTCAACGGTAAGACGGAGCTGCTAAGGCTTGCAGATGAAGCCGACGCCAGCGGAACCGCCGCAGGTAGAGCAAAAGTCAGCGAGAGCCCGCCGTTTGAGCCAAGGTGCCGTGAAATGAAAAGGCGCTGACCTTCTGGTCGCGCCTTTGAAATTGAACGGCAGATTGGCAAAACGGCGGGCTCGCAGCGTCGAGGGGTTCCGGCGTTTGGTAAAACGCCGGAACAATCTAATGCTCAATCCAACAACGTAAAGTTTCGCCGGCCAGCAGGTGACGCAGATTCTCCGCGGCGATGTCGACCACGTTATTGAGCGTGGCGGCCAGGTGGAACCAGCCCGAGACATGCGGCGTGATGAGCATGTTGGGTGCATCCCACAGCGGGCTTGTGGCGGGCAGCGGCTCGGGATCGGTGACGTCGACCGCGGCGCCGGCGAGATGCCCCGATTCCAGAGCGGCAACCAGGTCGTCGGCGACCACAAGATCGCCGCGGCCGCCGTTGGCAAAGAACGCGCCCGGTTTCATCGCGGCGAAGAACTCGGCGTTCGCCAGGCCGCGGGTCTCGGGCGTGCTGGGCATAAAGGATGCGACGATGTCGGCCTCTGCCAGGCGCTCAGACAGGGCATCCATGCCGTCCATGTCCTCAAACACAATGGGGTAGACGAGCGGATGGCGCTTGATGCCGCGGACGTGCGCACCCATGCTGCGGCAGAGCGTGGCAAAGTGGCCACCGATATCGCCTGCGCCCAGCACCAGCACGTTGGCGTTTTTGAGCGAGGTGACCGGCCCCAAATCCTCCCAGCGATGCTCGCGCTGCAAGTCGTGATAGCCGGGCAGGCGCTTCATCATGGAAAGGACCATGGCAAACATGTGCTCGCTCACGGCCTGACCGTAGGCGCCGATCGAGCAAGACAGCTTGGCTTCAGCCGGCACGGTGCCGGCGGCAAGGTAGTCGTCATAGCCGGCAGTCTGCAATTGCAACAGCTGGAGATGGTCGCATGCCGTGAGCATGCCAGGGTCGATGTTGCCCAGGATCACGTCGGCATCGGCGACCTGTTCGCGCGTGATGTCGCCGGCGCTCGTGTAGATAAAATCCTCGCCCGGAGCGCTCGACTCAAGAATTGCACGATGGCGGTCGTTGACGGGCAGCAAAACCAGGATGTTCACAAGCATTCCTCTCCGCTCAACCTGCCAAAAAGGGACAGGTTTATTTTGGCAGGTTTTATCAGGCAAAACGTTCAAATAAAACGCCGGAGGCAAGACGAGCGTGCCCGTCAGCATCTGGCGCATCTACGGCTACCAGCTCAGCAGATCGTAGCCGTCCTCGGTCACCACGAGCTGTACCTCGCACTGGGCCGAGTCGCTGCCGTCCTTGGTGCGCACGCACCACCCATCGCCCTTGCTAATCTTAATGTCGGGTGCTCCGGCGTTGACCATGGGCTCGATAGTAAAGACCATGCCCGGAACCATGATAGTGTCCACGTCGGGCGCCTCGGTGGTAAAGCCCACAAACGGGTCCTCGTGGAACTCCTTGCCAATGCCGTGGCCACCGTACTCGCGCACCACGCTAAAGCCGGCGTCCTCGACCGTCTTTTGTACGGCCTCGGCCATCACGGAGAGCGGCAGCCACGGCTTGACGGCTGCCAGACCCGCCTCCACGCTGGCGCGGGTGACGTCGACCAAGCGCTGGCGCTCGGCCGAGACCTTGCCGATGCAGAACATGCGGCTCGAGTCGCTAAAATAGCCGTCTAAGATCGTTGAGCAGTCCACGTTGATGATGTCGCCCTCGTGCAGTACGTCCGTATCGCAGGGAATGCCGTGGCAGACTACGTCATTGATCGAGGTGCACACGCTCTTGGGGTAGCCCTCGTAGTTGAGGTCGGCCGGCGTTCCACCATGCTCGACGGTGTAGTCGTAGATCATCTGGTCGATCTGGTTGGTGGTCATGCCCGCGGTGATATGCTCGCCCACATAATCGAGCACGCCAACGTTGATGGCGGCCGAGCGCTTGATGCCCTCGATATCGGCAGGCGTCTTATAGAGCGTGCGGGGCAGGACGTTCCAGCCCTCTTCCCATAGGCGCTCGAGGCGCTCATCAAAGGAGCTGTGACATTTCTTGTATTTTTTGCCGCTGCCGCACCAGCAAGCGTCGTTGCGGCCGGGTACGGGTCCTTTGTCATACATGGCTAACTTCCTTTCATTCGCAGCTAGTATAGCCCACCCGCAGAGCAGCTAATTTGGGACGGGGCTTTTTTGACTGCTTTTGTCCGCGCGGCCTTGCGCCGCCCATATCGCTCCCAAAAGCAGTCAAAAAAGCCCCGTCCCAAATTAGCTGCTCTTGGGCAGACGGGTGCTAGTAACTCACCTGGCAGGGGATGCCGAGGGCGCGCACGCGTGCGGCAATCGCGTCGAGCGCCTCGGGAGCCGCTTTAGCAAGGCCGGCGACTGGTGTCTCGCGCGCCACCGTGTAGATGGTCGCCTCCTGCGGACGAATGCGCTCGAGCGCCGCAAGCCAAGGGCCGACGTATTCGTCGCCCGTGTTGTCAATAGACTTGCCTTGGTACTCGCCGGTTAGGAATAGCGTCTGAATGATAACGTGGCCCTCAAAGCTCGCGAACGTCTCGATCTGGTGCTCGACGTCGTAGGGACCAACGGGCTGGTCGAGCAGCTGGATAAATGCCGGATCGACCGTATCGAGCTTGAGGATGTTGTCGTCGACCATCATGAGCGCATCATGCACCTGGGGACGGTCGGCGCGCGTGCCGTTGGAAAGCACGGCAATCTTGGTGTTCGGGGCCAACTGGTCGCGAAGCGCGACAGCGCCGGCGATAGCCTGCGGGAACTCCGGTGCGGCGGTGGGCTCGCCGTTGCCGGCAAACGTGATTACATCGGGCAGCTCACCCTCGACTGTCATCTCGCGTAGTTTGGCTTCGAGTGCGTCGAGCACCACGGCAGCCGTGTTGTGTGGCTCGTGGCAGGGGCGTTCGGCGTTGAGTCCGTTTTCGCAGTAAATGCAGTCAAAGGTGCAAATCTTGCCGCTGGCAGGCATCATGTTGACGCCGAGCGAGAGTCTAAGGCGTCGGCTGCGGACGGGCCCAAAGATGGGGCTGGCATTCAAAAACGTAGACATAGGCATATGCTCCTCGGGACAGTTGCACTTAAGCATAGCATTGGCCCCCGTGCCAATCGCGGGTCTGGACACTGTTGTCTAAGCCGAAACTGTGCAGCCTGGTGAGTTTTCGGAACCCTATCATGAAAGGGTGCGAGTCGGGTACAGTAAACGCATTTAAGTATGCGCAACATAGCGCCAGACTGTCCAAGTCGCACCTCGGTGCGGCCTGATGGCGTTGACGATAGGATCACAACATGGATTTTACGGTCGAAAATGCGGGCACCACGATTGCCTGCCGCGAGTATGCCGGCCCGGATGTATCGTCCGATGCGCCCGCCTTGGTGTGCGTGCACGGTGCGTGCGTCGACGGCACATTTTTTGACGGCATCGCCCGCGAGCTCGCCTGTGGCTATCGCGTCATTGCCTATGACCGCCGTGGTTGCGGCGAGAGCGACGATGCGGCAGACGGGCGCTACGATCTGGCAGTTCAGGCTGCCGACCTGCGAGCTGTTATCCAACATGCCGGCGCCCCGGCAAATGTCCTCGCGCACAGCGCTGGCACGCTCGTTGCCCTTGAGCTCCTTCATGCGGATGCGGCGGCAGTGTCGTCTGCGATTTTGCATGAGCCGGCCGTGACAGGCGAGGGCGTTGGCTTGGGCGCAGCCCCGGTTTTGCTCGAGATGGTTGCGGCGGGGAAAGTTTCGAGGGCGCTGAGGGTCTTCTTGGGCGCTATTGGAGACCCCGATCCTGAAGCTCCCGGTATAACCAAAGCGGAAGCCAAATATGCTATGCGCAATGGACGTGGCTTTATGGCGAACGAGTATGGACTTGTCATGACGTATGGTCCCGATTGGGATCGAGTTCGCGCATCAAAAACCGTTGCCGCCGTCTGCTTGGGAGAGCTTTCGGCCGATACGTCCCGCGCGGCAGGTTCACGAGCGGCTGCGGAGTTACTGGGCTGCCCCGTTGTAACAATTCCGGGCGCGCATAACGGTCTTCGAGATCGACCGGTCGCAGCCGCCAACGCCGTCCGCGCCATTCTAAGACGCTGATGCGTCGGTGACTCATACAGGAGAATCAATAAACATTGGTGTCCTGCAATAAATCAATCTTGAGCTGCGTGTTCGCAGAGGTAATTGACCCATTCTATTGCTATTAAAAATATTACAACAATTGTGCACCTGCCTGCTCTGCAAGATGTTACTCTAGTAACGTTTAACGGACGTACCGTTGCCAGGCCAACGACGGAAAAGGCCGTATATGCTCAATAAATATGGGGGTAATCTTACCGACAGCGAGGCCGCCGCCAAGGTCGCCCGTGTCGAGAAGATTTACCCCGTGGTGCGCCTGCTTTCTGCCGAACAGATTAATAACGAGCATAACTGCCTGTTCTTTGGCGATCAGTGCCCTTGCTTGCGTCAGGTTTGTCTCAAGGTGCTCGGGGGTTCCGATGAAGTGTCTGAGCGACTGACGGGCGACGGTATCGAATACTGTGCTTCCGCGCGTCCCGTGACGGTTGAAGGCGAGCGACGCGTTTTACTTGTGGCACGCCCGGTCAATGAGCAAGAGGTGGCAGATGAGGAGGCGGCCTACACCGATGTGGTGACGGGCGTTCGCAATCGTCGCTACTTTGATGAAAGACTCCGCACGCACCATGTATCCGGTGGCGTGGCGATCGTTGACCTCGATGATTTTAAGATGGTCAACGACGCTTATGGCCATCGTGCCGGCGATTTGGTGCTTGGCGTCGTCGCGGCCGTTATACGCGATAACATTCACTCGACCGATCTGCTTGTGCGCTATGATTGCGACGAGTTTGTGGTCGTCATGCCCGATATTGCCCCCGATGATTTTGCTCGCCGCTTGCGCCATGTGTCGGAGGCCATTCGCTCTGCTGTTGTACCGGGGAATGAGGAGATCGACCTATCGGCCTGTGCGAGCGGCGTTCGTGTGAGCGGTGAGACGATCGAGGAAGGCGTGCATCGCGCAGCCACTCTCTCGAATCGTGCGAAGATCAGACGCGGCACGGTTGTGACGGATGCCGATGCAAGCGAGACGATCAGGAGCCAAAAGCCCCTGGTGCTGATTGCCGACGATTCCAAAGTGAGCCGGTCCATCCTCGGTGAGATGCTCAAGGACGACTATCGCATTCTAGAAGCCGATAGCGGTCGCGCCACGCTCGATGCGGTTGACCGTTATGGTGGCGACCTGTCCCTCGTGCTGCTCGATATTGTCATGTCGGACATGAGCGGCTGTGAGGTGCTGGCCGAGCTTTCGCGTCAGGCAGCCCTCGATAGCCTACCTGTTATTATGATCTCGAGCGAAGATACCGACGACGTGGTGTTACGTGCTTACGATTTGGGCGCCTCGGACTATATCAGTCGCCCGTTCGATGACCGCATTGTGCGTCGTCGCGTCAACAATATTATTCGACTGTATGCCAAACAGCGTCGTCTGACGAGTCTGCTGTCGCAGCAGTACAATGCGCGCGTCAATAACAGCCGTATACTCGTCGACATCATGGCGAGCGTCATGGAAGTCCGTAATGGCGAAAGCGGCAGGCATGTCACGCATATCGAGAAGTTGACTGAGCTGCTGCTTGGCGACTTGGCGCGACGGAGCGACAAGTACTCTCTTGGCAACGAGGAGCGTTCTTCGATTGCGTTGGCGTCGGCGCTGAACGATATCGGCAAGATGTCGATCGACGATGCGATTCTCAACAAGCCCGGACGTCTGACGCCCGAAGAGTTTGAAATAATGAAGACGCATACTACCATTGGCGCCGACATGCTGCACAATCTGGGCAGAAACCATGAAGGAAGTGCCCTTTTGGACTATGCGTACCAAATCGCCCGCTGGCATCATGAACGTTGGGATGGTACGGGCTATCCTGACGGTCTTAAGGGCGACGATATCCCCATTGCCGCTCAGGTGGTCTCGGTGGCCGATGTGTACGATGCGTTGACGAGCGTGCGTGTGTACAAGGACGCCATTTCGCAAGAAGAGGCGATTCGGATGATTCTGGACGGTGAGTGCGGCGCTTTCAATCCGCTGCTTATCGAGTGTCTGCTCGAAGTGCGCGATCGCATTGCCGAGACGCTGGAGCGTCCTGCGGACGTTGTCGCGTTCCCTTCGGTTTAGCTAGGCAAAGGGAAGCCCCGTCGGACCATGTGGCCGGCGGGGCTTCCTTATCTGTTGTGCGGTTCGCGAACTAGCGGGCCTGCTTTACCTTGGCCGCCGCCTCGACAAACGACTTCCACAGGTTAAAGTCGGTCTCGAGCGTCTGCCAGGTGTACTCGGGATGCCATTGCACGCCCAGGCAGAAAGGCTGGCCTTCGACTTCGATGCACTCGGGAACGCCGTCGGTTGCCTTGGCGACCAAGCGCGTGCTCTTACCCAGACGCTCGACGCAGCAGTGGTGTGCGGAGTTGGTCTGGATAAGCCTGTGCCCGCCAACCGCGCGCTCCAGAAGCGAGCCCGGCACGACCTCGACGGGATGCACGGGGTCGTTGAGCACGTGGGTATGGCGCCACTGCGTGCGGCCCTCGCGCGCGCCCAGGCTCGGTACGTCCATGCACAGGGTGCCGCCGGTGGCGACATTGAGCAGCTGCGTGCCGCGGCAGGTGGTAAAGAGCGGCTTTTTGGCGCGGAGCACCTCGTCGACCAGCTTAAACTCAAAGCTATCGCGGATCTCGCAGCAGAGGGTGGGGTCGTAGGGTCGATCATCGCCCCAACGTTTGGGATTGACATCGGGGCCGCCGGGAATGGCGATGCCGTCGGCGATATCGACGTAATGACGGATAACATCAATGTCCTCGGTGATGGACATCTGCAGCGGCAGGCCGCCGGCGGCAAGGATGGCATCGACAAAGACACTGGCGATTTCCTCGTTGGGGGAGAGCGTCTCGCTTAAAAACGGCTTTGCCTCTTCCCAACGCGGCGCCACCAGGATGAGCGGGCGGTCGGCGGGGGCAACGTCGACGTGCGGGGTATAGGACGAGGAAGTACGTGTTCCGATCATGGGTGCTGCTTTCGAATCTGAAGGTGACAGGGCGCATGAGAGACGTGGGACAACACTTTCAATGGATTTGTCCCACGGGGTTGCTGGTTAGTGGCCCTTGATGGAGTTGAGGAAGTCCTGGGCGCGCTTGGTCTGGGGGTGGTCGAAGAACTCGTCGGGCGTGCCGGTTTCCACGATTTGGCCGTCGGCCATAAACACGACGCGGTCGGCCACGCGGCGGGCAAAGTTCATCTCGTGCGTAATGACGATCATCGTCATGCCCTGCTGGGCCAGACGGACCATGACCTCGAGCACCTCGTTGATCATCTCGGGGTCAAGGGCGCTCGTGGGCTCATCAAAAAGCATGGCCTTGGGTTGCATGGCAAGCGAGCGGGCGATGGCTACGCGCTGCTGCTGGCCGCCCGAGAGCTGTGCGGGCACCTTATCGGCCTGCTCGGCCACGCCCACGCGGCCCAGCAGGTCCATGGCGCGCTCGCGGGCCTCGTCCTTGGAGACGCCCAGCACGTCGACCGGTCCCAGCATGACGTTCTGCAGCACGGTCATATGTGCGAACAGGTTGAACTGCTGAAACACCATGCCCAGCTCGGCACGCATACGGGCAAGGTCCTTGCCTTCCTGCGGCAGGGGCTCGCCCTCGATGAGGATCTCGCCCGAGTCGATGGTTTCCAAGCGGTTGATGGTTCGGCACATGGTCGACTTGCCCGAGCCCGAGGGGCCGATCACGACGACGACCTCGCCGCGGTCGACTGAGAGATTGATGTCGTTGAGGACGTGCAGATCGCCATAGTGCTTATCGACGTGCTTGAGCTCGATCAGCGGCTGATTGCCGGTGGAAGAGGTGCTCTGTGCCATGGTGCTCGGCTCCTTATGACTGGAAATGGTAAAGCGTTAGCGGATGATGGTCGCGCCGGTCTTGTGCGAAACGTAGACAGCGGCCTTGTTGATCGCGACGTTGATGAGGATGTAGATGACCGCGATTACCAGGTAGACCGACACGAGGGCGTCGTAGTTGGTAATGAGCACGCGGGCATTTTGCATGAGGTCGGGGTAGCTCACCACGTAAGCGACGGTGGTGTCTTTGACTACGACCACAAGCTGCGAAATCAACGACGGAATGATAAACCGAATCGCCTGCGGCAGCACGATTTTAAAGGTGATTTTAGCTTTGGAGAGACCGAGCGCTTGGGCTGCCTCGACCTGCCCGCGCGGCACGGCGTTGACGCCCGCGCGAAAGATCTCGGCCAGCACACCGGCTGCAGCGAGCGCGACGGGGAGCGTGAGCATCCAAAACGACGGCAGCGCAATTTTGTACTGAGGCAGCACCAAAAAGAAGAAGTAGATGAACAGCAGGCTCGGTACGCCGCGGAAGAAATCGGTGAGCACGCGGCAGACCAGCTGCAGCGGTTTAATGTCGCTGGTGCGGCCGAGCATAAGGGCTAGGCCCAACACCAGCGCGATGGTGCCAGCGGTGAGTGCGACTTTAACGGTGCCCTCAAAGCCGGCAAGCAGGAACTTCCAGGTGGTGAGGTGCGTAAAGAAATACCAATAGTGAACCGAAAGCTGACCGGTCACATAAAAGCGCTGCAACACGAGGACGGCGAGCGCGGCGACGGCAACAAGCGAGATAGCGGTGCCGATGCGAATCTTGGCGCGCATCTTGGGGCCGGGAGCCTCGTAGAGCGCATCGCGCATGGTGAGCGCAGAAGAGGAGTGCTTGCTCATCGGAGGATCCTCACCTTCTTATCGATGTAGTTGCCAATGTGGCTCACCACAAAGGCCGTGCCCAGGTAGCCGAGCGCCGAGATAAAGAACGCGGCGACGCCGCCGAGCGAGCGCGTGTTGATGTAGCTCACCACGCCGGTGAGCTCCTGCGGTTGAAGCGGTACCTGGCTGCCGAGTGCGGTGGTGAGCATGACGGCGATAAAGAGGTTGGTCATGGGCAGCACGCTCGAGCGCAGCGCTTGTGGAATCACGATCTTGGCGAGGATGCGGCTGAAGCTCATGCCGAGCGAGCGCGCGGCTTCCACCTGGCCGACGCCGACGGTGTTGATGCCGCTCATAAAGTTCTCGGAGCCAAAGGCCGAGCCCAAAAGGACCGTGGCGACGATAACGCAGGTGCGGTAGGGCAGGACGACCTTGAGCGGCGGCAGCGCATAGACGACGATGATAAGCAGCGCGATGCCGGGGATGTTACGGAAGACCTGAACATACAGGTCGCCAAAAATGCGCAGCGGCTTGAGCGGCGACACGCGCATCACGGTGACAGCGACGGCCAGCACCATGGCGATGGCAAACGACTCAAGCGTCATGCCCCAGGTTGCTAGCAGCGCGTCGATATAGTTCTGGCCATAGAGCGACCAGAGCTCGGAGAGACTCATGCGGACCTCCCGCCGATAAGGAAAGGGGCTCCCGTGTGTACGGAAGCCCCGACAACTCAGTGTGGAAACAGTTTAGCGCAATAAAGCGCATCGTGCGTTTCCGTATGGTTTCGTAGCGGCCGTTACTGGGCTCGCTGTCTAGGCGCCGATTTCGGGCAGCTCGGGAACGTTGGTGTCGCCCGTGCGATCGCCGATGCAGATCTGCCACAGCTCGGTCCAGGTGCCATCGTCCTCGATCTTCTTAAGGAAGTCGTTGACAAAGGCGACGCCGTCGGAATCGAGCGGCAGGCCGATGCCGTAGGGCTCTTTGCTGCCGAAGGGCTTGCCGGCGATCTTGTACTTACCGGGCTCGCGGACCAGGGCGCTCTGCTGCATGTTGTTGTCGATGACGTAGGCGTCAACGCGGCCCTGCTGAAGTGCCTGACGGGCCTCCTCGTCGGTCTTGAACTCCTGCTGGCTGGCCTTGGGGGCGAACTCCTCCAGGATGGCGGGGCCGTTGGAGCCGGACTGGACGGCGACGTTCTTGTCGGCCAGGTCGTCGACGCTCTTGATGTCGTCGTTGTCGGCGAGCACCAGGATGGCCTGCTGGGTGTAGTAGTAGGGGCCGGCAAAGGAGACAAGCTTCTTGCGCTCATCGGTAATAGTGTAGGTGGCAAAGACGGCATCGACCTGGCCGTTCTGCAGGACGGACTCACGCGTGTCCGAGGTCACCTGGGTGATCTCGACCTTGTTCTCGCCCAGAATGTAGTTGGACAGGAGCTGCGCGATACCGGCGTCGAAGCCACGGGTCTTGCCGTCCTTCTCGTTGAGGAGGGAGAAGAGCGTGGAGGTCTGAACGCCACCGATCTTAAAGACGCCGGCGTCCTTGACGGCCGTGGCCCAGGTGCTGGCGGCGATGGCGTCGTCATCGGCCTTGGGGCCGTTGTCGACGAGCTTGTCGAATGCCTTGGCATCGAGCGTGGTGGAAGCCTCGGTGTCCTCGGGGCTCTTGGAGGAGCCGGCGGCGGAACCCTTGTCGGCCTCGGCGCTGGTGTCGGAGCAGCCGGCAAGACCAAGGCCGGCGACGGTTGCAAAGGTGGCGGCGATGAAGCCGCGACGGTCGAAAACGACCTGCTGGGAGAGGTTCTTGCTCATGGTAGAACACCTTTCTCAATAAAATCCCTAGCGGTTGAATAGAGTTATACCCTATCGCGCTCAAATGGGTCAACACGAAATAACTCAGAAACATACTTACCTTATGGGTAATTCTACCTACCAAAAAGGGACAGGTTTATTTTGGCAGGTTTTATCTGGGCAAACGTCGATTATTACAGCTGAGATAGCGTTTTGCGGACAGCATGGTCGCTCGCGGCGGTCGCTATAATGGCGGCAACGCGACATATATAAGTAAGGAGATCGCGTATGAACGGTTATTCGTTTTTCGCGCCGACCATGACTTAAAACTACCACAAAGGGGACGGGCACCTTTGTGGTGATTCTTGCAGATGTGGCGGCCTGCCTCGCTGTTTTGTCTCAATCTGTAACATCTGCAGCCATTTTTGCCGAGTAACTGTTACAGATTGAGATTTTCTCTTTAGGGGGACTTGAGTGTCTCGATCTGTAACATCTGGACGGACAAAAGGTCTCTATCTGTTACAGATTGAGACAAACAACAGGGGCAAAGACGGTTTGTCTAGATCTGTAACAATTGGGCGAGGATTTGTCCTCTAGGTGTTACAGATCGAGACAATTGAGTTGGGAAAATAAAAACCTCCGCAGGGGTGCTTCCCTTGCGGAGGTTTTTCTACTCGTTCAGCAGGCGTACTGCTTCAGCGGCCATATTCTCAATCGTCATGCCGTTCTGAGCAAGCAACTCGTTGGGATCGTAGCGGTCGGGAAAGCCCTTGGCGATGCCAAAGGTGCGCGTGCGCACGGGCGTGCAGGACAAGTAGCACGCGACGCGCTCGCCCCAGCCACCGTCCAAGATGCCGTCCTCGAGGGTGACGACAACGCGATGCTCGGCGGCAAGGCCATCGAGAGACTCGCGGTCAAGCTCGGTTGCAAAGCGCGGGTTGACGAGCGTGGCCTCTATGCCGTATTCGGCAGCCAAGCGGTTTGTCACGCGCTCGCCCAGCTCAAAGAAATCGCCAAGCGCGAGCACGGCAACGTCGCGGCCCTGACGCACCACGTCGTAGCGAACAGCGCTGTAGTCGGTGTCCTCGTCGGGCGCCAAATCGGGGCGGCTAACCAGGCCAATGCCCGGAACGCGGATCGCCACGGGATGCTCGCGGTGGTCGAGCGACCAGCTCAGCATGGACAGGTATTCCTCCATGCAGGCCGGTGCCAGATAGCGCATGTTGGGAAGTCCGCCCAGCATGGATATATCAAAGAACGAGAGGTGCGTCTCGGATGTGGAGCCAAAGATCGACGCGCCAAACACCAGGATGGTTGCGGGGGTGTCGTTGAGGCACAGGTCGTGCCACAGCTCGTCGTAGGCGCGCTGCAAAAACGTGCCGTACACACCAAAGACTGGCTTGGCGCCCGAGCGCGCAAGCGCGGTGGCAAAGGTCACGGCGTGCTCCTCGGCAATGCCCACATCGACGAACTGTTTGCCGGCGGCAGCGCGAAGCTCGGGTGTAAAGCCCATGATGTAGGGCGTGGCGGCCGTGATGCCCACGACCTGTGGATCGCGCTCGATGGCGGCGCTGAGCGCCTCACCCGTAATGTCGGCATAGGTGCGCGGCGCAGGCTCGCTCGGATGGCCCGGGCAGAGCTTGCGCCCGGTTGCCATGTCAAACGGACCCACATGGTGCCAGCGCTCGGGGTCGCTCTGGGCTGGCTCAAAGCCCTTGCCCTTGGCGGTGGAGACGTGCAGCACGATGGGATGATCGATATTGCGCAGTTCCTGCAGCGCGTCGACGAGGGCTAACACATCGTTACCGGTGTCCAGATAGCGGTAGTCGAGCCCCATCGCGCGGAAAACATTGCGCTCACAGGCGCCGTTGCTGGCGCGCAGTTCGGCCAGATTGCGATACAGGCCGCCATGGTTTTCGGCGATGGACTGGTCGTTATCGTTGACGATGATGATCAAGTTGCTGTCGAGCTCGGCGGCGTTGTTAAAGCCCTCAAACGCCAGGCCGCCCGAAAGCGAACCGTCGCCAATGATGGTAATGACGTTGTACGCGTCACCCGCCAGGTCGCGCGCGTGGGCAAGGCCGCAGCCCAGGCTCACCGACGTGGAGGTATGGCCCATGGCAAACAGGTCGTGCTCGGACTCGTCGGGATTGGCAAAGCCAGAAGCCTCACCATAACGCTCCGGATCGATATAGGTGTACGCGCGCCCCGTCAGCGCCTTGTGGGCGTAGGTCTGGTGCGAAACGTCAAAGACAATCTTGTCGATGGGGGAGTTAAACACGCGATGAAGCGCAACCGTAAGCTCAACGACGCCCAGGTTGGGGGCAACGTGCCCACCGACGGCGGCGGAGCTTTCGAGGATTGCCTGGCGGATCTCGCCGCAGAGCAGCGGAAGCTCGGCGCGGTCGAGAGCCTTGACGTCCTCGGGCGTTGTCGTTTGCGTAAGCAGCATCGTTGTGGGTTACTCCATGCGAATCGAGCGCCGGCGTTCCCTCGGCCGGCACAATTGCACAAAACAGTCTCGCACATTTTGGCGTTTGATATGTGACGGCGGCGCGGTAATTCGCCAACTGGTGGGGCAAAACGTTTTGTCCGATGCCATACTGGTAGATTCGATGATGATTTATTCAATGCGTGCAGGCTGTGGCTTGTCGCCGTGTGTCGCTGGAAGGAGGCAGCATGTCCGATGTCGTTCGTGCCGAGAAAATCGCGCACGAGGTCGACTATGCCGCCCGTCAGCTCGCCCAGGCGGGCCGCTTGGACCTGACGCGCGAGTTTATCCAGCATGGCGATGTGACGGTCTATGCACATGTGACTTCGGTAGCGCGGGCGAGCCTATCCTTTGCCGAGTGCTTGGGCCGTGTCGGTATCTCGGTCGACCGCGCCTCGTTGCTGCGCGGAGCCCTGCTGCACGATTACTTTCTCTACGATTGGCACGATCCCGATCCGAGCCATCGCCTGCACGGATTTCGGCATCCGTTTTTTGCCCTGGCGCGTGCGGAGGAAGATTTTGAGCTGACGTCGCGCGAGCGGAATATTATCGTGCGGCATATGTTTCCGCTGGTGCCGGTGCCGCCGACGTGTCGTGAGGCATGGATTGTGTGCCTGGCGGATAAATGGTGTGCTCTGCGCGAGACGATCGCCGGCCGTCTGCCGCGCAAGGCCGAGGCAGACGATGGCGTGAGTAAAGAATCGAGTGAAAAGAGGAGAGGATAGACGGTGGGGACCGCGATCGACATGGCATTTGACGGCGCGACGCTTGCCGCCTGTCCGCTCTCGGCGCTGGTGCTCTCGTTTGCCTTCTACGGGTTTTGCGGTTGGGCATGGGAGTCGACAGTCTGCGCCATGCTCAACCAAGGACGCTTTGCCAACAGCGGATTCTTGCTGGGGCCGTGTTGCCCTATCTATGGTGTGGGCGGCATAGCCTGCTGGCTTTTGCTGCGCGGGATTCCGGATGCCTCGAGCCAATTTGTCGCCGCGGCGCTTGTGTGCAGCGTAATCGAGTACAGTGTGGGCCTTCTATTGGAAAAGACAACAGGCGCACGCTTTTGGGACTACTCGCACCTGCCGTTTAACTTGCACGGACGTATCTGCCTGTACTGGGCCTGCGCGTTTGGCCTGGGCGCGTTGTGCATTTGTCGTTTAGTGGAGCCGGCATTGCTGGGACTGCTTGGCCATCTGCCGGTGCTGATTGTGCGGCTGTCCGCCTTTATCGTCGCGGTCGCGATGATGGTTGACGCAGCGTGCTCGTTGGCCAGTTGGCGTCGCCTGTCCGATCAGCTGGAGCGTGTGCGCGCCGACCTTGCCGACCGCATCAATGAGTCACTTGCCGATGCCTCGGACTCCATGCTCGAACGTATTCCCGATTCGGCGATCGACTCGGTGGCACAGACGCATATCCGCAGTCGCGCCGTTAACGCGTGGCTGGCCGAGCTGGGCGACGCGGCGCTCGATGCCCTTCGTGAGAAGGCTTCGATGCCGACGTTTATCTCGGATGGTGCTCGCGGCCTGGCGCTTGCCGCCCGCCGCGTGGCCGATGCCGCGCCGAGCATGCCGCGTCCGTCGCTCAGTCGTCGCCTTGCCGGTAAGCGCATGAGCCGTCCGGTGCCGAGTGTGTCGCTCAGCCGTCGCGACCTGCGCTTCTTCAATGCTTTCCCGCGCTTGCGCATCAATCGCTACGAGGGCGTCATTCGAGCAACTAATCTCCGCGACCGCGCCCACGAGCTGTTTCGGCGCTAGCCGGGACGGGCACGCTCACGGCTCCCTTGCTCGCGTATTTCCCATTCGTTTCGCGCCCGTTGCCGTGCCGTTTCCAAGATTGCGGCACCGTTTCCATTCGACAACGCAGCGTTTAACAACGCCGTATCTGGTCTACACCAGTTGCCCCTCGGCCGCATTATGGGCGCCGACAACGTTCATGCGATCAAGGGGGAGCGAATGTACGATACGGGAGCGACAACGTTTATGCTCATCTGCACCATGCTCGTGTTTTTAATGACACCGGGTCTGGCGTTTTTCTATGGCGGCCTGTCCAGGCGCAAAAATGTCATCAACACCATGCTTATGTGCTTTGGCGCCATTGGTCTGGTTGGTGTGCTGTGGATTGTCGCCGGCTGGTCGCTGGCCTACGGCGGAGACGGCTCGAGCCCGTTTATTGGAGGCCTTGACCAGCTGCTGTGCTTGCCGGTGCTCAACCAGGTGCTGCAGGCGGCCGAGGGCAATGCTGCGGACGGTGCCGTCTACCCTCAAATCATCAACATCGCCTTCCAAATGGCGTTTGCCATGATCACGGCTGCTGTCGTCACGGGCAGCCTGGCCGGCCGCGTTAAGTTTGGTGCCATGACGGCCTTCCTGGGCATTTGGCTGCTCGTGGTCTATGCGCCGCTCGCCCACATGGTCTGGGGCGGTGAGGGTTCCTTTATCGGCGACATCATCGGCGCGCTCGACTTTGCGGGCGGCGACGTGGTGCACATCTCGTCCGGTCTCACGGGCCTGATTCTCTGCTTAATGCTCGGCCGTCGTCGCGGCTTTGGCATGGTGAGCTACCGCCCGCATAACGTGCCGTTTGTGGCGCTGGGCGCCGGTCTGCTTTGGTTTGGCTGGTTTGGCTTTAACGGCGGCAGCGAGTTTAAGGCCGACGCCGTGGCCGCGCTCGCCATCCTCAACACCGTGACGGCCAGCGCGGCGGGCATGGTCTCGTGGCTTGCCCTTGAGCGCGTGCATACCGGTCGCCCCACGCTGGTGGGTGCCAGCACCGGTCTGGTTGCGGGCCTTGTGGTGGTCACGCCGGGTGCGGGCTTTGTCGAGCCGTGGGCAGCGCTGGTCATGGGCCTGATCGTATCGCCTGTCTGCTACCTGGCCATTAGCCATCTCAAGACCAAGTTTGGCTACGACGATGCGCTCGACGCGTTTGGCTGCCACGGCATCGGCGGCATCTTGGGCGGCGTGCTCACGGGCCTGTTCTGCGTGCCGGAGCTCTCGTGGACCGGTAAGGGCGGCCTGTTCTACACGGGCGACGTGTCGCTGCTCATCTCGCAGATCTTGGGCATTGTGGTGACAGTCGCTATTGTGCTGGTGCTCGATTTGGTGATCGCCGCGGTGGTCAAGGCGCTGTTCCATGGCGGCCTGCGCGTGGACGAGGCAGACGAGGCGCTGGGCCTGGATGCGAGTCAGCACGGCGAGAGCGCGTATCCTTCGTTCTCTGGGCTCGATTAGCAGCTTCCCCAAGCACCGCACCTTGCCGTTCAATCGTCGCGCGGCTTTCCCAGGCACCCGACCTTGCCCCTCAAACCGTCGCTTGCGTACCGAAGTACGCGGCGCTCCTCTTTCGGGGCAATCTCGGGCACCTGGAAAACCCGTGCCACATGAATGAGCGGTTCATTTCTTTATTAAAGAAAAGAGAGGAATTCACTATGAAGAAAATTACGGCGATTGTTCGTGCCGAGAAGCTTGAGGTTCTTAAAGATGCGCTGTTTGCTGCTGATGTTCGTGGTATGACCATCAACCAGGTGCAGGGCTGCGGTGCGCAACATGGCTGGAAGGAATACGTGCGCGGCAACGAGTTGCTTGTCAACACGATCCCTAAGGTGCAGTTCACCCTCATCTGCGCCGATGAACATGTCGACGGAATTGTCGACATCATCTGCAACGCCGCCCGCACCGGCGCCGTCGGCGACGGCAAGATCTGGGTAGAGCCGGTCGAGGAAGTTATCCGCATCCGCACCGGCGAACACGGCCCCGCCGCGGTGTAGAATCGACCGCCTGACGGGTGTGCCTCTCTTGGGGCGCGCCCGTTCTCGTCTACAATATCGTGCAGACGAAGGAGAGGCATGCCCATGATCAAGATGTTTGCGAGTGACTTAGACGGAACGCTGCTGAACGCCCTGCACGAGGCAGATGGGACCATCCGCCGTGCCATTCGCGAGCTGACTGAGGCTGGCCTGCATGTGGTTCCCGCGACCGGGCGCTCGACGTTGCCGATCGGCGAACATGGCTTTACAGGTCTGGCACTCGACGCCTGCTGCTCCAACGGATCCATCGTGCGCAACAGCCATGGCGAGGTGCTCAAGACCTGGACCATCGACCCACGGGTCACCGAGGAGCTGCTCAAGGCGTTCCCGGACATCTGTTTTGACTGCTCCACGCCCGATGGCATGTTCTCGAGCGGATCGTTCGAGATGCATCAGGCGGGCTTTAAAAAGGACAGTCCTATCAAGCGCATCGTGATGCGCGGCATGCGTGCACGTGGGGGGTATCACGAGGAGCAATATTTCGACCAGTCGATCGGTGACATCCTGCGCCATGACGTATGCAAGATCAATTGTCGCGTGACCTCGCCCGAGCTGGAGCGCGACCTTAAGGCGTATTTGGCCGGGCGCTCGGACCGCGTGGTCAACGCGCCGTTCGATCCGGTGATGTTTGAGATCACGGACGTGGCGTGTAACAAGGGCGAGAGTGTGGCCTGGCTGGCGGGCTACTACGGCATTGCCGAGGACGAGGTCGCGGTTTACGGCGACGGCGGCAACGACATCGCCATGCTCAAGCGTTTCCGCCACAGCTACGCGACCAAAAACGGCAGCGATGCCGCCAAGGCCGCCGCGATCGCGACCATCGGCAGCTGTATGGCCCATGCCGTCCCCAAACACATGCTCGCCACCATGCGCAAGCAAAACTCCCGCACCATCATCGAATAATGTGACAAAGGGACTGTCACTTTGTCACATTCCGGGGTTCTCGACTAGCCAATGCTCGTAGGCGCGTTGCATGAGCTCGGCCTTGTCGGCTTTTTTGCGGCAGCCCTTTTGCTCCTCAACGGCCAGTCCATAAGCACCACTCTGCTCAAAAGCGCTGGTATCCCAAGCGCCGTGTTCAATGCGCGACCATACGGCATCGATGAGTTGTTCGAGCTCGGCAATGTCGTCGGCGTTGGCGGTTGTCGCGAACGGCGGGCGGAGCTCGCCCGTTGTCTTGTCGGGCTCGACATAGTAGTCGCCCATGGAAGTGACGGTGTAGCCATAAAACTCGGGTGATGCTTCGACCAGCAGTTTGTAAAACTTGAGCTGACGTTGGTAGCCTGCAGGGACTTCTTTGCCAAAGCCAGTCTTGTAGTCAACGATCTGTACCGTTTTAGCTGCATCGTCAACGAGGAGCAGGTCGAGAAAACCAAAGAGCGGAGTTCCTTCGGTGGTCAGGCACTGCATATTCGCCTCCGTGACGCAGCGATAGCCATGCACATGCTCGACAAGCCAGGGGACGAATGCACGACAAATGCGTTCGAAGCGCTCCGAATAGCGATGGACGTCCTCGGGGGCAAAATCGAGCCACGAAATCTGCTGGCGATACTCGGCCTCAATTGTCTCAATCGCCGCCTCGCCATCGGCTGCCATTCTATTAACGATCTCCTCGAACATCGCGTGAACGATGGTGCCGAATTCGGTTTGGATCGTGGGCGCCGTGGGCAGGCGCACAATCTGCTTCTCAGGGAAGTGCTGGCTATTTGCGCATCCAGGCTCGTACGCCACAAAGTTGTTGAGCGCTGTGGCAGAAAGAAACTTCACGTCGGTATGAGGTTCCAGAAGCGCGCGGAGCTCGGGCGTATCGAGCACGTAGTTGTCGCGCCACTCGGTTTCGATTGCAACGCTGAGCTGGTCTGCCTCAGCAGAAATTTCGCAAGAGTCGATAAGCCCCGTGAGCTCCTGCAGCGCCGACCCGCCGGCGCGGTACAGCTCGAGGTGTCGCTTAGCGCGCGTGATGGCGACGAACAGCAGGCGACGCGCGTCGTCATCATCCTTTTCATCGCGAATAAGCAGGTTGGATGGGTACAAACTCATGCCGCCGGCGCCTTTGTGCCAAGTGGAGTCGTCGGCATCGAGCAGGTAGACGCAGTCGAACTCCAGGCCCTTAGAGCTATGGGCGCTGGTGAGGCGAACAGCTCCCGGCGCGCCGAGGTTGATTGATGCGTCGATACTCACGCCAAACTTTTGAGCGGCGTCGAGTTTGTCGACAATATCGGGCAGGCGAAGCGTGCGTCCCATGCGGCGCGCGTCGCCCATTTCACCCTCGGCAAAGGCGAGTAGGGCGCGGATGCCGGCATTGAATTCGGCGGCACCCAGCGGATCCTGTTTTTTATGATCCTGATAATAGCCAAGGCTGTGTTCGACAATCTTAAAGAGCAACGCTCTGACCGGGGAGGCGCCGGCCTCGGCCGCCCACTGCATAAGGTCGTCGTGCAGCTCTTTGACGCGGGCGATATTGCTCTCGCGCATGGCGGCCATCCAGTCGCCATGCTGGTCTCGCTTGGCGCTGAGCGCAAACGTCACGGACGATGGATGGTCGCCGCCCAGCTCGGTGGCACAGATGATCTGCGGAAGATAGCTGCTGGCGAGCTCCTTCTTCCCGCGAGTAAGCGCGGCAACGCAGCGCAGCAGCGCCAGCGTCGTCTGCATGCGCTCGGAGGCAAAGAGATTTTGCCGTTCACGATAGGAAAACGGCACGTTCTCCTTAACGAGGAAGGGGATAAGCGAACGCAGTGCGGCGTGTTTGGCAGAGATGACTGCAATTCCTTCATTGGGATCTTCGCAGTCATTGAGGTAGCCGGACTCAAGCCGCTGCTTAATGCTCGCAGCGACAGCGGCGTATTCTTCGGCTTTGCCGCTGAAGACGTTCTCACTAAAGTTGACCTGGTCACCTTGGGGCCTAAACGCCACGATCGATTTGTTCGAGCTGGCGTCGAGGCGATATTCAATTTGCCGTGCGATAGCTTGACCAAGCTCAACGATGGCGGGCGTGGAGCGATAGTTGGTCTTGAGCACGATGCTCCGGGGCGAGAACTCGGCCGCAAACTGGTTGGCGCATTCGATCGTGGCGCCCTGAAAACGCATGATGGCTTGATCGTCATCGCCAACGGCCATGATATTGGGCGCATCAACGCCGTCGCAGAGCAGCTCGATGATGCGCATCTGGGCACCATTGGTGTCCTGGAACTCGTCAACTTGGATATAGGTATAGGTGTCCTGGAGCACTTGGCGCAACGCGTCGTTGTGCTCGACGGCGTTAACGAAGTCGCCGATCATGTCGTCGTAATCGTAGAGATGGTGTTGGTCGAGCTCGCTCTGGTAGCGACGCGCGACGTCGCAAGCGGTCTTGAGTCGCTCGCTCTGCTCCGCAATCTTAAACGTGCGCCCCTGAGAGTTGCTGCCTCCAAAGAAGGTATCGCGCACCTTGGTGTATCCCGAGGATTTGCCCTTCTCATCGATGAGCTCGGTGCGGCGAACGGTGTCGCGCAACTCAAGAATGTACGGCACGTACGTGCCGGCGGGACAGTCAATCGGGCGGGTGAGCGATGTGGGTGCCATGGCGCAGACACGCTCGACCTCTTCCTCAAAGCGTTCGGCTAACACGGCGCTTGCCCTTCCACAGACGAGCGTAAGCAGCTCGGAATGTTCGGTGAGCCAGGCAGCGGCGTCGATATTCTGCTGCGCGATGGCGCTCAGCGTGTCGTAGTCCAGGCCACTGCGTTTGATTTTGGAGACAAAGCCGATCATCTTACCGATGTTTTGTGCAGGCATATCAGGTGACCCTCCGCCTAACGGAGAACCAAAGGGCAGCGATTTGAGCAGCCGATCAAAAATCTCTTGCTGGTGCAGGCTGGTAACAAGCGTGTCGGTCGAAGGGCGCATGAAGCACTCGGGATAGCGCGACCTGATGCTGCTTGCAAATCCGTGGAACGTGCTGACTTCGATGCCGTAGGCGTCGCGGCCGATGAGCTCAATCAGGCGCTTGCGCATGGCCTCCGCGCCCGCCTCGGTATAGGTGAGGCAGAGGATGTTGCTAGGGGCGGCGTCGCGTTTGGCCAAGATGTTCGCCGCGCGCAGGCTCAGCAGCTGCGTCTTGCCGGTGCCGGGGCCGGCAATGACGAGCAACGGACCATCTAGGCATTCGACGGCCTCGCGCTGTTCGGGATTCAGGCGCTCGAACGATACGTTAAAGTTGGGGGTCATGTTCATGGCAGTATTACCTGTCTTCCTGGTAGAGCGCACGCGTGCTATCGAGATAGTCAAGATACGTATCGATGGCACTTTGAGGTTGAACGATCTTAATGAAGGTGCTGAGTTGCAGCAGCCAGCCAAAGAACTGCGGAGACAGCGGGGCTTTGACGGTAGCCAACAGGCGCCCATCCTGGTTCTCAAACACAACGGCGTCGAGCCCGAACTTGTCGATGAGCGGGTTCATTGCGCGGTCATCGAGTTCCAGCACCACGGTGGTCTTGTCGGCCGCATAGACTCCAAACGACGGCGAAACGTGATCTTCGAGCACATAGCCCGCGATACGCGGGTCTTTGGTCGCGGGTTCTTCGGACACCGCAACATCGAGCATGCGGTCGACGCGGTAGGGCGTGAACGGCTGATGACCCGAGCCGGCATTAGCCCATTTATCTCTAAAGCCAATCATGTAATAGAGTTCGTCGGAGTAGATAAGGCGCACGGGTGTGAGCTCGTAGACCTTTCCGTCATGATTAAGGGCCTTTTGCTTGGCGGCGTCGTAGTGGAAGTAATGGAAGCGGATCTTGCGTTTTTCGCGCATAGCCTGCTGAATCAAGTCGATGTTGAGCAGGGCATCAGAGTTTTGCATCTTCACGCGCGAAGGCACATCGACGCGCTTGTGCATCAGCTCGCGTTCGCCCAGGCTGGCGAGGCTCTGCAGCTTGCCGATGAGGTGGTCGGTCAACTCATCGGTCAAAAACGGCGAACTCTGAACGGCGTCAACAAGCATGATGAGCTCTTGCAGGTCGAGCGGGCGTGAGACCAGCGCCCATTCCTTGCCACCGCGCTGGTTGATGTTGAGCCCAAAGTCGCGAAGCGTTTGCAGGTCGCGATAGATGGCCTTTCGCTCTGCCTCAAGGTCGTGATAGGCGAGCTCCTCGATAATCTGCTGCGTTGTGAGCCCGTGCGTGCTGTCGGTCTTTTCCATCAAGGTTTTAAGCAGGAACAGAAGCCTGAGCTTTTGATTTGGTCTGTTCGCCACGTTGTCTCCTTTCGCCGGCAGGGTACCAACCGGAGATACAAAACAAGACCCGTTATTGGGACTCATTGTAGTCCGCGCGACCGTAGTATTCGCAGCAATAAGAGCTCGAATAGGGCGAAAGGTGGTTAAACGGAAATCGGCGGTTTGGCTGGATGGTGTGACATGCGCTCTATTGGCTTGGGGCCGGTTCCGGTTTACAAGGATCAGAACAGGAGAAATGCGATGGCAGACATCAAAGTCTTTGCCGAGAATCTTGAGGACTCAACCAAGGAGCAGATCGAGGAGATTTCCAGCTGCCCGGCGTTTGAAGGTGCCAAGATCCGCATCATGCCCGATGCCCATAGGGGCAAGGGCTGCGTGATTGGCTTTACGGCAAACTTGGGCGACAAGGTGATTCCCAACCTGGTGGGGGTCGACATCGGATGCGGGATGTATTGTGTGCCGCTTGCGGAGACCATTGCGCGCGATGACCTCATTCAGTTCAATCGCGATGTGAAGCGCGCGGTGCCCACGGGCTTTTGCCTTCATCGCGATCCTGCCTGCGCACTCGCGGACTTTGACATGGGGTCGTGTGATTGGCTTCAGGACAAGCGCAAGGTTGAGCGCTCCATGGGCACGCTGGGCGGCGGCAATCACTTCATTGAACTCGACGAGGACGAGGATGGGTGCCAATATCTGGTCGTGCACACCGGCTCGCGCAACATGGGCAAGCAGACGGCGGAGCATCATCAGGCGCTGGCGCAGAAGACGTGCACGGCAGATATCCCCGACGAGCTTAAGTATCTCGTGGGAGATCTTTCTGCCGAGTATCTCGTCGATATGCATAACTGCCAGCGCTTCTCGAATCAGAACCGCAAGGCGATTGTCGCACAGATTGTTGAGCGTACGGGGATTCGACTCGACGGAGACGGCTTTACCACCATGCACAACTATATCTCGGAAGGCGGCATGATTCGCAAGGGCGCCATTAGCGCTCATGCGGGCGAGATGGTACTGATTCCGTTCAATATGCGCGACGGTGCCGTTATTGCACGCGGCAAGGGAAACGAGGACTGGAACTGCTCGGCGCCGCACGGGACGGGTCGCGCGATGAGCCGCGCCAAAGCGTTCCAAACGCTCGACACCAGGTCGTTCGTTAACGAGATGTGCGATGCCGGCATCTACTGTCCGAGTGCATGCGAGACGACGCTCGATGAGTCGCCCGAAGCGTATAAGCCTGCGGATGATGTACTGAGACTCATGGACCCGACGGTTGATGTTATTCACCGACTCAAGCCGATTTGGAATTTTAAGGCTACTGGTAAGCGTGGTAGGCGTTAGGAGGGTTGCGATGACGCTAAAGATTGACTCCAGGGACGACCGAATTGGCCGTTCTGTGAGTTTGGGCGAGATGATGGGCCTATCAGGCGTGATGCCGCCGACAAATGCGAGCCAGCGTGGTTGGATTCGTGAAGAACGGGGCGATGACGGCTTTGACATAAGCCGTTTCCATGATCGACTGACTTCCGAGCTTGATCATGTCATGGAAACATCGGTGTTCGAGGTCCTGCAGGTATTGAAGACTGGTACGCCTGTTGACGACATCCTGGGCGGCGGTATTGGACTCGGCAAGCTTAGCGTGATTGGCGGCGCGCATGAAGACGTTTCGAACGTACTGGCGCATGCGGTTTTATGCCTGAGCGAGCAGTGCACTGTGCTTTACGTGCCGATGCGGGAGCGTGAAGAGGATGCGGTCGCCCGGCTGATTCGAGCCGAGATGGGGGCCAAGGTGCCGAAAGATCTTGAGGAACAACAGGTTGAAACGGTCCGCGCAACGATGCGGATCAAGCAGCGCAGCCTGGGCATCTTTGTCGAAGATAACATGACCATAGACCTTTTAACGAGTTGGCTGCTCGGCGACCAGGCGTGGAATAGGGCGGTGCTAGAGGACGTCGTAGTCGTAATCGACGGACTCGAAATGCTCGACGACAACCGCCCGATAAATGCAATCCTGCGCGACCTGCGCAACATGCTCAGCCCGACATCCGCCATTCTGGCAGGCTGTTTCGCGGTGGAGGACCGAGAAGATGGCGCGGAATTCGCCGAGACACACTGCAATACGGACGTCTTGGTCCACATGAGCTCCGATGGCGTGGAGCCTTCCTGCGCACGAGTCTTCGGTTGAGGTCATAACCAATAACAACTGCACGGCTAGCAGCGCGTTTGCCAGCAGAAAGTGACCGTTCAACAGCCAAAAAGATGCTTCTAAGTGGGCCAGGAATTACCATAATAATTAAAGTGTTGTGACCTATCAGCACCATGACTGAACAGCTCTGGGAAGGAGTTCGCATGAGTCGTCAAGAGATAGTTTTTAATCCGGTGACGAAAGAGGACGATGGAGTGAAGCGAACTGCCAATCCATATTTATTTGACTTGGACCAGAACGGCTTCCCAGTGTTTAGCGATAAGAATATTAGATTTGTTCAGGCCATGATCGAGCATAACTCGTCTTATGACATAGCAGACGAAAAATTTGTTGGCAAAATGTATCGCGACGTTCTTGGCGGCGATGAGGATGCTATTAAACAGGCTGTTTACTACACCAATAAAGTGAACTCAACACACTTAGCGGTGCTGGGAAAGAGATATAGCGATGCAGTCAAAGCTGGCGAAATCAAGAACGTTATCCCAGAAATTGATATTCCTCAACTTGAGGAAAAATACAACGAGAGTTCTGAAAAGGGAAATAGTTCTAATAGTCGGAAGTCTAAATGGTTGTTGACCGGTGGCGCAGCGCTGACTGCCCGCGGAATTATTGAAAACAAAATGAAACTAATCGAAGCCCTGAAGAGCGACCCGAATGGTGGAGGCGAGGGCGGAGACGCCGAGGCGGTTCATCTTATCGCTCGATATGCTCAGAATTATTTGCGTGATGAGGGCCTTACCGACTTTAAGAAAAACAATGTTTCATTTGCATCGAAATTCTGTCATCACACATGTATAAAAGGCAGGCTTGGGGATAGATATTGTATCTACGATTCCGTTGTCGGGGAGGTTCTTCCTTATTATATTTGGGCCTATTCCGATCGGACTGATATCGAAAAAATGAGCTATTCAAAGCTGAAAAAGTTGATTTCGGATTATGTCAATGACGATTCGCCTTCGGGTTACCGGAATTACCGTGAGCTGTATAGAAGTGTATGCGATGGCATTAACCTCTGGCGAGGCGAGCATTCGAATGAGTTTTCGTATGAGTCTCCGTCAGATTCCTCTCTGACGATCAAAACGGTTGAAGATAGCATTGGCTTTCAGGAGGTTGATAGGCTTATTTGGTATTACTTCAAGGGTCGCCGTCTTGACGATGCCAAGAAGAAAATGAAGAAAATCGTCAAATAAGTTCAACGTTCGATTGATTAATGGGAAAGACGCCGCTTAAGCGCGATATTAAGTACTGGCTTGGGCAGGTTTAAGGTATGGCCATTATTAATCAAGCTGTTTGGATATTCTTACTAGAGCCGTGCCTGGACTGGGTGCGGCTCTTCTCGTAACAATGAGGGTTGGAGCACCGCTTGAAGAGCGCGAACAAAACCAGTTATTGAGGGTCGCTATAGTCCATCTCTGGTGTCCGTCAGCGTGCGCGATGCCGATATATATCCAGCCAAATCGGCTCTTCCTCTTTGCTGCTGGCGCACTCTTCTAGCAGGTTATCTATCTGATTCGGTTCAATCGCTTGCAAGAACGCGTATTCCTCTGGTAAAGGTTGCGTTGCTTTTCTCGCCCTAAACACGGGCGACAGCATCAAGTTCGTATACGCCCATCCGGCAAAGCAGCTGCCGTAGGGGATAGAGCCGCATCTGATCTGCCCATCGCCATCGGGATACAGACAGTCCAATTTCGAGTTTGCTACCAGGCAATAGCAAGGTCCCGGCGCCCATGGCCTGCAGTCGATTTCAAGAATATCGCCCTTTTTGTACGGCGTGGGCAAGTCAACGTACGCTCCTTTGAACCATGGCCCAAAGATTCCACCCACAATGCAGTCGAGCACCTCGCCACATTCGCCCTCTTCTTCCCTGCAGATGTATTGGATTTCTCCGGAGGTGTTTGCGTAGTAAGTGTAGTCCGGTTGCAGAAAGCCATCGTATGGATATGAACAGCTCGGGTCGTTGGCAAGGTTGAACAGCTCGATCATCCAGTATGAGGACGATAGATCTGTCATTCCGCTCCACTTGTCCGCGTATGTCTTCATTGCCGCGAGAGCAGCCGGCCATGATGCCACGGGGAAGGGGCCATGCGTGATGGCGGATCCCACTTTGCTATTGACGAAGCTAATTTCGCTGACAAGCAGCATTTTCTTGTTTCCGTCGACGGCCTTGAGCGCACCCAGGCAGTCATCGATGTAGTCGATACATCTCTCCGGACCGTACCAATCAAAAGTCTTGTCTGACGAGCCGCGCTCGGCAGCAACCAGCCTGCTGAGCATCTCCCGTTTGCGGTTGATTTCTATCGACGCGCCACCGATGATTTGCGTGTAATGATCACCACTCAGGAACTGCGGATTATGCAGCAAATGCTCTCGCAGCTCCGGAGAGTCGATCAAGTTGATTATTTCTTCGTGCACGATAGTCTCCGAGTTGTTGGTGCGACTTCTTGTGGATTCGGGCATGACGACCTTTATTCAAATAGCTGCGGGTACTTCTCCTTGAGCGGCGCCTGATCCTGACGCAGCTCTTCCAGGTTGCGCTTTGCCTTGGACTCCATCCTTATGGTGTCGATAAACGCGATGAGTGAGTCGACATACAGGTCGCCGCGCAGGTAGGCCTGGGCGGCGATTAAAATTCGCTGCTCGTCTTCGAGTGGTTTGCGATAGTACTCAAGATTCAGGTAAAGCGGGTCTGGCTCTCCGATGTAGAGGGGAAACGTCTCGTTGTAGGTAATCGAGCAGCCAGTGGCACGCATGTTGCTGATATCTCCTGCATGGCGATAGTGCTCGAGGCGCTGCTGCGCATGATCAAGCCATTCGTCAGAACGGTCTGCCTGACGAAGCTCCGCCTCAAGCTTTGTCCGGTCCCACGTGGGCAGATCGAACAGCGTGAACGGCTCACGGGCACTGCCTTGCGGCGTCCAGACGATATCGCCGGTGTGGAACGGCGTGGGGATATCGACCCAGATGAACTCGAACGCGATCTCCCAATCGTTCTCAATGGGGCCGGCGGAAGGACAATAGACGGAAAGGGCCTCACCTTTACCGTTCACCATGAGCCAATCTTCCTGGCGATGTTCTTCGTCGGCATCGAGCGGGCACCGGGTGATGCGTACGCGTGCCTCTGGACGGCTCGCCAGTTCATCATCACTGCGCAACGCCTCGGCACATTTCTCATAACAGCTGAATGGCGCGCCGAAGGCCCCACAAAGTTGCCCGTCGGGCACAATCTCCTCTTCATATTGATAAACGTAGCCCGTCCCACTCGCAAACGCATCGACGCACCGCTTGTTGTAATCGATTGTCCAGCGCAAAAAAGTATGGAAATCGGGGATGGCCGGCCTTCCAAGACCGGCATGGGTTGCCTCCAGCGAACAATTGGGCATAGTTCGGGCGATCTCCTGCCAAGCTTCGCATTTCTGATCGAGCGTGGCGGTCTTCGAAAACCAAACCAGATAGGCGGCCTCAATGGTGTTGGGTTGAAAATTGATGCGGCGGAGATGCTCCCGAATGTCCCGGGAGTCCACAAAATCCAAGATGTCCATGGCTAGCTCCTCTTTGTTTCGAATCGCTCCGGCGGGGTTATCGCATCATCGAACAGCTCCGGATAGCGGATCTTGAGCCCGCCGTCTTCCCCTTCAAACCGCTCGGCTTTTTTCTTGACCAGCGCCTGCAGCTCGCAAAGACTTGATAGCGCAATTAGTGAGTCAAGACCCAGATTGCCGTCGAGATATGCCCGCACGCCGTACAGAATTCTCGCCTCCGGCTTGAGCGGGGTACGGCAGTATTCCATATCGAGAAGAAAACAACTCGGCTCTCCGATATAGACGGGGTACTCCAGGGGATATTCAATCTGACAGCCGTAGGCGTACATGTCGCTCGTATCGCCATTTTGCCGATGGTGCCTGAGCAGGTCGTCGGCCTTTTTTGCGGCGCATTCCCTGTAGGTGGAAGCCGGAAGCTCATCCATGACCCGCTGCGTGGTCCATGTCTGCATATTGAGAAGCAGCATGGGGTCGCCAGGGTCGCCGTGACAACAGATGATGTCGCCGGCGTGGAATGGCGTCGGGATGTCAAACCACATCAACTCAAAAGCGAAAGTGGGGTCTTCGCCCTCGCGTTCCATGTCGATGCAGCTCAGCTGGCAGTCCATAATTTCGCCTTTTGCGTTGAGCATGAGCCTGTCGGCGGCATAGTAGTTTTCGTCCGGATCGATCGGGCGGCGCGTTATTTCTATCGAGGTAGGATTTTCCTCCTCAAGCTCATTCCAGATTGCCTCGAAACATTTTTCGTAGCTGGTGTAGGGGCCATAATTGCACCCGCTCTCATGGGGACTTCCCGTCTTGTCCTCAAAGAAATACATGTGCTTGCCAGGCTGTTTGAACCGGGCGATTTTCTTGCGCTCCCATCTGATGACGTCGCGAAGAAAGACATGGAAGTTGGGGATATTGAACGTGCCGTGTCGCCTGCTCATCGCACAATTGGGCATGTTTTCGAGAATCTTTTGCCAGGCCTCAATCTTCTGTTGCAGCGTCTTCTCGTTCGAATGGTCGACGATGAACGCTGCCTCGGGCGTGGTGGGCTCGTAGCCGATGCCTTCCAAATGCTCTCTGATATCGGGCGAGTCGAGAAACTCGAGAATGTCCGAACGTATGGCGTTGACGCCGGCGCCGGCCGATGTGCGATATGGCTGCAAGCAGTCGTGTACGACCGATCCATCCGACCAATGTTTGCCACAGCCGGGGTCATCGTGCAGTTTTTTCGAGAGTTCGAGCATAAAGGAGCAATCATCGGGCAAGTCGCCGATATAGCGTTCGGCGGTGTAGAGCGCAGAGGGTGTGAAGTCGTCGAGGAAGCCGTCCGTGAAATCCCTCAAGCGGAGATTGCCTTCCTCAACGCCGTAGATTTTGCTCGGATAGGCGCACCAAACCTGGCCTTTGAACGAACTATCGTAGTCGTCTTCGAGCACGATGGCGAAACGAGGGCCGTGGTCGAAGGGCCGACCGTTGATCTTGATGATGTCGCCGGGGACCCAGGGGGTGTAAAAGACCTCACCATTGGCGCAGAAGTGCCTGCTATTGTTCCACGGCAAGTGATTGATGCTTTGATGCGGAGTCCGCTGATTCCGGCGGTCGCTCAAAAAGACCAAATCGCCAGCCATGGTTGCGGCGAATATCAGCGAGGCGTGAGCGCGTGGGCGGTCGTGTAAGTCTTCGGCGGTATAGAGCTTAATCTGCCAGAATGATTCGGACCAATCTTCATCGGGGTCGTCATCGACGTATTGCTTCATAAGGGCTTGAGCGGCATCCCAAGAGGCAACGGGGAAGGGGCCATCAAAGGTGTCGTGCCCGCGCTCGTCTTCACTGTAAAACACGCCGGAGACCAGCAAGATACCGAGGTCACGGTCAACGTTGTAAAGCATATCGAGTGCAGTGTCGAGTTGTTCGAGGCCGGAGTCGATCGTCTCGGCGTAATCCGATGAGACCTCTTTGCGAAGCTGCTCGAGCATGGTCCGTTTTTCGTCGAGCGTCTTGAGGGAGCCGCCGATGGTTTTACAGAGGGAGCCATCTGCCATTCCCATGTGTTTGAACATATGAGCACGCAGCTCATCGTCCTTGATGCAACTGCAAACGAGCTCCCTGCCGGCATCGGTGATCACGGTATCTGCTTGGCTGTCCATAGCAACCTCCAATTCGGTCGTTGCCGTTAGCATCCATCAGAGGCTGTGCTTTGTGATCCCATTAACGGGTCCCATCTGAATCTCGCGTCAAACATACTTTTGGAAACGCACTGGTACATGAGTGTGCGCGTACTGAAAGGACAATCGGTAGTGGCGTTTCAAAAACTAAGCGTAACTGGCGCAACCGCCGTCTTCCTCTAAGAAGGGATCGGCCGTCGCATCGAACAGTTCTGGGTAGCGGTCCTTGAGCCAGCTGTCTGCGTCCTCGAAGCCACGCGCCTTTTTCTCTGCCAGCGCCTGTAGCTCGCATGCGCTGGCCATTGCGGCGAGTGAATCAACCGCCAGGTCGCCTTTGACATATGCCCTGACGCCGTAAAGGATTCGCTCCTCTGACTTGAGCGGCTTGCGGTAATAGTCGATGTCCAAAAGAAAGCCCTCAGGCTCCCCAATGTAGAAGGGGAAATGCAAGGCGGATGAGACTTGGCAGCCGTAGGCGTACATGTCGCTGGTGTCGCCGTCATATCGGTGCCAGCGCAATAGCTTGTCGGCCTTTTGAACGAGGCGCTCTTTGTAGACGGAGGAGGCCAGCTCTTTGTCGACTCGTTCGGATCCCCAAGTTTGCAGGTCAAACAGCACCATCGGCTTGTCGGGGCGTTGGAGGTTGCAGACGATGTCTCCGGCATGGAAAGGCGTCGGGATATCAAACCACATGTCCTCGAAATCGCTGGCGGTGCCCGCCTCGTCCCACTCGCTTTTGTTGCGGTAATCGCAAGACATTACTTCGCCGTTCGCATTGAGTAAGACCATGTCGTCGGCATAGTGGTCTTCTTCTGGGTCGATGGGACGACGAGTGATCCTGATGGCTTTGGGATCGTCACCGTCGAGCTCTTTCCAGATGGCATCGAAGCACTTTTGATAACTGCTGTACGGGCCGTAAAGACAGCCGCCCTGCCCGCGCCAGTCCCACGAGTAGTCCTCAAAGAAGTACAGGCTTTGACCGTCCGTCCTTTTAAGGTGCGCGAGTTTTCGTTTCTCCTGCTTGATGACATTGCGCAGAAAGGCATGGAAGTCCGGGATGACGACCGTGTCGTTTCTGCGGTTCATGGTGCAATTGGGCATATTGTCGATGATCTTTTGCCAGCCTTCGAGCTTTTGCTGCAGCGTTGCTTTATGCGAGCAATTGACAATGAAAGCCGCTACGGGCGTGGTGAGCTCGTAGTTGATTCGTTGAAGATGCTCCTTAATACTTTGCGAGTCTAAAAACTCGAAGATGTCCGGACGAATATCCAGCTCGCTTTGGTTGGCGGGCTTGCGATACGGCTGAAGGCAGTCATGTCCGACCGAGCCTTCGGACCATTGCTTGCCGTAGTCGGGGTTGTCGTGCAGCATCTGCGAAAGCTCGAGCATAAAAGCGCAGTCGTCCGGCAGCTCACCGGTGTAGCACTCGGCGGTGTAGAGGGCAGAGGGGATGAAGGGGTCCAGGAGACTGTCGCTGTAGGTGCCGGATGAAAGTGAACCCTCCTTAACGCCGTGATCTTTACTAGGCCCTGCGCACCAGATCTGTCCCCGGAGCGTGTGCTCGTAGTCGTTTTCGAGCACAATGGCAAAGCGAGGCCCGTGATCAAAGGGGCGACCGTCGATTTTGAGGATGTCGCCTGGGACCCACGGCGTATAGATGGGTTCGTTGCTGTTGCAGAACCGTCTGCTATCGTTTCGCCAGGCGCTTTCGACATACGATTTGCGAGTGCGATTATTGCGCTGATCGCGGAGAAATATAAGCTCGCCATCCTTGGTTGCCGCAAACGCCAGGGAGGACTGCGCCGTTTGATATTCGTGAAGGTCTTCTGGGGTGTATAGGTCGATCTTCCAGTACGATTCGGACCAGTCGTCTTCAGGATACTCTTCGATGTAGCACTTCATGAGTGCCTGCGCGGCCTCCCACGATGCGGCGGGGAAGGGACCGTCGAGGGCGTCGGCGTCGCGCTCCTCCTCGTTGTAGACCATGACGTGCAGTAGGAGGATTCCGCGGTCGCGCTCGATGTTGTGGAGCATATCGAGTGCGCTGTTGAGCTGGGCGAGATGCGAATCGATATCTTCGACCAGCTCCGGCGAAACCTCCTTGCGGAGTTGCTCGAGCATGGTGCGTTTTTCATCAAGCGTCTTAAGAGAGCCGGCGATGATTGGCGCTGGCCAGTATAGGTATTTACGCATGTGGTCGCGCAGCTCTTGGCTCTTTATGCAGCTGAGGACGAGGTCCTTGCCGGCATCGGTGATGCCATCGCATGCCTGATTGTTCATGTCGGCCTCCTTATCGATCATTACCGGCATGATGAAACGGGCGTGGCGATTGTTGGTCCCATTAACGGGACCAAGCAGCGGCTCGATGTGACAAAGGGACTGCCCCTTCGTCGCATCCAAATATTGCCTTTACGTGTTGATACACACGGTGTGCAATAATACTCGCACTGTGCAATAGCGCACAGGCAGAGTAACAAGGAGGACGCTTGTCCCAGCTCGAGAAATGCGATCGCCGGTCCCTTCGCTCGCAGCGTGCCCTTCGCCAGGCACTTGCCAGCGAACTAGCCGAAAGCGGCGACCTTTCGCGCATTAACGTCGCGTCGCTCACCGAGCGCGCCGGCCTTACGCGCCGCACGTTCTATTCGCACTACCGCGATATCCCCGACTTTATCAATCAAATCGAGGACGGCTTGCTGGCCGAGATTCGTGAGCGTATTGAGCTCATCACCGCAGCTCGGCTGCCCGATCTCTATCACAACATCGATGAGCTCGAGCCGGCGCCCGGTTCGGTTGAGCTGCTGCGTTATCTTGCGGCCAACCGCGACTTGATCGGTGCTCTGCTGGGTCCGGGCGGCGACCAGGCCTTCATTAAAAGGATTATCGACACCGCGCGTGAGGCTGTGGTGCCGCGTGCGCAGACGGGCATTTTGGGCCTGGCGCTGGGCACGTTCTTTGACTACTACGTCACCTACGTCGTGAGTGCCGAGGTCGGCATGATTCAGCGCTGGTTTGAGCGTGGGCTCACCGAATCGCCCGAGGCCATGGCGCGCATGATGACGGTGCTCGCTTTTGTGCGCCCTGGTGACCTGTATGGCCAACCCATCGATATCAACGTGCCGGAGTACGGCATGAAGCTGTTGAACTTGCAGCTCGAGGACGCGGCCGACACCCCCGCAACCGTCGAGTCCAACAACTAAGAGGAGAGACAATGAGCAAACTCGTCGAGGGCATCAAGGACCGCATGGTCGCCGCCGCACGCGAGGCTGCGCCCACCGTGGTGGACGCCGCGCAGAAGGCCGCGACCGCGGCTGCCGAGAAAGTTGCCGAGGCAGTTGCCGATGCCAAGAACTCGGTAGGGGAGACGTCCGTCGCTAGCGAGCCCGCCACCGCCGCCGAGCCCGTAGCCACCGCCCACGCCCCCGAAGGCGCAATCTTCAACCCCGACAACGCCCACGGCAACCTGCACCTGGGCATCGATGTGGGCTCCACCACCGTTAAGCTCGCCGTGCTCAACGATGACAACCAGCTCGTCTACGCCAAGTACCAGCGCCACCACACCGACGTCCGCGCCTGCGCCCGCGACCTGTTCGAGGGCGCTGCGGCCGTGCTGCCGACGGTCCAAATGACCTGCGCCATTACCGGCTCGGGCGGCCTGCTGCTGTCCCAGTGGCTCGACCTGGAGTTTGTCCAAGAGGTCATCGCCAGCAAGCGCGCCGTCGAGACCCTCATCCCGGCCACCGATGTCGCCATCGAGCTGGGCGGCGAGGACGCCAAGATCATCTACTTCGATAACGGCATCGAGCAGCGCATGAACGGCACCTGTGCCGGCGGTACGGGTGCGTTCATCGACCAGATGGCAACCCTGCTGCACACCGACGCCAGCGGCCTTAACGAACTCGCGGCCAACGCCACCACCATCTATCCCATCGCCAGCCGCTGCGGCGTTTTTGCCAAGACCGATGTCCAGCCGCTGCTCAACGAGGGCGCCCGCCCCGAGGACGTGGCCGCCTCCATCTTCCAGGCTGTCGTGACCCAGACCATCTCGGGCCTGGCGTGCGGCCGTCCCATCCGCGGCAACGTCGCCTTCCTGGGCGGCCCGCTGCAGTATCTCTCCGAGCTGCGCCATCGCTTCTACCTCACGCTCAACCTGGACGAGGAGCACCGCATCGTGCCCCAAAATGCTCACCTGTTTGTGGCGAGCGGTGCCGCCATGGCGCACGAGTCCAATAAGCTCAGCACGTTCCCGCAGCTCATCGAGGCCATCGATGCCCTGGGTGACACACAGGGCGCCGAGGTCGAGCGTCTGGATCCGCTCTTTGCCACCGACGAGGACTTTGCCGAGTTCAAGACCCGCCACGACACCGAGGTCGTCCCCAAGGGCAAGCTCGAAGGCTACACCGGTCGCGTGTTCATCGGTATCGACGCCGGTTCCACCACCATGAAGGCCGCGCTTGTGGGTGAGGACGGCCAGTTGCTGCATACCTGGTACGGCAACAACAACGGTGACATCCTGGGTACGGCCAAGGTCATCATGGCCGATTTCTACAACCACATCCCCGCCGGCTGCACCATCGGCCACGTGACCACCACGGGTTACGGCGAGGCGCTGCTCATCGAGGCCCTCAAGGCCGACTCCGGCGAGATCGAGACCGTCGCGCACCTGCGCGGCGCCAAGGCATTCCTGCCCGGCGTCGAGTTTATCCTGGACATTGGCGGTCAGGACATGAAGTGCCTGCGCGTCAAGGACGGCGTTATCGAGCACATCATGCTCAACGAGGCCTGCTCGTCGGGCTGCGGTAGCTTTATCGAGAGCTTCGCCGTCTCTATGAACATGGACGTGCGCGCGTTCGCCGACGCAGCCATCCATGCCAAGGCTCCGGTGGACCTGGGCAGTCGCTGCACGGTCTTTATGAATTCGCGTGTTAAGCAGGCGCAAAAGGAAGGCGCCACGGTGGGCGACATCGCGGCCGGTCTGTCCTATTCCGTCATTAAGAATGCCCTGTTCAAGGTCATTAAGCTGCGCGATCCCAAGGAGATCGGAAGCCAGGTGATCGTCCAGGGCGGCACCTTTATGTCCGATGCCACGCTGCGCGCGTTTGAGCAGCTCACCGGCGTTCACGCCGTGCGTCCCGACATCGCCGGCTGCATGGGCGCCTATGGTGCGGCCTTGCTCGCCCGCGATCGCGCCGGCGCCGACGGCACCTCGACCATCCTTTCGGCCGAGGACATCGCGCACCTCACTGTGACGCAAAAGCACGTCCGCTGCGGTCGCTGCTCCAACAACTGCCAGCTCACCGTCAATGACTTTGGCGGCGGTAGGCGCTTCATTACCGGCAACCGCTGCGAGAAGGGCGCCGGCCACAAAAAGCAAAAGACCGAGGCCCCTAACCTCTTCAAAAAGAAAAACGAGTTGCTCTTTAATCGCGAGGTGCTGAGCCCCGACGAGGCCCCGCGCGGCACCGTGGGTATCCCGCGCGCACTCAACATGTACGAGAACTACCCCTTCTGGCACGCGTTCTTTACGCGCTTGGGCTTTAGCGTGCAGCTGTCCGACCAGTCGAGCAAGAAGACCTACCAGGCAGGCATCGAGTCCATGCCGTCCGAGAGCGTGTGCTATCCGGCCAAGATGAGCCACGGCCACGTGATGAACCTTATCGACCGCGATGTCGACTTTATCTGGATGCCGTGCGTGCGCTGGGAGCGCAAGGAGGATCCGACGGCTGGCAATTGCTATAACTGCCCCATCGTCATGAGCTACCCCACGGCGCTGGCACTCAATATCGACGAGATTCGTGAGCAGAATATCGAGTTCCTGTACCCGTTTGTGCCCTATCACGACAAGACCGAGCTCAAGCGCCGCTTGTACCAGGTGCTTGCCGTCGACCGCGTGGCCGATGCTGAGGCCGGTCGCGGTCGCGTGCGCGGTCCCAAGATCACGCGCTCCGAGGTCGATGCCGCCGTCAACGCTGCCTTTGAGGCCGATGCGCGTTTCCACGAGGACATCCAGACCATGGGCGAGGAGACCCTTAAGTGGGTCGAGGACCACGGCGGTCACGGCATCGTGCTCGCCGGCCGCCCCTACCACAACGACCCCGAGATCAACCACGCCCTGCCCGAGCTTATCTCGAGCTTTGGCTTTGCGGTCTTTACCGAGGATTCGCTTGCGCACCTGGTGAAGCCCGAGCGCCCCATCCGCGTCGTCGACCAGTGGATGTACCACAGCCGCCTGTACGCCGTCGCCCGTTTTGTGACGATGCGCAACGACCTGGACCTGATCCAGCTCAACTCTTTCGGCTGCGGCCTGGACGCTCTGACTACCGATCAGGTGCAGGAGATTCTGGAGGCCAGCGGCAAGATCTACACCGTGCTCAAGATCGACGAGGTGTCCAACCTGGGCGCCGCGCGCATCCGCATCCGCTCGCTCATGGCCGCGCTTAAGGACCAGGAGGCCGAGCGCTTGGCCGAGGCCGCGGCCGCGGGCGAGACCTACGAGCAGGGCGATGCCGCGCCGGTGGCTCCCTCCACGGATGCCCCCGCATTCGCGAGCCGCAAGTACACGTTCGAGGCTCAGCGCGAGAGCGCATCGACCGCGTGGCCCAAGGTGCCCTTTACCGAGCAGATGCGCGAGGAGGGCTACACCATCCTGTGCCCGCAGATGGCGCCGATCCACTTTGACCTGGTCAAAGAGGTGTTCCGCGGTGCCGGCTACAACTTGGAGCTGCTGCCCTCGACCGATCACGACGCCGTCGAGGCCGGCCTGCGCTATGTGAACAATGACATTTGCTACCCGTCCATTTTGGTGACCGGCCAGATTATGGAGGCCATCGAGAGCGGCCGGTACGACCTGTCCAAGACGGCCGTGGTTATCAGCCAGACCGGCGGCGGCTGCCGTGCCACCAACTACATCGCACTCATCCGCAAGGCCCTGCGCGAGAGCGGCCACCCCGAGATTCCGGTGATCTCGCTTTCGGCGGTGGCGCTCGGTGAGGACAACCCCGGCTTTAAGATTACGCCGGCGCTGCTTAAGCAGGCAGTCTACGCGGTGCTCTTTGGCGACGTGATGATGCAGATGCTTTATCGCTGTCGTCCATACGAGGCTACGCCCGGTGCCGCCAACGCACTCTACGAGGAGTACATGGCGCGCGCCCGCAAGCTGGCGCCCAAGTTCAACCGCCACAACTACACCAAGCTGTGCCGCGAGGCCATCCGCGCGTTCGACACCATGCCGCTCGTGGGTGAGGGCACCAAGCCGCGCGTGGGCGTGGTCGGCGAGATCTTGGTCAAGTTCCACCCCACAGCCAACAACCACGTGGTCGACGTTATCGAGCGCGAGGGCTGCGAGGCCGTGGTGCCGGGCCTGCTCGACTTCTTCCTGTACTCCATGAGCAACGCCGAGCTGCAGAAGGATGAGCTCGGAAGCTCTGCAACCACGCGCGCTGGTATGCAGGCGCTCATCAAGCTCGTGGACTGGATGCGTACGCCGGTGGAGGAGCTGCTCCAAAAGTCCCGCCGCTTTGAGGCGCCCGAGCGCATCGGCACCATGGCGGACAAGGCCCGTACGGTGCTTTCGGTGTGCAACAACATGGGCGAAGGCTGGCTGCTCACGGCCGAGATGCTCGACCTGATTGACCATGGCGCGCCCAACATCATCTGCACGCAGCCCTTTGCGTGCCTGCCTAACCACGTGGTGGGCAAGGCCGTGATCAAGGAGCTGCGCCGTCAGCACCCCGAGAGCAACATTGTCGCGGTGGACTACGACCCCGGCGCGTCCGAGGTCAACCAGCTCAACCGCATTAAGCTCATGATCAGCGTGGCCAAGGAAAACATGCGCGCCGGTAAGGGCTTTAAGCTCGAGAAGGTGGCGCCGCTCGCGATGGACGAGGTCACCGGCCAGATGCGTGACCATGATGGCTGCGTGAGCTGTGGCTCGGTCAGCGAGGAGGCCGTTGCATCGGTCGCCAAGCGTCTGGGACGCGGCATTAAGAAGTAGTTGGCCTGCTATGTGCTAGATATGAGACAAACGGGTGGCAGCCGTATCGGCTACCACCCGTTTTTGCTGGACATATGCTGCGTAAACGCCCCAACTATCACCTCTTCCGAAAGCTACGTGTCAGTGGCACCAAAAATCGCCCTTGGAACCCTGAGATAATGAACATATGTAGCCGTTCGCCGCAAATTACCGTCCGTTTATGGAACCAACCTCTAGCGCGCGTCATCCTTACGGTTGAATAAATACACATCCATGGAATTACGTAAGAGAGGACTGTTCCTATGAGCTACAAGACCGTTTGTGTTGCCGGTGGCGGCGTGTTGGGAAGCCAGATTGCCTTTCAGGCTGCCTACTGCGGCTTCGATGTGACGATCTGGCTGCGCAGCGAGGGCAGCATCGGCCGCACTCAGCCCAAGATCGATCATGTGCGCGAGGAGTACATCGCGGCTATCGAGGGCATGGCGGACGGCACGGGCGAGTGGTGTGCCGGTATCGCCGATAGCGACCAGCCCTTCGACAGGGAGGCGGCGCTCGCCGCCGTCGAGCGTGCCTACTCCACACTCAAGCTAGAGCTCGATCTTGCCAAGGCAGTGGCCGACGCCGATCTGGTTATCGAGTCGATGGCCGAGGACACCCAGGCAAAGATCGACTTCTACAAGAAGCTCGCCCCGGTTCTCCCGCAAAAGACCGTTGTCGTGACGAACTCCTCCACGCTGCTGCCGAGCACCTTTGCCAAATACACCGGCCGCCCCGAGAAGTACCTGTCGCTGCACTTTGCCAACTCCATCTGGAAGAACAACATGACCGAGGTCATGGCTCAGGACCAGACCGACAAGCGCTATTTCGATGAGCTCGTCGACTTTGCCAGCGATATCCGTATGCTTGCCCTGCCCGTCAACAAGGAAAAGAACGGCTATCTGCTCAATTCCATGCTGGTGCCGTGGCTGCTTTCGGGCCTTGATCTGTACGTCTCGGGCGTCAGCGACCCCAAGAGCATCGACCTCGCATGGACGCGCGGCACTGGCGCGCCCAAGGGCCCGTTCCGCGTGTTCGACACCGTGGGCATCCAGACGGCCTATAACATCGTCATGCAGTATCAGAAGGTGCCGGGCTTGGTGAGCCCGCTGCTCAAAAAGATGATGATGCCCTACAACTTTAAGGCCATGGCATCCGTCCTCAAGCAGATGCTCGACGAAGGCAAGCTGGGCGAAAGCTCGGGCGAGGGCTTCTTCAAGTACTAAAAAGATTCCTCGGCAACATTGAGAAACGTATCATTTGCAGTGTCAGTGCGCCGCAGCGCCGCTCGGCAACGGGACAATCCGCTTTATGCGCCAACGCGAACTTGTCGACTTTGCCGTGGACTGGATCGAGCACCATCGCGGCCGCCCCGATTGATCACTTGGGAGCGGAAGGATTGCGGATTACCTTCGCGCCCCGCGTTTCCGTATCGCTACAAGCTTAAACTTGCATTAAGGGGCGTTTGTTAAACTGCGAGTCAAAATTAGACAGGGATGGGCAAACGCCGTGGTATATGAGGGAACAACAATGGTATTCAAAGACGGTAACGATATGGAATTGAGTGACAAGGACAGCAGACTGTTTTCGCGTCGAGCGGCTCTTGCGGGTGCGGCGGGCGCGCTGGCGCTTGCCGGGACAGGGCTCATGGGCTGCTCGGTCGGCGGAGCCGGCACGGGCGCCGCATCTACTGCGAGCAACGAGCTCACTGACGAGCAAAAGAAACTCCACAAGCAGATCGTCGCGACCTACGACGTCGAGAAGCAGGCGGCCATCAAGGAGCGGCTCGATGCCGAGTACGCTGACGGCGGCTACAACGAGACCACTCCGTTTATCGCGCAGGATCCCTTTGGCACCGATACCCTGAGCTGCTACGTTCGCTTTGCGACAACGGATTCCGTAACCGTCTCCTACAAGGTCGCCGGCCGCAAAAAGACTGGCGACACGCCTAAGGTCGCCGCGTTTTCCCATACGCCCCACGGCGGTGACGCGCCGGCCACGGAACACGAGTTCAAGGTCATCGGCCTCATTCCCAACCACAAAAACACGGTAACCATCACTTGCACGGCACAAGATGGTATCAGCCGCGCCTCGACGTTCACGGTCAAGACGCCGGCTCTCAAAGGCGAGGAAGAAGAGCAGCTCGCCGTCACGTCGGGGGAGTCCAATACGCCGCTTGCCGATGGTCTCTTTACTATTCTGGGCAACGACTCGTCCAAGCTCGACTTTATGTACCTCTACGACAACGACGGCCAGATTCGCGGCGAGGTGCCGATTATCGGCTACCGCAGCCACCGCCTGCTGTTCCCGGGCGATGGCAGCATGATCATGAGCGTCTCGACTGCCAAGATGGCCCAGATCAACGCCATCGGCCAGGTGGTAAACGTCTGGAGCACGGGCGACTACGAGCTACACCACGACTACGCTTTCGATGACGATGGCAACCTGTTGGTGCTGGCGAGTCACGCCGGCTCCGAAGCCGATTTGGACGTCGATCGCGCGGCTGCCAAAAAAGATAAGGACGATCGCGTTAATGTAGAGGACCTCATCATTAAGGTCGATATAACAACAGGTGACGTCTCTCTCGTCGTGGACCTGGGCGATATATTCCCCGACCTCAAGGCAAGCGCCAAGGTTGCCTCGGACGGCGACCTGGATTGGATTCACATCAACACGATCCAGTGGCTCGGCGGCGGCACCGTTTTGCTCAGCTCGCGCGAGACCTCAACGGTCATCAAGCTCACGGATATCTACGGTACGCCTACGGTCGATTGGCTTATGGGCTCGCCAGAGTTTTGGGCCGGCTCGGGCTTTGAGGACAAGTTGCTGCAGGCTCAAGGCGATTTTTCGCTCAACGCAGGCCAGCATAGTGTGACCTATCTGCCAAACGACGAGACGACCGCGACTGGTCGCTACCAGGTGCTGCTATACGACAACAACTTTGGTGTTGCCGAGAGCTATCCCAAGTTTGACTGGGGCCAGCTGGGCGCTGCGGTAGTGACCGACTACAGCAAGGGAACGCATTCGTTTGGGCGCATTTTTACGGTGGACGAGACCGCGCGCACCTACGAGCTTGTGGACCAGATCGCAGTGCCGTTCTCAGGTTACGTAAGTAGTGCGCAGCGCGTCGGCGATTCGAATAGCATGCTTGTGGCATCGGGCATAGCCAAGACCTTTGCCGAGTACGATCGCTATGGACTGCCCATTGCCACGTACGAGATGGAAGCCGAGAAGTACATCTACCGCGTGTACAAGTACGAGCTGTAGCGCTGCGCTTGGCTGTGCCTGTGCCCCGCGGCTGCGCGCGCTCGTACCGGGCCTACCTCACGTTCCGCATCACTTCACGTCAAACTCCACGCGATCGAGTTCGGGTACGTTGAGGTCGATGAGCTTGCGGGCAACACGGCGGTCGTGCGCCCCGAGCGTCTCGCTTGTCGTTACGCGAGCGACAGTCTGGCGCTCGACAACGCCCTCCTTGTCGCCCTCGGTAGCCGAGGTCTCGACGGCGACGGTGTAATCCTTAAAGCCCGGCAGCACCGCCGCAAGTTCGCGCGTGGTTTCAGTGACGCCGTAGCCGTCTTGCACGCCGGCTTGCGCCGAGCCAATAGACCCCGCCGTCATAATAATGCAGGGGATGGCAAAGATCACCGTGCCTACGATGATGCGGCGGCGCACCTTGCGCGATAGCTCGTTGACCTCGGCGTTTTCTTCAGCAGTCACAATACCGTCGCCGTTCAGGTCGCGCTTGAGCGGCACGCGCAAAAGAAGCAGCACGGCTTCGGCAGCCAGTGCGATAAAGACCACGTTGACGCCAAACTCATAAAGCGCCGAGAGAAACAGTGACCCGCTTGCAATGGCGATGCCATAGCCCGCCGCACACAGGGGCGGCATGAGCGCGGTCGCCACGGCCACGCCGGCGATAAGCGTGGCAGGTTCCTGGTCACGCGAGTTGCCCAGCCCGCCCGCAAAGCCGCCCGCGAGCGCGACGGCAAGGTCCCACACAGTGGGCGTCGAGTTGTCGATGATGGCGGCCGTGGTGGTGCCAAGGGGCGAGAGCTTAAAATACAGCGTGGACGTGATCAGACAAAAGGCCATCTGTAGCGCGAGGCCGGCGACGGCCTCGACGGCAATCTCGCGGTCGAGCGTGGCGATGCCATATGCCATGGCAAGGACCGACCCCATGAGTGGGCAGATGAGCATGGCGCCCACGATGGCAATGTCCGAGTCGATATCGAGGCCGATGCTCGCGATGAGCATGGCGATGATGAGGATGCATAAGTGCGAGCCGGTCAGCCGCGCCCCGTTTACAAAGCGCTTGCGAATCACGTGATAGGGTGCGCGACCCTCGCGAATGTTGAATGCGCGCTTTAGGAAGCGGCCGGTGTTCTCCAGGGCCTCACTATGGGCAGGTCGAATGCCGTGGCGCCGGTGATGGCGTTTGCGTAGTCGCTTGATCTGTTGTTTGTCGAGTTCCATGTCCACCTCGTATTGCCGCAGGAACGCGGGTGCGCTCGCAGCATGTACTCTACACCGTGGCGGGCGGGGTGGTCATCTTGACGTGAAACTTAGACGAGCAGGTAAGGGGGACGTCAAATGCGGTTGCGGCCGAGTGTTTCGACAGATACAGAGCACGGGGCCGGATGGTATCCGGCCCCGCGCTCTGTACGGGTACATTGTTGTTGGGTTTAGCCCAGCAGACTCAGGCCGACGGAGACAAACGCCAGGATAACGCCAACGACAGACTCGCCTCCCAACAGGCCGCTGGCGACGACCAGGCCCTGCTCCTGGAAGGCAGCATCCTTGGAAGCCTTCTCTTTGCCCGAAAGACCGGAACCGGCGTCGCGGTGGGCTGCCCACTTGTCGTAGGCGAGCTTGACGCAGGAGCCCAAGAAGGCCGTGAGCGACATGTAGAACGGCAGGTACACGCCCAGACCGATCATCATGGCCGGAATGCCGAGCCAATACATGACGATGCCGGCGATAAAACCGCCTGCGAACCACGGCACGCTCGGGATGCCCGAGACCATGGTGGCGACTACGCTTGCCTGCGCGGCCACAAAGCTCTTGTCGGGACCAAAGGCGTCCGGACCATAGGCGGTGACGAGCGCGACCATGACGGCGGCAGCGACCAGTGCGCCCACGATGCCGCCGATGGCCTGGCCGATCCACTGTGCGCGCGGGTTGGTGCCCAGTACGGCGCCGGCCTTAAAGTCGTTCATGACGTCGCCCGCAAGGCCGCACGCCACGGCCACGATGCCGGCGATAAAGAACAGCTTGACCTGCGCAAGCTGCGCGAAGGCCGCTACGATGAGCATGACGATGAGGCCAAAGATCTCCATGGGGTCGATACCCGTCTGACCGCAGCTCTGCGCACTCATGATGGTGGTGACAAAGGTGAACAGCGTGACGATGACGGCTGGGACGGGGCCAAGGTCGAGCGCGATGGCGATGATCACGGCGATGGCGGCGGTGCCCAGGCCGATGATGCCGGCGTCGAGCTTAAGCGAGCCCGAGATGAGCGACTGCTCGTCGGTGTCGGTGGAGCTGTCGGCGGCAAGACCGCGAACGATACCGGCGACCTGCGGCAGGATGTCTTTGAGGACGACGGCGACGCCAAAGCCCATCATAAGGCCCATACCTAAGGACTTGACGATACCCTGCGCGGTCACAATATCGAACAGGCCGGCAGCGGTGCCGCCGACGATAATACCAAAGTTGCCCAGCAGCGCGCCGGCAAACCAGAAGGCGACGGGGGCAAAGCCCACCAAAAAGCCGATGGACAGCAACATGGGCGAGTTGTAGATGGCAAAGGTCACGCCGGGGATATTGAGCGTGCACAGCATGCTGGGCACCACGCCCAGGGCGTCGCGCAGCACGCTATAGATGCCTGCGATGGCCATGGAGCCAAAGAGCTGCTTGCCGGTCTTGCCGCCGGCCTCGGTAGCACGCAGGGTCTGGGCTGCGGCGTTGCCGGTGGGAAACTCCAGCGCGGCGTCCACGATAAAGTGACGGTGGATGAGCGCCGTTGCCAGAAGGCCCAAAATGGTGCCGGCGAGCGCCACGATAAACATGTCGAGCCAGCTGATCTGGTCGGCATAGCCCAGCATCCAGGCGCCCGGGATGGTAAACGCCAGGCCGCCGGCGACCATGGCACCCGCGGACATGATGGTGTGGGTAACGTTGGCCTCGTTGAGGCTGGCATTGCCCATGAGCTTAAGGAAGAACAGCGAGATGACGGCAGCGAAAATGATCGGCCAGGGGAGGGCGCCCATCTTGAGGGCCGTGTAGGCCGAGCTTGCCGTGATAATCACGCAGCCAAGGACGCCGATGACGACGCCGCGCAGCGTGAGTTGACCGCGCATAGAAGTGCGGTTCGAGGGATTGCCCATATAGAACTCCTTTGCGTATATCCGCTTCCCCCGCAAGCGCCGCTACGGATACGGCTCGGGAAGTCGGGTTACCAAGGGCCGCCGCGTGAGCTCGCGCACGACCGCGCATCAGTATAGCGGCAAGGTAGTCATTTTGGGACGGGGCTATTTTAGCTACCCTTTGACAGTCGACGAATTATCTGGGATTGGGGCAAATATCAACCGACATATTGGGGTAGCTAAAATAGCCCCGTCCCAAAATGACTACCTGGGATGGCTGGTTCGGGTAGGCGATATACTGCTGGGCAGACGAAAGGAGCGCCGACGATGCTTAATGGGTGCGCATATATATTGACGGTCGACGTGGGCAACACGTTCATTCGCTTTGGTCTGTTTGCCGAGGATTCGGCCGCGGCGCAGGAATGCCCGCTTGCGACGTGCGAGATCACGACGCCGCCGAGCATTACGGCCGATGAGGCGCGCATGAGGCTCGCGCGGGTCATGGGCGCACTGGCAGCCGATGCGGGCATGCCTGGTGTGCTTGTTCCCGCGGCAGCAGTGCTGAGCTGCGTGGTGCCGGCGCTCGAGCGCCCGTGGAAGGCGGCACTTTCCCGTACCTGCACGGGGCGCGTGCTCACCGTGGGGCCGGGACTTAAGACCGGCATGCCCGTGCACTACGACGACCCGGCCGAGATCGGTCCCGATCGCATCGCCGACGCCGTGGCGGCCCGTGCCGTCTACGGCTCTCCGTGCATCGTGATCGACCTGGGCACTACGACTAATATCGAGGTCATCGATGCACGCGGAACCTTTGTCGGCGGTGTTATCGCGCCGGGGCTGGCGCTCGGCGCTCGCTCGCTCTCGGCCGCTGCGGCGCGCCTGCCGCAAGTCGAGCCCTCGGCACCCACGCATGTGATCGGTCGCAACACGCGCGAGGCCATGCGCTCGGGCGTGGTCTTGGGCGAGGTTGCCCGTATCGACGGCATGCTCGACATGGTGCTTGCCGAGATGCGCTCGACCAAGGCGGCAGGCGAGGGCAGCGTGCCCATTGTCATCACCGGCGACGATGCCGAGGCGCTCGCGGCGTTGGTCGGCCACAGCCTGACGGTAGACGACGCGCTGACGCTGCGGGGTCTCGCCGAGCTGTACCGCATCAACCAAAAGCCTCGCCGCGCATAAAGCCAAGAACGTCGGCGCCGGGAGGAAACAGCCCCACCTTTCACCTGCTACAATGGGCCAAACTATTTCGATTTCGGAGGTGTCTGCCATGTCGGACGATCTTCATCAAACCGCGTCGGGCAAGCGCCGCGACGTTATTAGCTGGGACGAGTTCTTTATGAGCGTGGCCATCGCCGCGCAGCGCCGCAGCAAGGATCCCAATACGCAGGTGGGCGCGTGCATCGCCAGCACCAACCACCGCATTCTTTCGGTGGGCTACAACGGTACGCCCTCGGCGCTCAACGACGACTTTTTCCCGTGGGGCACGAGCGATGACCCGCTGCAGGACAAGCATAACTACGTAGTTCATGCCGAGGCCAACGCCGTGCTCAACTACCGCGGCTCGCTCAAGGACCTTGAGGGTTCCACGGTCTACGTCACGCTGTTCCCGTGCCACGACTGTGCCAAAATCCTGGCGCAGGTAGGTGTGGGCGAGGTTGTCTATCTGGACAATAAGTACGCCGACACCGACGACGGCCGCATCAGTCGCCGCATTCTCGACTCCTGTGGCATTAGCTTCCGCCAGGTTATCGTCGATGTCCACATTGGTACCGGGGAACAAACGCAGCAGTAGCGGCAGCGTGTACGAGCGCCGGGCGTTGGCAAAAGCGGCTAATTAAGCCCCGTTCCAAATTGACTGTCAAATTAACTGCTCGTGAAAGTCGTGTCCGCGCGCATGGACGGCTCGCGAGCGGGTACATGGCTGTAGTAACATAGCTCTGTCCGCGGGCGCGCCCGCGTTATTGTGAGAAAGGAGCCCCTGTGGCTGTTAACGAAGAGCTGCTTAAGAAGGTTCTTGAAGAGATTCGCCCCAACCTGCAGGCCGACGGCGGCGACATGGAGTATATGGGCGTTGATGACGAGGGCGTCGTCAAGCTGGAGCTCCAGGGCGCCTGCGCCGGTTGCCCCATGAGCGCTCTGACGCTTTCCATGGGCGTCGAGCGTATCCTCAAGGAGCACGTGCCCGGCGTTACGCGTGTCGAGCAGGTCAATGCCTCCGGCGAGGCCGAGGATCTGTACGACGAGTATGCGCCGTTCTGAGAAGCGAAAGCTGCGGGCGATGTGCTCCGCATAGACGTCATGCCCAAATGTGCGGCTGCGAGCGAAAGGCCCGCGGCCGCATTTGTATGTAGGGAGCAGGGGGACCGATATGCTCAACGACCTCTACCATATGCTTGATCCTGTCGCCATTTCGGCGGGGCCCATCACCATCTACTGGTACGGCTTGGCCTATGTGGTCGGAGCTCTGCTCACGGCGGTCGTCATGTACCGCACGCAGCGTCGTTGGGGTTTTGACATTACGGTCGACGACCTGATGAGTGTCGTGGTTGGTGTGGTCTTTGGCCTCATCATTGGCGCCCGTCTGTTCTACGTCATCTTTTACGGTGACGGCTACTACTGGGCGCATCCGCTCGAGATCTTTGCCACCAACGAAGGCGGCATGAGTTTCCATGGCGGCCTGGTGGGCGGCATCATCGGCGGCGTGCTCGTGTGCCGTATGTACAAGCTCGACGCCTGGACCATCGCCGACCTTGCCGTTATCGGTGCTCCGCTGGCCCTGTGCCTGGGGCGCTGCGCCAACTTTGTCAACGGCGAGCTGTGGGGCAAGCCGACCGATTTGCCCTGGGGCGTGATCTTTGGCGGCACCGCGGGCGATATGCCGCGCCATCCATCCCAGCTCTACGAGGCATTTCTCGAGGGCATTGTGCTCTTTTGCATTCTGCAGGTGCTCAGCCGCAAAAAACCGCTGCTGCCCCAGGGTGCGTTTATGGGTGTGTTTGTGATGGGTTACGGCATCGTCCGCTTTTTCGTTGAGTTCGTGCGCGTGCCCGATGCCCAGCTGGGCTATCTGCTGGGCGGCGTCATCACCATGGGCCAGCTGCTGAGTTTGCCGCTCGTGATTGCGGGCCTGGCGCTCATCATTTTTGCCCTCCGTCGCAACCGTCCCCAGCGCATCTATCTCGACGCCTAACCACCACATACACCACAAAGGGGAACAGGCGCCTTTGTGGCGGTTTTTCCAGGCAACGATGACAGAACCGTAACGTTTCCCCAGATAAAACCTGCCAAAATAAACCTGTCCCTTTTTGGCAGGTTTCTAGAAAGGCTTTTCGGACTGTGAAGGATTCCGATCTCTCCACAACGGCTGCGCGCGACGCCGCCCGCATCGTTTGGTTTAAGCGCTATCCCGCCAAGCAGACGCTCGTCGCATTTTTGCTCGCCCTGCTGGCGACCACGGCGTTTTCCATCGATCCCGCCCCGGTGTCGAGCAACGCGGTCCTGGCGATCGATCCAAAGGCGACGGGCATGCTTTACGTGTGCTACGAGGTACTCCTCTCATTTGCCGGCCATACCGACGCTGTGATGCTGCTCGCGCTGGCCTGCCTACTCACGCTGCCGTTTCGCTATGTGTTCTTTGGCCGCGGTGACGCTTGGCGCCCCTCGGTCGTGCTGCCGTCGCTGTTCTTTGCCGTCTGCATGGTGTTCGGCCGCAGTTACGACCTCACCGATTCGGCCGAGATTGTGCTGGGCGACAAGGCGCGCGTTATCTGCGCCTGGATTGGCGGCGCGGGCTGGATGCTTCTGGCGATTGTGTCCTTCTATCTGGCTTTTGAGTTTTTGGATTGGTTGAGTTCTCGCCGCATTCCGTTTTCGGAGGCGCATTTTGGCCGCGTGTGGCGTGTTACCCACGCCGTGCTCTCGGTCCATCCTTTTGTTGGGCCGTTTCTTGTGCTCATGATTGTCTGGGCGCCCACGCTTATCGCCTCGCTGCCCGGCCTCTTTATGGGAGATACGGGCGCGCAGATTCGCCAATGGTTCAACTACCCCAATGGCACGAGCGACTACCTGCGCCTGCTTAACCCCAACGTGCTACTCAACGGCCATCATCCGGTGGTGCACACGGCCATCATCGGCTCGTGTGTGCAACTGGGGCTTTCGCTATTCAATAGCGCCAATGCGGGTCTTGCCATCTACACCTGCGCCCAATTTGTCATCACGGCCGCCTGCGTGGCCTATTCCATATCGTCGCTGCGCAAGCTGGGCGTGAGCCTGCCGGTCCGCGGCGTCATCTTGCTGTTCTTTGCGTTTATGCCGATGTTCTCCAACTACGCGGCGCTGCTGACCAAAGACGTACTGTTTGCCGATGCGTTTCTGGTACTGCTCGTTCAGACCGTCAAGCTCGTGGCATGTGGCCTGCCCCGTCGCGATGTCAATGCCGAGCGCGCGGGCGAGCGCACGCCTGTGCTCTTTGCGCGCCACGACTGGCTGTTGCTCGTGCTGGGCGCCATGGGTTCCACGTTTTTGCGCAATGGCGGCCTGGTCTTTCCGTTGGCGGCCTGCGTGATTGCGGCGGCGTTTTGCGCCTGGGACGCGCATGTGGCCCGTCGCGTGGTCAAACAGTCTGGCGTCGCACCCTCATGCGCCACGCCGCGCTTCCGCTGGGCCGGCGTTCTCGCGGTGCTCGTGCTCTGCCTTGCCTCCAACATGTACTTTACCAAGGTCTTTATGCCCGAGCACGATATCACGCCGGGTTCCAAGCGCGAGATCCTCTCGATTCCGTTTCAACAGACGGCGCGCTTCGTCCAAAAGCACGACGGCCTTAATTCGGGCGTTAACCCCAAGGTCAAAGACGACGGCACGATTGAGGAAGCTCCCTGCGACGGTCTGGTGACCGATAAGGAACGCGCTGCGATCGATCGGGTGCTTAAGTACGAGAATCTGGGCCGCCGTTACAACCCCGACAAGTCGGATGCCGTAAAAAACTGTTTTAACGAGTACGCCTCACAGGAGGACATCAAGGCCTATTTTGAGGTGTGGGCCCAGATGTTCAAAAAGGATCCCGAGTGCTATATCTCGGCGCTCATCAATAACTACTACGGCTACTTTTATCCGAGTGCCCGCGATGCGTGGGTCTACAGCACGGCGCGCAGTGCCGAGATCATGGCGAAGCCCGATAACCTCAAGTACTTCGACTTCCATCCGGTCGATAGCAAGGTTGTGCGCTGGTGCGACCACCTGATCAACCTGTATCGCGTGGCAGTACAACGCATCCCGTTTATCTCGCTCACCATGAGCTCGGCCACCTATGTGTGGATCATGATCGCTGTGGTGGTCTATCTGCTACGTCGTCATTCGTGGCGCGGGCTGGCCATTTGGGTGCCGCTGCTGGGCGTGCTCGCCGTGTGCCTGATCGGTCCCTGCAACGGCTCGACCTACATGCGCTACCTGTATCCAGTCATCGCCTGCATGCCCTTCGCCATCGGCGCCACCATTACCCGCAGCGACCTCCTCTGGTTCTAACTTGGTGCAAAGGGGACAGGTTACTTTGCACCAAGGGGCTGCATCATCACGACGCCTTCATTTTGGGGTTTATCTCGCAGGCCAGTAGGTATATCATAACGACGTTTGTTTATATTGCCCGAGCATCTGCGCTGGGCTTTAGGTCGAAACCGATAGGAGACACGTATGTCCGGACACTCTAAGTGGGCCACAACCAAGCATCGTAAGGGCGCGCAGGACGCCAAGCGTTCCGCCCTCTTCTCCAAGCTGAGCCGCAACATCACCGTTGCCGCCCGTCTCGGCGGCGACCCGCTGCCCGAGAACAACGCCAGCCTCGCCGCCGCCGTTGCCAAGGCCAAGGCTCAGTCCATGCCCAAGGACAAGATCAAGTCCGCTATCGACAAGGCCTTCGGTTCGGGTGCCGATGCCGCCGTCTACGAGAACATCGTGTACGAGGGCTATGGTCCCGCCGGCGTTGCCGTCTACGTCGACTGCCTGACCGATAACCGCAACCGTACCGCCGCCGATGTCCGTTCCGCCTTCTCCCACGCTGGCGGCAACCTGGGCACCTCCGGCTCCGTCGCCTTCCAGTTTGAGCGCAAGGGCCAGATCGTCGTCGCCAAGGAGATCCTGGACGAGAACGCCAAGAAGGAGACCATGATCGCCAACGGTGCTGCCGGTGACGAGGAAGAGTTCATGATGGCTATCGCCGAGGCCGGTGGCGACGACTACGAGGACGCCGGCGAGGAGTGGATCGTTTGGACCGCCGCCAACGACGTCATGGCTGTTTCCAAGGCGCTCGAGGAGCAGGGCATCCAGGTCAAGGGCTCCGAGACCACCATGGTTCCGACCACCCCGACCGAGGTCTCCGGCGCCGATGCCAAGAAGGTCCAGCGCCTCATCGACCGTCTCGAGGAGCTCGACGACGTTCAGGATGTTTACAGCACCATGGACATGACCGACGAGGTCATCGCTGCCCTCGAGGAGGAGTAGCGCCTGCACGGGTTAAGCCGTGCATATCTGGGCATAATGAAGCGAGCATACAAGCCTCGTGGAATAGATGAGCCGGATCCGCGTGCGTATGGCACCGGACCCGGCTCTTTTATAATGATGCGAATCGTTTTGCATTCTGTGGACCGAAACCTGAAGGGAGCGCGCGTGCGCGTACTCAAACGAGCCCTAGCAACCGTGTACCTTGCCGCCGCCATCGTGGCGCTGGGCACGCTTGTCTGCCAGTTCTGGGGACCGTATACGTATCGCTTTATGCTGCTGTTGCGTGACACCATGCCTCGCGTCGTCGTTACGGTGTGCGCCGCCATCGTGGCACTTGGCGTGCTCATCGGGTTTTTCCGCCTGATGTTAGCGCGTCGCGAGCCGTCCTGCGTGCATCCGGCGGGGGAGCGCAACATCGAGGTCACCCTCGCAGCGCTTTCCTCGTGCGCTCGCGCTGCGGCAGAGCGCGACGACCGTGTGATGGTCGAGCATGTCGAGGCGCGCGTGCAGGGTTCCGACGAATCGCTCGTCCGTTTTAAGGTCGACGCCATCGCGCTCGATGACCGGGACGTGGCCTCCCTTGCAACCGCGATGCAGCAACGTATCGAGGAGGCCTGCGACACCATGCTCGGCACGCCGGGCACGACCGCGCGCGTCCGTTTTTTGCCGTCCAAGACTACCGTCCAGACCGTGGAGGTTTCCGGTGAGTGATACCAATCAAGACAAGACCGTCCGCACCCCGCGCCTGACGATCGACCAGAACGCTACGCCGGCAGGCGAGTCCGCCGACACCACCCCCGAGGCCGGCGAGCAGCACGACAGCGCCGCCAACGACTTTGACGAGGCCATGGGTCTCATCAAGGGTACGGGGGCGGCCATCTGGAGCTATGCCGTCCGTCATCCCAACACCACGCTCGGAGCCGTCGCTGGTTTTGTGCTCGCCGTGCTGGTGCTAACGCTCGGCCTGTGGGACACACTCGTCATCGCATTCTTTGTGCTGATCGGCGCCGTGATTGGCCAGATCCGTGACGGCGAGAACGGGATCGTCAACTTCTTCGGCCGTCTGTTTAGCGGCCGCTAGTATGTATTCGACCGCCGCGTGTGCGGTGGGCATAAGGAGGAACCATGGCTTTTAATACGAAGGTCGATGTGGCCGATACCGAGCTCGAGGCAGACGAGACCGTCGCCGCCGAGGCTGAGGACGTAACGCTCGAGGACGGGGCGCTCGTCGAGGCCGAGCCCGCCGACGATGCGGACGAGGATGATGAGGAAGCGGACGAGTCCGAGGATTCGCTGACCTATTCCAACGGTGTGATCGAGAAGATCGTCGCCATGGCTACCCGCGAGGTGCCGCACGTCCTGGGCATGAAGGGCAACCTTATGCACTTTGTTCAGGAGCAGTTTGGTGCCGAGAACCTGACCAAGGGCGTGACGGTCGAGGTCACCGATGACAACCGCGTGGTCGTCAACATTTCCGTCATTATCGAGTACGGCGCCTACGCACCCGCGATTTTCGACGACGTTAAGGCGCGCGTGACCGAGCGTCTGGCCGCGATGACCGGCCTTGAGGTGGCAGGCGTCAACCTGCGCATCGAGGATGTCATCACCCCCGAGGAGTACGAGCACCGCACCAGCCAGCACGAGTAGCCTACCAAATAGGGACAGGTTTGTTTCGATAGGTTTTACCTGCGAAAACGCTAAACGGTCGACCGCACGGATGCATGTGCGGCCGGCCGTTATTTGTATGCCCCCGATGTAGGCATACCGCTCGTCTAACTAAGGGTTGCAATCTTCGCGCTCCGCGTTACCCTAATGGGCGCATTGTTTCCAAATCGTTAACGAGGGGTTGCCGTAATGGCCGACGAGCACGAAACAGAAAGCAAGGCATGGGCGATTGAGGCCGCTGCGGCAGAGGCGGCGTCGCGTGCCGCCGAGGAGGTGCATCGTCCTCCCGTGGTGCCGATGGAGCGCGTTGTCGGTCGCGAGGATATCGAACGTGGCGAGCGCGCCGGCCGCAAGCGCAGCCAGGAGCCGGGCTTCCCGCGCTTTTTCGCCGAGCTCAATCTGGGCCTGATCCTCACGGCGTTCGCCATCGTGGCCTTTAAAACCCCCAATCACTTTGCCTTCGGCGGAACCTCGGGCGTGTCGGTCATTCTTTCCACGCTGTTCCCGACTCTGCCCGTCGGCGTCTTTATGTGGATTATCAACGCGGTTCTCGTCGTCTTGGGCTTTATCTTTTTGGAGCGCAAGGCAATCCTTTGGAGCGTTTTTGCCTCGTTTGCGCTTTCGGCCTACGTCTCGCTGTTTGAGCTCTTCATTCCGACGGATGTTTCGATGACGGGCGATATGTGGCTCGACCTGTGCTTTGCCGTTATCTTGCCGGCGCTGGGCAGTGCCATTGTCTTTGACATTGGCGCCTCAACGGGCGGCACCGATATCCTTGCCATGATCCTCAAGCGTCGCACGACGCTCGAGATCGGACGCGCCTTGCTACTGGTCGATATCGGCATCGTGACCATCGCGGCCTTTTTGTACGGTCCGCGCGTTGGCCTGTACTGCGTGCTCGGCCTGTTTGCCAAGACGCTTGTGGTCGACAAGGCCATCGAGAGCATTCATTTGCGCAAGGTCTGTACGATTATTTGCGCCGAGCCACGCAAAGTCGAGGAGTTTATCGTCAAGCATCTCAACCGCACGGCAACGATCAGCCGCGGCTACGGTGCCTTCTCGGGCAATTGCGTGACGGTGATCATGAGCGTGCTGAGCCGTCGCGAAGCAGTGCAACTGCGCCGCTATACCCGCGATATCGATCCAGATGCGTTTATCACGATCGTTGACAGCTCCGAGATCGTGGGCAAGGGCTTCCGCGGCACGAACTAGCGCGGATATACCCTTCGAACCATTGAATAAAGCCGCCAACGTTTCAAATCGGTCATCTTGGGGTATTTGTCCCCACATTGCGCGATAATGTTGCCAAAGACGTCGTTTGCGATCCAGGTGGTTCACTCTAGATACGAAGGGATGATTTCGATGTTCTGTTCGCAGTGTGGCGCCCCCATGGGCGATAACGACAAGTTCTGCGGCGTGTGCGGTGCCCCTAATACCGTGGTCAAGGCCGCCGGCCCCGCTCCCCAGGGACAGTCTCAGCCCCAGCAGTTTGTTCCGCAACCGCCCGTGGCGAATGCGCCAAAGGGCTGTGTGGCTCAGGCGTTCCAAGACATGACCAAGACTCCGGGCGTGCTGCAGCGCGTGTGCCAGATTGCTTTTTTGCCGGCGCTTATCTGTGTCGTGTCGGTGCTCGTGCTGTTCATTCCCGTTATCGGCGGTATTGCAGCTGCCATCGGCTTTTTGGCCGCCTGCGTGGCGAGTGTGTGCGGTTCGGGCTTTGGCATCGAGTGGGGTCGCGACCTGTCGCTTAAGATCGATGACGGCATGGATCGTCCGTTGATGCGTTCCACATCGTTTGGCCTCGGGGTCTTTTCGAGCGTTATTTCGGTCGTGCTCGAGATTATCGCTGCCATTCCCGTTATTGGTGTAGTGCTTTCGCTGGTGGAGAGCGTGGTAATTGGCGCGGCGGGCTCGTATTCGTATTACGGCTCTTCTGCGCTCGAGACTGCGCTGTTTGGCTCGCTTGGCCTGCTTGTCCTGGCTATGATTGCCACGGCGGTCCTGGGAGTCTTCTTTAAGATGTTCGCCGATATCGCCGTGATGCACTTTGCGGTGACCGGTCGCGTCGAGAGCGCGTTTTCGCTCGACAAGGTCTGGGCGGCCTTTAAGAACAATAAGACCAAGCTGTTTTGCGCTTCATTCCTTCCCGAGTTTTTGACGGGCCTGGTCGCCAACGTTGTCACATGGATCTTGACGGCGGTCTTTGGCGCCATTGCCTCTGTCGGTATGTATAGATACTACTATCGTCCTACGGGTATTGAGGCAATTGTTACCGGCGGTGGCATCTCACTCGTGCTGTTCCTGGTGCTGATCGCTTTCGTCACCGTATTTCTAACGGTCTTTGGCAAGATGCTCAAGCACCGTGCCGTTGGCTATTGGGTCGCACGTTATGCAAGCGAGTGGGCCGACGAGGATAAGGACGACGTCCTGACTTTTGTATTGCCCTTCGAGAAGAAGTCCGCTCCTTCGGGTTACAGCGCTCCGGATGTCGCGCCTGAGCCCGAGCCTGAGTCTGTCCCGGGATCTGCGCCGGAGTCCGAGCCCACGACGGAGCCCGAGCCCGAGACGGAACCCGAGCCAAGCTCCGACGAGGACCCGCAAGACGAGTAGCCCTGTCACCTGCCATTTGGGGACGGGATAGAAATGGTAGAAATAGTGCTTGACGAATGAGCGGGGGCGGACGTGTCGAAACGTCCGCCCCCGCTTTGACATCGCGATGTGGCTACGGCTGCGAGATGGTCGCGATTCGACTACTCGTTGTGCTTCTCCTCGTGACGAGCGGCGGTGCGAGCTTCGTGGATGCCCTTGATGGCGGCATGGCGGGCGGTGCGGGCGTCGTGCATGGCGTCGCGGGCCTCGGCGGCCGTTGCCTTGGCAGAGCGTAGCTTGGCTGCCAGATCGGGATTGGTCTCGGCAACCGCGGCGATAGCGGGGCCGTCGAGCTCCTCTTGCGTGGGCTCGGCCAAAAAGTCGATGGCATACTGAGCGGCCACCATGGAGCCCTTGGCGAGCACGCTCTCGTCGATCTTATAGAAGCAGGAGTGCTGGGCGTACGTGGCGCCAATCTTGGGGTTGCGCGTGCCCACAAAGGCAAGCACACCCGGTACACGGCGCAGGTACTCCGAAAAATCCTCGCCCGAAAGCGTGCCGCGATAATGGCCTTCGCCGGCTGCACCCAGACACTTGACCACGGCCTGACGACAACGCTCACTCGAGGCGACGTCGTTTTCGACCTTGTAGTTGGCGATGGTGTAGTCGGTAAGTTCAGCCTCGGCGCCCAGGGCCGCCGCAGTGTGCTCTACGATGCGGCGCATGAGCTCGGGCATTTCCTCGTGCGTCGAATCGCCATAGGTGCGCACCGTGCCGGCGAGGTAGGCGGTACCGGCGATAACGTTGCGCGCGGTGCCGCCGTGCAGCTCGCCGACGGTAATGACGGCCGGCTCGTAGGGGCTGATCTCGCGCGAAACGATGGTCTGCAGGGCGTTGACGATCTCGGCCGCCACCATGACGGCGTCGTGGCCGCGCTGGGGCATGGCGCCGTGGCACGAGGTCCCGCGGACATCAATGCGGAACCAGTCGGTATTGGCCATGCGCGGACCGGGCTCGCAGCTTACGGTGCCGGCGTTGACCTCACTCCAGATGTGTGCGGCGTAGGCGCCATCGACGCCGTCGAGCACACCCGTGCCGATCATGAGTTTGGCGCCTTGGCCGTTTTCCTCACTGGGTTGGAAGACGATGCGGACCTCGCCGTGGATGTCGTCGGTCATATGGCGCAGGATCTGCAGCGTGCCGAGCATCATGGCAATGTGGCAGTCGTGGCCGCAGGCGTGCATGCAGCCCTCGTTGACGCTGGCGAACTCCTCGCCGGTCTGTTCGGTGACGGGTAGGGCGTCGATATCCGCGCGCAGCAGGATGCGGCGGCGCGGCGTGCCGTCCTCGCGGTAGGCGTCGGGTGCGGTGCCGCGAAGGGTCGCCACCAGGCCCGTCTTAAGCGGGCGCTCGTAGGGGATATTCATGGCGTCGAGCTGGTTGGCGATGTCAGAAGTCGTGCGCTCTTCGGCGAGGCTCAGCTCCGGGTGCTTATGGAAGTGCCGGCGCTGCTTGATGATGTAGGGCTCAAACTCGGCGGCGATATCTTGGATGGCTGCGGTGACGTCATCAGCCGCGCGGGCCTCGGTCGCTGCCATAATCTGCTGTGCCTTGGTCTTCGTCATGGTCGATTTGCTCCTTGCTGGTTTATCGCAAAATCGTACAGGCTCTTTCCAGTATGCCACCTGCCACTTGGGGACGGGGCAGAAATGGTAGAAATGGATACCTCCGTAACCTTGATAGGTGCAAATTGCTTGTGCACGCAGCCTTGGATGCGGATTTCAAGCTTGAAATCTACCATTTCTACCCCGTTCCCAAGGGGCAGGCGGGGCCGTTGGGGTTGGGAAAGGTGCCGTTTACCGCTTGACGTTTTGCAACTGTGGCGGTGGAGTACACTCGGGGGTGTTGAATTTCCTGCCAGAGATGGGGATGCCCATGCAACATATCGATCGGATTATCCGCTCTAAGAACGTCTTTACCTCGCAAGACGGCATCGATACCGCCCGTGAGCTGGCGATTGCCATCGCAGGCGACCGTATCGTCGCAGTCGGCAAGCCCGATGACGTGATCGCCGCCGCGCCTGCCGCCACGCCGGTTATCGACTACGGCGAGCAGTTTGTCTGCCCCGGTTTCCATGACGCTCATCTGCACTTCTTTCATACCTCGGTCGGTTCCTCGCCGTATATGCTTATGGATGGGGGCACGTCCGAGGTGGCGCTGGTGCAGCACGTGCTCGAGTTTTCCCAGGATCTGCCCGACGACGCTTGGGTTGTGACGCAGGGCTGGCGCGACTACCGTTGGGACCCGCCCGAGCATCCTACCAAGGCGTCGCTCGATGCGGTATTTCCCGATCGTCCTTGCGTTATGTACTCGGGCGACGGCCACACGCTGTGGCTCAACAGTCGCGCTCTCGAGGCGCTCGGCGTCACGCGCGATAGCGAGCCGCCAGCGGGCGGCAGCTACGACAAGGACGCAAACGGTGAGCTCACGGGCATTGCTCACGAGGCGGCCGCCATGCAGCTGTTGCCGCGCTGCCTTGAGTGGCTGGGCGAAGATCGCATCGCAAGCGCTTACGCCGATCAAATGAGGCGCATGGCCGAGCAGGGCATCACCTCGATCTGCGACATGTCGCTCATGCCCATGCCGGGCTGCGATTTTATCCGCGACGACGTCTACGACAAACTGCAGACAGCCGGCAAGCTGGGCATTCGTGCACATCTGTTCCCCACGCTGCTGGATGACCAGTCGCGTCTAGAAGAGCTGCAGGCACGTTACGCGAACAACGCACTGCTTTCGGCGCCGGGCTTTAAGCAGTTCTTTGACGGCGTGTCGAGCGAACATACGGCATATCTCACCGAGCCCTATACCAATCCGCGCTTCCCGGGCGACCAAGGCCGTCTGACGGTTTCCGCCGAGCGCATGCGCAAGCTGGTTCTGGCGGCTGCGGAGCGCGGCCGCGCCGTGCGCATCCACGTTATCGGCGACGGTGCGATTCATGCCGCGCTGGATATCTTCGAGGAAGCCGCCGGTCTATACGGCCTGCCCCAGCACGGCCACAACACGCTCGAGCACCTGGAGAACCTCCTGCCCGAGGACATCGACCGCCTGCGCAAGCTCAACGTCGTCGCCTCGAGCCAGCCCTGCCACATTACGCTCGACCCGGGTGGACCGGAGCGCGATTTGGGCTTGGAACGCAGCCGCATCATGTGGCCGTTCGCAACCTATAAGCAGCGCGGCATTCGCCAAGCCTTCGGTACCGACAGCCCCATCACGCCCGTTACCAGCATGGACGTGCTCTACACGGCTATCACGCGCCAGGACCCCAAAAGCCACTGGCCCGAGGGCGGCTGGTTACCGAGCGAGCGCATCGACGCGGCAACGGCTTTGCGCAACTACACCTTGGGCAGCGCCTATGCGGCAGGCGACGAGCAAAACCTCGGCAGCTTGGAGCCCGGCAAGTATGCTGACCTGGTGGTCTTGGACCAAAACCCGCTCACCGTTGACCCCCAAGAGCTGCAAGCCACCAAGGTTCAGGCCACCTACCTGGCAGGTAACGTAATCTACGAGCGCTGATGCTCATGCCGTGTCGTTAAACGCGGCCCGGGCGACTTATTTTGGGATGGCGCTCGAGCCACGTCTGCACATCGGTGGGGAATCGTTATGAGCGTCCCTGCTCTGCCGGATTTGTGCGTGGGGTGGAGGCGCTGCTGCCCCGCGCGTTCAAATTGGACATTTGCAATGCTGCCTCATGGTGTTTTGCATACTTCCCATTACAGATTGCATAAAAAGGTTGGGATGTTCTTTCTGGCCCTGATGTACCCCCGCCTGGGCCGTGCAAAAAACGGAGTATTCAGCACTGCGAGCTCTGCCGGCGCCGTTGCGGTCGGGTAATGTCATGGGGATTGACGTCATTTTGGCGTCCGGGCAGGCACGAGGCATGCCTTTATGCCCTGTTGGGGTCTGCCTGCCGACCCAAATCGCCGGTCGAAGGCGTCCTTGGGACCAATAAGATGTGTCTGGCGCGTATACAGCCATCCTGGTCTGCTGAATACTCCCAAAAATGCACGGTGCTCCCCAGGGGACCCGTGCGTGCAGCGAAAGCCATGCCCATGTTCCTATCCGCATCGCCATTTTGCTGCACTGACGTTTCTGAATGCCGCGCCCGAACTAGTTAACTAGGCTCCCGTGTGGCTCCGGAGGGGCGGGGCATAAGGTTTGTCGCGAGTTCCGCACGAGCCGAAGGCCACGTAATGTGGCCTTCGTGCGAGCAGGACTGCCCGAGCAGGAAACCTTATGCCCCGCCCCTCCGGCGCCACACGGGAGCTGCGCACAAGTTATTCCCCCGGCATTCAGAAAATCTAAGTGCCAAAAAATAAGATTTTTTGACTCTGTGTTGTATAACCCGCCATTCGTGGGTACCATTCAACGCGTACGCAAACAAATAGGGTTAATTCGCGTGGCATAACCACGCGGCCCAAAAAGGAGGAGACAAGCATGTCGTCTTTGAAGCCGCTTGCAGATCGTGTTCTGGTCAAGCCCGACGAGGCCGAGCAGAAGACCGCTTCTGGTCTGTATATCGCCAGCAACGCTCAGGAGAAGCCGCAGCGCGGCACCGTCATTGCCGTTGGCGCTGGCAAGGTCAACGACAAGGGTGAGCGCATCCCCATGGACGTCAAGGAAGGCGACGTTGTCATCTACGGCAAGTTCGGTGGCAACGAGGTCAAGGTCGACGGCGAGAAGTATCTGCTGATGCGCGCCGACGACATCTACGCCGTCGTCGAGGCCTAGTCTCATCAGGCTCTCTGATTCGTCTTTGAACGCGGTCGCCGCATAGGACTCGGAAGCGGCGACGTGAGTCACATTTCTTTTGGAGGATTACCTACCATGGCAAAGAACATTACGTTCAATACCGATGCCCGCGCTAAGCTCGCCAAGGGCGTCAACACTCTGGCCGATGCCGTTACCGTCACCATGGGCCCCAAGGGCCGCTATGTCGCCCTGCAGCGCACGTTCGGTGCCCCGACCATCACCAACGACGGCGTTTCCGTCGCCAAGGAGATCGAGCTCGAGGACAACATCGAGAACATGGGTGCCCAGCTGGTGAAGGAGGTCGCCACCAAGACCAACGACACCGTGGGTGACGGCACCACCACCGCAACCCTGCTCGCTCAGGCCATTGTTAACGACGGTCTTCGCAACGTCGCCGCTGGCGCCAACCCGCTGGCCATCCGTCGCGGCATCGACAAGGCCGTTAACGCCGCCGTCGCCGAGATGAAGAAGCAGGCCAAGCCGGTCGAGACCAAGGAGCAGATTGCTTCCGTCGGTACCATCTCCGCCGGTGACCCCGAGGTCGGCGAGAAGATCGCCGAGGCCATGGAAGTCGTGGGCAAGGACGGCGTCATCACCGTCGAGGATTCCCAGACGTTCGACATCACCATCGACACCGTCGAGGGCATGCAGTTCGATAAGGGCTACGTCTCCGCTTACTTCGTCACGGACAACGACCGCATGGAGGCCGTGATGAAGGATCCGTACATCCTCATCACCGACCAGAAGATCTCCAGCGTCCAGGACATCATGCCTGTTCTCGAGGCTGTCCAGCGCGCTGGCCGTGGCCTGCTCATCATCGCTGAGGACATCGACGGCGAGGCTCTGCCCACCCTCGTCCTCAACAAGATCCGCGGCGCCCTCAACGTCTGCGCCGTCAAGGCTCCGGGCTACGGCGATCGCCGCAAGCGCATTCTCGAGGACATCGCCGTCCTCACCGGTGGTCAGGCTGCTCTGGACGAGCTGGGCGTGAAGGTCGCTGACATCACCGCAGATATGCTCGGTACCGCTAAGTCCGTCACCATCTCCAAGGACAACACCGTCATCGTCGGCGGCGCTGGCTCCAAGGAGGCCATCGACGCCCGTATTGCTCAGATCAAGGGCGAGATGGAGAACACCACCTCTGACTTCGACCGCGAGAAGCTCCAAGAGCGCCTGGCCAAGCTCTCCGGTGGCGTTGCCGTCATCAAGGTCGGCGCTGCCACCGAGTCCGAGCTTAAGGAGATCAAGCACCGCGTCGAGGACGCCCTGCAGGCAACCCGCGCTGCTGTCGAGGAGGGCATTGTCGCTGGCGGCGGCGTCGCCTTCATGGACGCTGTGCCTGCGCTCGATGCAGTCGAGATCGACGACCCCGAGGAGAAGATCGGCGTCGACATCGTCAAGAAGGCTCTGACCGCTCCGGTCGCAACCATTGCCAAGAACGCTGGCTTTGAGGGCGCTGTCGTGGTCGACAAGGTCGCCGAGCTGCCCGCTGGCCAGGGTCTCAACTCTGCCAGCGGCGAGTGGGGCGACATGATCGAGATGGGCGTCCTCGACCCCGTCAAGGTCAGCCGCGTCACCCTGCAGAACGCTGCTTCTGTCGCCAGCCTGATCCTCATCACCGAGGCCACGGTTTCCGATGTGCCCAAGAACACTCAGCTTGAGGATGCTATCGCTGCTGCTACCGCTGGTCAGCAGGGCGGCGGTATGTACTAAGGCCGACAAGGTCTAGAACTCCCACCGGGGATCCGGGGGCGTGACGGGGCTTCTCTCCGGAACGTCCTCGGACATGCAAAGAGGCTCCGCATCGCGCTTCGCGCTGCGGAGCCTCTTTGCGTCCTGCGGAATGTTCCGGAGAGAAGCCCCGTCACGCCCCCGGATCCCCTGCGTTTACGGCTTTGAAGTCGGCTCGCGGAGAAGGACGTGGTTGTTGGGGATACGTATCCCGGACGCTGTTTCGCGCTTTGCGCGAAAGGCGCGTTACTGTGGGATGGGTGGGGAACGTGGTTGTTGCGGCAACTGATCCCCACCATAAATTACCCTTGGCATACTTGCGCGAATACCTGCTCGTGCTACACTTCCAATTGCTGTTTCAGGGCGGGGTGTAATTCCCCACTGGCGGTAAATCGGACGGTGCCAGAGGGGCGCCGTGGCGCAGGCGAGGTACCTGCGTCCGAGCCGATGAGTCCGCGACCCGTGCGTGCGTTGGTTCGCATGCCGGCTGAACTGGTGAGATCCCAGTACCAACGGTTAGAGTCCGGATGAAAGAGGCAGGTGATCTTATGTCTGAACAGTCGCAGCATATCCATTTTGAGAACACGAATAGGTGGAGCACCAAACAGCTCGTTACCATGGCGCTGATGTGCGCCTTGGGCGCCCTGTTTATGTACGTGCAGCTGCCCATCCTTCCTTCGGCGCCGTTTTTGACCTACGACCCGTCGCTGGTGCCGGCGATGGTGTGCGGGTTTGCGTATGGTCCCGGCGCCGGTACTGCTGTTGCCGCTATGGCTATCGTTATTCACGCGCTCACCACGGGTGACTGGGTCGGTGCGCTTATGAACCTGGTTGCCACGCTGGGCTACATTCTGCCCGCGGCTATCGTCTACCAGAAGATGCATACCTATAAGGGTGCCGTGATTGGCCTGGTGTTCGGCGTCATTACCGCTACGGCGCTGTCTATGGTCGCAAACCTTACCATTGGCGTATGGTTCTGGTATGGCTCGGTCGATGCGATCGCCCCGCTCATGGTTCCTGCCGTGCTGCCGTTCAACCTTATCAAGACCGTGCTCAACTCGGTGCTCACGCTTGCAGTGTACAAGGCGGTCTCCAACCTCATCACGCCTAAAAAGGACCAGGTCAAAGGCCGCGCATGATTGATTGTCGAGGCGTTTCCTTTAGCTATGACGGTGTCACGCCGGCGCTCGACGGTATCGATCTGAACATCGAGGATGGCGAGTTTCTCTGCATCCTCGGCGGCAATGGGTCGGGCAAGTCGACGTTTGCCAAGCATCTGAATGCGCTGCTGCAGCCCGATGCAGGAACGGTGCGTATCAACGGCATGGATGCATCAGATCCCGAGTTGGTCTACGACATTCGTTCGACCGCGGGCATGGTGTTCCAGAATCCCGATGATCAGCTGGTGGCAACGCTTGTCGAAGATGACGTTGCGTTTGGTCCCGAAAACCTTGGCGTGCCATCGGCACAAATTGCGCAGCGCGTACGCGAGGCGCTGAAGGGTGTGGGCCTGGTGGGCTTTGAGCGCCACGAGACCCATGCACTTTCGGGCGGCCAAAAGCAGCGCGTGGCGCTTGCCGGCGTGCTCGCCATGGAACCGCGCGTGCTCATATTGGACGAGGCTTCCTCGATGCTCGATCCGCGTGGACGTAAGGGCCTCATGAAGGTTTGCCGCGCGTTGCACGATCGCGGCATGACCATCGTGATGATTACGCACTTTATGGAAGAGGCCGCCGAGGCCGATCGTGTCGCGGTGTTTCGGGCGGGGCGCGTTGCCATGCTCGGTGCGCCCGAGGAAATCTTGACGCGGGCGGACGAACTTGCCCAGCTCAACCTGGATATGCCGGCGTCGTGCTCTCTAGGTAGGGCACTCCGCGCGAAGGGCGTACCCGTTTGCGCGCAGGTGCGTGAGGCGGATATGGTCGCCGAGATTGCACGGGTTTATGCTGAGCGGAGCGGGGCGGACGTCGCTGGGCGGCCCTCCGCATCCGATTCTCGTGTGCTTGACCATGCATCCTCTGCAGCCAACGGGATGGTCGCGTCGGAGCCCGTCATCGAGATTTCGCACCTCTCGCATAGTTGGTCGCTGAGCGCCCGTGAGCGCCGCCGATGGCGCAAGCGCTCGACCACTGTGGGCGCATCGGGCAAACAGACTCTTTGGGGCAACGATCCAAACAGCCCCTGGGCGCTACGTGATGTTTCGCTGACGGTGCGTCGCGGCGAGTTTCTGGGCCTGGCGGGTCATACCGGCTCGGGTAAATCAACGCTGGTTCAGCATCTCAACGGGCTGATTCGTCCACAGGAGGGGAGCGTTTGCGCACTGGGACTCGACCTATCAAGCAAGAAAGGCGCCGCCGCGGTTAAGGCCAAGGTCGGCGTGGTGTTTCAGTATCCCGAGCGCCAGCTATTTGCCGAGACCGTGGCGCAGGACGTGGCGTTTGGCCCGCGCAACCTTGGCCTGCCGCAAGACGAGGTTGTTCGCCGTGTCGCAACATCGCTTGCGCGCGTGGGCCTCGACCTTGCCGCGATAGGCGACAAGAGCCCCTTTGAGCTTTCGGGCGGTCAGCAGCGCCGCGTGGCGTTTGCCGGCGTGCTCGCCATGGAGCCCGAGGTCCTGGTGCTCGACGAGCCCATGGCGGGGCTCGATCCGGCTGCGCGCAGGGATTTCCTGGAGCTCATCGATCGGCTCCATCGTGAGGGCCTGACCGTTGTCATGGTTTCGCACAGCATGGATGACCTGGCAAATTGTTGTGACCGTATCGTTGTGATGAACGAGGGCGCGGTGTTTGCCGATGGAACGCCCGCACAGGTTTTTGCGCACGCGAACGAGCTCAAATCGATCGGTTTGGGCGTTCCCGCTGCGCAGCGCATGGCATTGTCGCTCGTGCAAGCCGGTGTGCCGCTCCGCTGCGACAAGCTTTATACGGTTGAGTCGCTGGCCGACGAGTTGGCCGGCATGCTGCTACGCTGCGCGGACGGACCTTTGAGGGCGTCGCGTCAGGCTGGTTCCAAGATGGCCACGCAAGAGGAGGGCTGCTAATGGAGGCATTCTCATTTGGCAGCTACTATCCCGGCGATAGTGCGATCCACCGCCTGGATCCGCGCACTAAGTTGCTCCTAGGTTTCGCATTTCTGATCACTGCGCTCACCGTCGGCAGCTTCCGCGGGCTGGTTCCGATCGCAATTTTTGTCGTGCTGGTCTATGTCGCGGCCCGGGTTCCGTTGCGTCGGGTCCTATCGTCGATGGCACCACTGCTGGCGATTGTCGTGGTGGTCGCGGTGCTCAACCTGTTTTCCGATCAGAGTGGCCGCATTTTGTGGCAGTTTGGCTTTTTGCAGGTGAGCGAGGGCTCGCTGCGTTCTGCGACGTTTATGGCGTGTCGCCTGACGATGATGATGGCCGGCATGAGCGCCATTACGCTCACCACGCCGACGCTCGACCTCACCGCGGGTTTTGAGCGCCTGCTCGCACCATTCGCGCGCGTGGGGCTTCCGGCGCACGAGCTCGGCATGATTATGGGTATCGCACTGCGGTTTATGCCACAATTTGCCACCGAGATGAAACAGACGGCCGATGCACAGGCAAGCCGTGGCGCGCGCGTGACGGGCGGTCCGCTCGGTGGCGTGCGCATGCTCGGCAGTGTGGCGATTCCGCTGTTTACTGGCGTGTTCCGTCATGCCGATACGCTTTCGGCCGCCATGGATGCGCGCTGCTATCACGGCGAGCGGGGACGCACGCGTCTGCATGCGCTTACGTTTGGCCGCGGGGATGCACTGGCCGCGGTGGCGATGGCGCTGCTGGTGGCATGCGTTGTCGTTATCAATCTTCAACTCGTCTAAGCTCGATTCGAGCGCAAGAAAGGGGTCTCTATGACCGACATCGATCGCATGGCTCAGCTCGAGCGCGTCTGCTCGTATCTCAGACGCATTCCGGCGTGGTATCTTGCCACGACCGATGCAAACGACGGGCATCAACCCCGTGTGAGGCCGTTTTCGTTTGCCATGGTCGATAACGACAAACTGTGGTTTTGCACGTCGCGCGACAAGGACGTATGGGCGGAGTTGAGCAAGAATCCCAAGTTTGAGGTATCGGGCTGGAAGCCGGGGGAGTGCTGGATCGTGTTAACTGGCGAGGCCGCACTCGAGGACGATGCATTCGTGAGTGACAAGGTGCGCCAGACGGGCTTTAAGCACATGGTGGGCATTGGCGAGCAACACGATAGTGCCAACGATGGCCGCCTTGCGTTCTTCTCGGTCCGCAACATCGCCGCGCGGTTCTGCGATATCGACGGCAGCGAAGAGCTCCTCGAGCTTTAATTTCCCAAATTAGCTGCCCATTCCAAAAAGACTGGTCAGATGACAGGAGGAAACGTGGACGGATTGAATACGGTGCTGGAGTATCTGACGTCGGTGCCGGCGTGGTACCTAGCGACGAGCGTGGACGGGCAGCCGCATGTGCGTCCGTTCTCGTTTGCGCAGATTCAGGACGGCAAGCTGTGGTTTGTAACGGCGCGCACCAAAGATGTGTGGCAAGAGCTGCTGCAAAACCAGCGCTTTGAGGCCACGAGTTGGTGGCCGGGCCATGGTTGGTTGATCCTGCGCGGACGTGCGGGTCTGGACGACCGGGCTTCGGATGAAATGCGCGAGGCCGGGTGGAAGCATCTTGAGCGCTTGAGCGAGCACTATGAGGGGCCTAACGATCCCACGCTTGTCTTCTTTAGCGTCGAGGACCCCGAGGCTTTTATCTGCAATCACGACGAATGGGTTCCGGTCGAGCTCTAGGCTGCTCTGGGCGACCCTTAAGTTTGGTATTCCGTATAAGGTGGGCTCTGCATTGGCCAGCAGCATGATGCGCTGCGGCTAATGCAGAGCTCGCTTATTTTTTGTCAATTCTTTCAAGCGAATGTGTCGGATATGTTTCAATGCATGAAGACACAAATTATTTGCGTAAATATGCATTCTCGGGTGCTAAAGTTTCAACCTACCTCATAACGACGGCTGCGGAATGCGCAATGACGCATAAGACCGCAGACAAGGAGTCCGATATGTCTTTAAAGGTTGGAATCGTCGGCGCGGCTGGATATGCCGGCGCCGAGCTTATTCGCCTCGTGCTCGGCCATCCCGAGTTTGAACTTGTTGCCATTACGTCCAACGCCGATGCCGGCCAGCTGCTGTCCGCGGTGTATCCGAGCTTTGCTGGCGTGAGCGATCTGGTTTTCACCACGCATGACGCCCCTGAACTCAAGAGCTGCGATGCGGTTTTTCTCGCCGTGCCGCACACGGCTGCCATGGCACAGGTGCCCGCTCTGCTTGCGTCGGGTGTCTCTTGCTTTGATCTTTCGGCCGATTACCGTCTGAGCGACGCGTCTGTCTTTGAGACATGGTATGCCGCCGAGCACACGAGCCCCGAGTTGCTTAAAACACGTGCCTTCGGTCTGCCCGAGTTGTTCTGCCAGGACTTAGAGACCGCTGCTTCCAGCCATGCCGCTGGCAGACCCGTGCTGGTCGCCTGCGCCGGTTGCTATCCCACCGCAACGAGTCTTGCTGCCGCGCCTGCCGTGCGTGCGGGCTGGGTGGCCCAGAGCGGCCCCGTAGTCGTCGACGCCATCAGTGGCGTGACGGGTGCCGGTAAGTCGTGCAACACCCGCACCCATTTTTGCAGCGCGGACGAGAATCTGGAGGCCTATGGCGTAGGAAAACATCGCCATACGCCAGAAATCGAGCAAATTCTGGGCCTTACCGATCGCGTCGTCTTTACTCCGCACCTGGCACCGCTCAAGCGCGGCCTGCTCTCTACGGTGACGCTGCCGCTCGCAACGCAGGCTCTCGAAGCGCTGACTATTGAGGATGCCGTCGACCATTACAAGAAGTTCTACGCCGGTCGTACCTTTGTGCGCGTGCTCGATGCCGGCCAGCAACCCAAGACGGCTTCGGTTGTCGGTACCAATGCCGCCCAGATCGGCCTTGCGCTCAACAAGCGTGCGGGCGTGCTGGTGGCGACGGGCGCCATCGACAATTTGTGCAAGGGCGCTGCGGGCCAGGCGGTCCAGTGCGCCAACATCGTCTTTGGTTTTGACGAGCGACGAGGCTTGCCCACAGTGGCGTGCCCGGTGTAGCACATTCGATTATTAACGATTTGGTAGTCGGGTATCGAGTTTGGCGCCACTATTAAGCTGGTCTCATGATTGTGGCTGGCATGGCGCACCAACCGATGCCCATTTTTTGTTTGACATAAGGAGTCGTAAAGACGATGAATGCTGAGCAGTTCGATATCAAGATTCGTGCCGTAGAGGGCGGCGTAACGGCGGCAGCCGGCTTTAAGGCGGCGGGCATCCATGCCGGATTCCGCAAGAATCCCGAGCGCCTGGATTACGCGCTCGTTGTGCCCGATAAACCCTGTCCCGGGGCCGGAGTGTTTACGACTAACCGCTTTTGTGCGGCGCCCGTGCAGGTGAGCCGTGCCAACCTGGGCGGTACGGACAAGGGCTATGGCATCATCGCCGGTGTTTCAATCAACTCCGGCAACGCGAACGCCGCCACGGGCGAGACCGGCCTTGCCTGTGCGCGCGAGACGTGCAATATCGCCTCGCAGGTCATTGGCTGTGAACCCCAACAGATTTTAGTTGCCTCCACGGGCGTGATCGGACAGATTCTGCCGATCGACACGTTTGAGACGGCAATTCCGTCCGCCTACGAGGCACTCTCTGCCCATGGCGGCGCCGATGCAGCCCGTGCCATCATGACGACCGATACGCATTCCAAGGAGTATGCCGTTCGCTACCGCAGTGAGGCTGTGGGCCATGTGGGCAACGTTTATACGGTGGGCGGCATGTGCAAGGGATCGGGCATGATCATGCCCAATATGGCCACCATGATCGCGGTCATTACTACCGATGCCCCCGTCGAGTCGGCGGCGCTCCACACCCTACTGCTCTCGACCGTTAAACAGACCTTTAATAAAGTGACGGTCGATTCCGATACCTCGACCAACGACACCTGTATCATGCTGGCTTCTGGCGCTGCCGCCGCGGATGCCGAGGCCATCGTCGAGGGCACTGACGCCTTTGACGAGCTGGCCTTTGCCGTGCACGAGGTGTGCGAGAGCCTGGCGCGTAACATCGCGGCCGATGGCGAGGGTGCGTCAAAGCTCGTGACGGTTAACGTCACCGGCGCCGCCAACGACGAGGAAGCCGATATCGCCGCCCGCGCCGTCGCCAACTCGCCGCTCGTCAAGACCTGCATCGCTGGCCACGACTGCAATTGGGGTCGCGTTGCCATGGCGCTCGGCAAGTGCGGCGTAAAGTTTAATCAGGAAGACGTTTCCATCGACATGATGGGCATGCCCGTCTGCCGCGATGGCCTGACTGTTCCTTTTGACGAGGACGAGGCCCTGCGACGTTTTGAGGCGCCCGAGATCGTGATTTCGGCCGACCTGGGCGCAGGCGACGCGGCAACGACCGTGTGGACCTGTGACCTCACGCACGAGTACATCTCAATCAATGGTGACTACCGCTCCTAGACTCCAGGCACGCTGCGCATCTCGCCGCGATTGCGGGCAGCGGAGTACAGCGCGATAACGATACGAAAGACGAGGCAGATTATGAAATTCGCACGCGATTGTCGTTCGAGCGAATCCAACGAAGCAACTGCGCAGCTGCTGTTCGAAGCGCTGCCGTGGATTAAAAACCTGACCGGCAAGACGGTCGTTATCAAGTATGGCGGGGCCGCCATGGTAGACGAGCAACTGCGTCGCGACGTGATGAGCGACATCGTTTTGCTCAAGATTATCGGCATGCGCCCCGTCATCGTGCATGGCGGCGGCAAAGCCATCAACGAGGCGCTGAGCCATTACGATATGCCCGTCGAGTTTAAGAACGGTCAGCGCGTGACCACGCCGGCGACCATGGATATCGTGCGCGAGGTGCTGGGCGGCAAGGTTAACCAAGAGCTGGTGGCGGCAATCAACCACCACGGTAACTTGGCCGTGGGCGTATCGGGCAGCGACGCCGGCACGCTCATCGCCGAGCCGCTCGACCCCGAGCTCGGACGCGTGGGCAAAGTGACGCATGTCAACACCGACTACATCGAGAACTTGCTCGATAGCGAGTATATTCCCGTCATCGCTACCGTCGCGGCGGGGGAGGACGGTGGCTTCTTCAATATCAACGCCGACACCGCCGCCGGTGCCGTTGCGGCGGCGCTCCACGCGCACAAGGCGATCTTTTTGACCGACGTCGACGGCCTGTACAAGGACTTTAGCGATAAAGACTCTCTCATCTCCAACCTAACGCTCGACGAGGTTAATGAGATGCTCTACGGTGGCGAGGTCGATAAGGGCATGATTCCCAAACTGCGCGCGGCCGTCGATGCGCTTGTCGGCGGCGTATTTCGCGCTCACATCATTAACGGTACCACGCCGCATTCGCTGCTCCTGGAGCTGCTGACCGATGCCGGCGTCGGCACCGTGATCCACTCTACCGAGACGGCCTACGAATTTGATACGCACCCGCACCCGCTTTCGACCTTTGCGGCGCGCCTGACCGAGAACCTCGACGAGGTCGAGAAGCTCCAGACGGTCTAGCTGGTTAGAAATCGTCACACCGTTACACCCACAGTCCGCGCCACCTGGCGCTTAACGAAAGGCATCTCATGTCACTTGCAGCTCAACAATCGCTCGAATCCCACTACGTTATGCAAACCTTTGGCCGCTCGCCGGTCGAGTTTGTCGAGGGCCACGGCATGAAGCTCACCGGCGACGATGGTCGCGAATATCTCGATTTTCTTGCAGGTATTGGCGTATGCAGCCTAGGCCACGGCAACCCGGCGGTGCTCTCGGCGCTCGAGGCCCAGGCCAAGAAGCTCCTGCATGTCTCCAACTACTTCTACATTGAGCAGCGCGGCCAGGTCGCGGCGTTGCTGTCCAAGCTCGCCAACGACGATGCGGACGGTGCGCGCGTGCTTGCCGACGCGATTGCCGCTGGCGACGAGACCACGGCGGCGGCGCTTGGCGCTCCGGCTGCGGGCGAGCAGGTGTGGGAGACGTTCTTTGCCAATTCCGGTGCCGAGGCCAACGAGGGGTCTATGAAGCTCGCGCGTCTGTATGCCAAACGTGCCGGCAACGGTGGCAACACCATCGTGTGTATGCGCGGCGGATTTCATGGTCGTACGCTCGAGACCATTGCGGCGACCATGCAGGATTGGCTGCAGGACAGTTTCCGCCCGCTGCCGGGTGGCTTTGTGGCATGCACACCCAACGATGTAGATGAACTGCGTGCAATTTTTAAGCAGTTGGGAAGCGAGATTTGCGCTGTGATGCTCGAGCCGATCCAGGGCGAAAGCGGTGTGCATCCCATGACCGGGGAGTTTATGGCTGCGGCGCGCGACTTGGCACACGAGGTGGGTGCCGTGCTTATCGCCGACGAGGTCCAGTGTGGTATTTTCCGCTCCGGCAAGCCGTTCGCGTTTCAGACTTATGGTGTGGAGCCCGATATCATGAGTCTTGCCAAGGGCATCGCCGACGGCGTGCCCATGGGTGCCGTGGTGGCAAAGAAGGAAATCGCCGACATCTTTAAGCCCGGCGACCATGGTTCGACCTTCGGCGGCAGCTGCTTGGCCATCGCGGCGTGTGCCGCGACGCTCTCCGCGCTGGTGCGCGGTGACTACGCAGACCATGCCGCCAAGGTGGGTGCCTATATGGAGGCAAGGCTCGCCAAGCTGCCGCATGTTACCGAGGTGCGTGGTCGCGGCCTAATGCTCGGCTGCGATTTGGACGATGCTGCGGGTGATGCGCACGACGTTGTGGCTCGCGCATTGGTGGCTGGTACCGTGATTAACGCTACAGGCGCACATACACTGCGCTTCTTGCCGCCGCTCGTGTGCGAGGAAGCCGATGTGGACAGCCTAATCGAGATCCTGGCGGGTGTTTTAGCTTAGCGCCATCAGGCATAGCAGTTTGAAGCGGGTTCCAGACCGTCACGTGCCGTTTGGCGCACGATTGGGCAAACTGGAGCCCGTTTTGCTATCGATTTACCATGGCTGGGATAGGCCGTGTGCAAACAAAAACGGTCCCCTTGCGAGGACCGTTTCCAATTCAGTGGTGGGCGATGAGGGATGTCCGCGTGCGGCTGGCGCCGCCCGCGCCCCGCTTCGTCGCTCCGCTCCTCGCGTGCTGCGCTGGAAAACGCTTCGCGTTTCCTCAGCTCCGCACCCTTGCGGGTTCGAATCCCATGCACCGGGCGCAAACAAAAACGGTCCCCTTGCGAGGACCGTTTCCAATTCAGTGGTGGGCGATGAGGGATGTCCGCGTGCGGCTGGCGCCGCCCGCTTCCGCTTCGTCGCTCCGCTCCTCGCGTGCTGCGCTGGAAAACGCTTCGCGTTTCCTCAGCTCCGCACCCTTGCGGGTTCGAATCCCTCTGCACTGGGCCCAAAAGGGAAAGGCCCCCATCGCTGGGAGCCTTTTCAATCAAGTGGTGGGCGATGAGGGATTCGAACCCCCAGCCTTGTGCGTGTAAAGCACCTGCGCTAACCGTTGCGCCAATCGCCCGCGGGAATTGAGTATAGCGGAAACCCTGCGGGGTTCACCGCTAATTCATAACGAAATCTAAGCGGCGACTTCGGTGCCCTTGTTCTCGTCGATAAAGAAGCGCTTGTACCAAATGAGGAACGTCAGCGTGGTATAGATCTTGCGCTGGTTGAGCGCGCGGCCCTCAAAGTGATCGTCGAGCAGCTTCATGAGCGCATCGGTGTCAAAGAAATCGGCAGCCCACGGTGCGGTGAAGTACTCCTTGACGTAGTCGTAGTATTTCTGCTCGCGCAGCCAGAACTTAACTGGCACCGGGAAGCCAACCTTCTTGCGTGTTGCCCACTCATCGGGCAGCGTGCGATTGGCGGCGTGGCGCAGGACAAGTTTGCAGCCCTCTTCGTTGACACGGTAGTTGGCGGGAATATGCTCGGCGAACTCCATGACCTTTTTGTCCAGGAACGGAACGCGGAGCTCCAGGGAGTGTGCCATGCACATCTTGTCTGCCTTGAGCAGAATGTCGCCCGGAAGCCACATGTTCATATCCAGATATTGCTTCTTAGAGAGCTCGCAGCAGTCAGGGACCTGCTTGTAGTACTCTGCGCACATTTCGGAGGCGTTCTTGCCGGTGTCGTAAGCTGGCTTGAGAACCTCGTCAACCTCGGACGGGTCGAACACCTTTGCCTGGCCCACGTACCAGCGCTCGGGGACCTCGGCGCACTTGGTCAGGAAGTTGTGACCCTTAAAGTAGGGGAGATGCTGAACGAGCGAGCCCAGGGCACGGCGCACGCCGAGCGGCACGCGCTTCTTGAAGGATCGCATCTCGGGGGTGTCCTCGTACCACTCGTAGCCGGCAAACAGCTCGTCGGCGCCCTCGCCCGAAAGGACGACGGTAACTTCCTCGGCGGCCATCTGTGCCAGATAGTACAGCGGCACGCTGGAGAGGTTCGATTGCGGCTCGTCCATGTGGTACTGGATATCGGGTAGCGCGTCGAAGAACTCGTCGGCGGTGATCATCTTGCGCACGTTCTTAATGCCAAGTTTGTCGGAAAGCTCGGCGGCGTAGTTGGTCTCGTTGAAGTTCTTGTAGTCAAAGCCGACGGAATACGTGGTGTCGGGCATGAGGCAGGCGGCAATGTAGCTGGAGTCGACGCCGCCGGAGAGGAACGAGCCAACTTTAACATCGGCGATGCGGTGCGCGGCAACGCTCTCGTGCACGACCTTGTCGCACTCGTCCACGTACTCCTCGAAGCTCTTGGAGTTGTCATCGGTAAAGTCGCAGCTCCAGTAGCGCTTGATGTCCATAGTGTTGGTCGTAAGGTCGTACGTAAAGCAATGCGCGGGGGCAAGCTTGAACACGCCCTTAAAGAACGTCTCCTCCGTGGCAGGGAACTGCAGCGTGAGGTAGGGACGCAGCGCGTCGCGGTTGACGGCCTTCTCAAACTTGGGGTGGTCCAGGAAGCTCTTGATCTCGGAGCCAAACAGCAGCGAGCCGTCGGAGGCCCGGTAGTAATAGAACGGCTTGATGCCAAAGATGTCACGGGCGCCGAAGAGCTTGTTCCTGTTCTGGTCGTGAATCACGAACGCATACATGCCGCGCAGGCGGTTGACCAGGTCCTCGCCCCACTCCTCGTAGCCGTGCACCAGGACCTCGGTGTCGGCGTTGCAGTGGAAGACGTAGCCGGCAGCCTCGAGCTCGGCGCGAAGCTCCTGGAAGTTGTAGATCTCGCCGTTGAAGACGATGGTGACCTTGCCGTCATCGCTCGACATGGGCTGAGCGCCAGCCTCGGAAAGGTCGAGAATCGAAAGACGGCGGAAGCCGAGGGCGACGTTGTCGACGATGTGCTGGCCACCCATATCCGGCCCGCGATGGATGATGCGATTCATCATGGCCGTGAGAACCAGCTCACTCTGTTCATCTGTACCGGTAAAACCGACAAAACCGCACATGCAAGATCCTTTCTGCTGACGGCTTAGGTGCGCTGCCGCAAGGTTTGCAGCAGTCGATATCAATCAATCCTTACTATCATGCCAATCTTTTGCTTCGTGATGGGGCATAAGCGCCGAGGGGACCGAAAAACCACGGCCCGCACGTTGGGTGAAGCGGCGGGCCGCGACTACGACGATTGCTGTGTGCGAGAGCGCGAGAGGGGCTAGCGCTTGCCGCGCTTGGCAAGGCGGTGCTCTACCTTGGCGACGACGTGGATGAGCGGAATCGTCACAACCAGATAGTAGGGTGCGGCGCAAATGTAGGGTGTGATGTTGCCCGTGGTGGCCGTGAGGTTTTTGGAGAACAGCATGAGTTCCATGACGCCGACGCTCGAAAGCAGCGACGTGTCCTTGTAGAGCATGACAAACTCACTGGTCATCCCCGCATCGCGCGCATTTGTAGGGCGGGGGTTTTGTTATTTCGAATTAACCGTGCGCTGGTCCTTGCAAGTTTTTAGGGTGCTGAGACACTCGCAAGGTCAGGTGGCATATTAGGATGGTTGATAATACAGGGGCGCGACCGGATTCATCTGGGACGGTTTTTGCCCTTTTAAGGTTAGGTTTAGCGAGAAAGGTCGTTATATGTCGGGTACGACGAAGGAGAAGCTGGCTTTGATGCGCTATGTGGAGCTGCTCGAGGCCGAGGCCCTTGTTGTTTCCAAGCCGGATACTCTTTGCGACCAGCGCATCGAGTTTGCGACCGACGACTCGCGCCAGGTACGTCCGGGCACATTGTTTGTCTGCAAGGGCCGTGCGTTCAAGCCCGAGTATCTGGTCTCGGCGATTGCCGAAGGCGCCGTGGCGTACGTGTCCGAGGTTGATTACGACGTCGATATTCCCGCTGTGATCGTCAACGATATCCGCCGTACGCTCGCTGTGGTGGCGGACGCCTATTACGGTCATCCCTCGGGCAAGGTGAAGGTCTGCGCTTTTACGGGCACCAAGGGCAAGTCGACCTGCAGCTTTTATCTGCGTGGCATTCTTGCCAACGAGGCTAAGCTCACGGGCCGTCATCGACCAGCCCTCAACACGGGTATCGAGTTCGATGACGGTATCGAGGCCGGTCCTTCTAAGCTAACGACCCCCGAGTCCTTCCTTTTGCAGTCGCGTATCGCACATGCCGCCGAGGCGGGCGCTCCGTGGCTGGTCATGGAGGCGTCGAGCCAGGGCCTCAAATACGAGCGTACGGGCAAGATTGACTTTGAAGTGGGCGCCTTTACCAATATCGGTGAGGACCATATCTCGCCGATCGAGCACCCCACGCTCGAGGATTACTTTGCCAGCAAGCTCAAGATTTTTTCGCAGAGCCGCTTTGCCGTGGTCAACCTCGATATGGACCACGTCGACCGCGTGCTCGAGGCGGCGTCCCGCTGCGAGCGCACGGTGACGTTCTCGCTGACCGATGGACGCGCCGACGTGCGTGCGTTGGCCATTCGCAACGGCGATTGCGGCGTGATCGCCACGGTCCGCACGCCGCGCTTTACGCGTGACATCGTGATCCCCACGCCCGTCAAGTTCAACGTGTCCAATGCGCTTGCCGCCATTGCCTGCGCCGAGGCCCTCGGCATTTCCGAAGAGGGCATCGTCCATGGCTTTGAGGGCGTCTTTGTTCCCGGTCGCATGGAGCTCTATCCGTCTGCATCGGGCAAGATTTTGGGCGTCGTTGACTATGCGCACAACGGCATGAGCCTCGAGACGCTTTTGCGCGACCTGCGCGAGAACTATCCCGAGCGCGAGCTGGCGGTTGTCTTTGGTGCAACGGGAGGAAAGGGTGTCGATCGCCGTACTACGATGGGTATCGCTGCCGGCAAGTACGCCGATCGCATCGTGATTACCGAGGATGACCCGGGCCCCGAGGACGTCGAGGACATCTGCGCCGAGATTGCGCGCAATGTCCAGGCGCAGGGAAACGATAGCTGGCAGATCGTGTGCGACCGCGCCGCCGCTATCGAGACGGCCGTGCGTGAGACCGACCGCCCCGCTGTGGTTATCGTGACCGGCAAGGGCGAGGAGGAGTGCATGCTGCGCAAGAACGGACCCGAGCCCTGCGAGCGTGATGGCTCGGTTCTCAAGCGCATCCTTGCGGCGTACGACGCCTAGGCGCTGCTGCCTTTAGGATGGCGTTTGCGGATCCTCGACGCCCGATGATGCAGTGCCTCTCAAGCGTGTTCACCTTAGGGAAAACGCGGTACCAAGATTAAGTCTTTTCTACGTAATAAATGGAGTGACCATGTCCCACAACACCCTGCCGACCGTTGCCGAGCTTTCGGGCGAGATGCGCGAGCGCCTTGCCAAGGTCAAGTACGTCTTTACCGATCTGGACGCAACGATGCTCGCGCCCGGCTCGTGCGTGCTGCGCGACAACGACGGCAATCCCTCGACCAAGCTCGTCGAGGCCGTCGTGGCGCTTGCCCGCGCTGGCATCCAGGTAATTCCAACCTCGGGTCGCAACCGCACCATGATCCACGAAGATGCCCGCGTGCTCGGCCTCAACTCCTACATTGGCGAGATGGGTGGTCTGGTCATGTACGACCTCAAGGCCAACGACTGGGAGTATCTGACCGGCGACATGCCTTACGACCCCGCCTGCGGCCTTACGCCGCACCAGGTGATTGAGCAGACCGGCGTGTGCGAGAAGATTCTCGCTCGCTGGCCGCACAAGATCGAGTACCACAACGACATGTCGACTGGCTATAAGTACCGCGAGGTCACCGTCGGCATGCGCGGCGATATTCCCGATGACGAGGCGCAGGCCATCCTCGACGAGGCCGGCTGCGGTCTGGTCTGGGCCTGCAACGGCCACTTGACTCATCTGTCCAAGCCGACGACCCTCGAGCTCGATCGCGTCGAGGATGGTCGTGCCTTTAACATCAATCCGTCGGGTCTCGACAAGGGCGTGGCGGTCGCGCGTTTCTGCGAGCATCTGGGCATCGAGCGCGACGAGACGCTGGCACTCGGCGATTCCGAGTCTGATTTCTACATGGCCGACCACGTGGGCACGTTCTGCCTGGTCGAGAACGGTCTGACCAGCGCCGGCGCGTCCGAGTTTCTTGCGTCCTGCGATAACGCCTTTGTCACGCGTGGCAGGATCGTTGACGGCTGGGCGGCGACGGCGGAGCTGCTCGTCGCGGCCCGTTCATAGCGCAGTGCCGTTACGCTTGGCCATATCTTTTCGAGAGAGAATCTGGTGAGGTAATGTCCGATATCGAGAATCTGGCCGGTGATACGCGCCCCATCGGCGTGTTCGACTCGGGTCTGGGCGGCTTGACGGTTGCGCGCGCGATTGCGACGGCGCTTCCGCACGAGTCCGTCTACTACTTTGGCGATACCAAGCGCTGCCCTTACGGCACCCGCACCGAGGACGAGGTGCGCTCGTTTGCGCTACAGGCGGGGCGCTGGCTTTCGAGACACGACGTCAAGATCATGGTCATCGCCTGCAATACGGCGACGGCAGCGGCGCTTCGCCTGGCTCAGCAGGTGCTCGATGTCCCCGTGATTGGCGTAATCGCGCCGGGCGCGCGTGCCGCCATCAACAGCACCCGCACGCGCCGTGTGGGCGTGCTCGCCACCAACCTCACCATCCGCTCGGGCGCCTACACGCGCGCCATCCAGGACTTGGATGCCGGCGTGGACGTGTATGGCTGCCCTGCCTCGAGCTTTGTCGAGGTTGTCGAGCACGAGCTCGCCTCGGGCGCGCATCTGCAGGAGCAGTGGCTCGAGAACGAGGATATTTTTGATACGCCAGCCGTTCGCGCGCTGGTCAACGCCACTGTCGAGCCACTGCACGATCGTGGCATCGATACCGTGGTGCTCGGCTGTACGCACTTTCCGCTGCTGGTGGGCCCCATCCGTCATGCGTTGGGGCCCGGGGTGCGCGTGGTGAGCTCCGCCGAGGAGACCACCCGCGAGCTGACCGATATCCTCACGCGCCGTGAGCAGCTGGCGGGCAACACCGCCGAGCCGCAGCATCGCTTTGCCACCACGTCCGACAACATTGCCGAGTTTGCGGTGGCGGGCAGCTTTATCTTTGGCCAGCCGCTCAAAAGCATCGAGCATGTCGATATCGACGAACTCGGTTAGGCACGCAATGTCGCCGGAGTCTTCGCCACTCTTTTGCCGAAAGGATAGTTCCATGGAATATATGCAGGTCAACCGCGCCAACGGCCGCGCCGCAAACGAGCTGCGTCCCGTTAAGCTCACCCGCGGCGTCATGAAGCACGCCCACGGCTCGTGCCTGGCAGAGTTTGGCGACACGCGCGTGCTGTGCGCCGCCACCATCGAGGAGGGCGTTCCGGGCTGGCGCAAGGGCGCTAAGGCCGGTTGGGTAACGGCGGAATATGCGATGCTGCCGGCGTCGACCGGCAAGCGCTGCAAGCGCGAACATGCCAACCGCAAGGGCCGTTCCATGGAGATCGAGCGCTTGATCGGCCGCAGCCTGCGCACCGTCGTCAATATGAAGGCGCTCGGCGAGTACACCGTTACCGTTGACTGCGATGTGATCCAGGCCGATGGCGGCACGCGTACGGCGAGCATCACCGGCGCCTGGGTGGCGCTGCACGACGCCCTTGCCATGTGGGTCGAGGCGGGCAAGCTCGAGCGCATTCCGCTTACCGGTCAGGTTGCCGCTATTTCCATGGGCGTCGTCGACGGCAACACCCTGCTCGACTTGGATTATTCCGAGGACAGCCACGCCGAGGTCGACATGAACCTCGTCGCCACCGACTCCGGCGAGATGATCGAGCTCCAGGGTACCGGCGAGCAGGCGCCCTTCGACCGCAAGCGTCTCAACGCCCTGCTCGATCTGGGCGACAAGGGCATCGCCGAGCTCATCGAGCTTCAGCGTCAAGCCCTCGCCTAACCTGCCAAAAGGGGATGTTGATTTTGGCAGGTTTAATCTGCGAAAACGCCGAAGTATAAGACTGCCGTTGATTGAGAGGGGAGAGGCCGAGGCCCTCGTCGTCCTCTACACGGCATTGCTATAAGAGACAAGGAGGCCAGCTATGGCACTTGAGAAGATTGACATCGACACCCTCGACCCGGCGGCGACCATTGTTGTGGCCACGGGTAACGCCCATAAGCTCACCGAGATCGAGGCCATTTTGGGCAAGGTCATGCCCGAGGTGCGCTTTGTGGCGCTCGGCCAGCTGGGCGATTTTGAGGACCCCGAGGAAAACGGCACGACGTTTTTGGAGAACGCCATCATCAAGGCGCAGGCTGCGGTCGAGGAGACGGGCCTTATGGCCATCGCCGACGATTCCGGCTTGGTCGTAGACGCGCTGGACGGTGAGCCGGGTGTGTATAGCGCGCGTTATGCGGGCGTACACGGCGATGATGCCGCCAACAATGCCAAGCTTCTCGTTAATCTGGAAGGCGTGGCAGACGAGGATCGCACCGCACGCTTTATGAGCGTCGTTGCGCTCATCGACCAAGACGGCCTGGTCACCTATGGCGAGGGTGCCTGCGAGGGCGTTATCGCACACGAGGGCCGCGGCGACCACGGCTTTGGCTACGACCCGCTGTTCCTGCCGGTCGATACGCCGGGCAAGACTATGGCCGAGCTCACAGCGGACGAGAAGAACGCCATCAGCCATCGTTTCCATGCACTCGAGCACCTGTCCGCCAAACTCACGGGCGAGGAGTAGGCCGTGCGTGCGGTGGTGCAGCGCGTGCTCAACGCCGGTGTGACGGTCGACGGCGAGTGCGTGGGCCGCATTGGGCGCGGCTATCTGGTATTGCTGGGTGTGGGCCATGGCGATACGCGTGCCGAGGCCGATAAACTATGGGGCAAGCTCCGCGGGCTGCGTATCAACGAGGACGAGAACGGCAAGACTAACTTGGCGCTTGCCGATGTCGACGGCGAGGTGCTCGTGGTGTCGCAGTTTACGCTGTTTGCCGATTGCCGCCACGGCCGTCGTCCGTCGTTTACGGATGCTGGCGCGCCCGATGTCGCCAACGAGCTTTATGAGTACTTTCTGACGCTCGTCGCCCAGGACGTCGACCACGTGGCGCACGGCATCTTTGGCGCCGACATGAAAGTCGACCTGGTCAACGACGGCCCGTTCACCATTGTCCTCGATACCGACAATCTGTAAGTAGCCTAATTAGCTACTTGCGTGGGGTTGTAACAGGGTGCTATAGTATTAGAGTTTTGTCTATCTTAGGGGTATTATCCCCTTTTTGAATTGCACCTTCTGGAGGCCCTGTTCATGGAAGAGATGGAAGTCAATTACGTCGACGACATCCACGAGAAGCTGACCGATATGGTGGGCGATCGCGTCAAGGTGAAGGCCAACATGGGCCGTACCCGCGTTGTCGAGCGCACGGGTACCATCAAGAGCGTCCACCCGGCTGTCTTTATCGTCGAGGTTGACGAGCGCCGCGGCCGCAAGTCGCGTCAGTCCTACCAGTACATCGACGTCCTTACCGGTCAGGTTGAACTGTTCGACCCCGAGAGCGGCGAGCACATCTTTACTCCGCTCGGCAACCAGCTCGAGGAGCATTAACGGTGACCGATCGGTCCCTCATCCTTACTGCGCCGGCAAAGATTAACCTCTACCTGGGGGTTCATACCGAGCGCGATACCCGCGGCTACCACAAAGTCGATTCCCTGATGGCAGCTGTCGGCCTAGCCGATACCGTGACGGTCACGCCGGCGCAGGCGTTGACCGTCCAGACGGTTCCGGCATCAGATTTTCCCATGCAAAAGAATACTGCCTACCGCGCCGCCGTCGCCATGGCCGATCATTTCGGGCGCGAGGCAAACGTGTGCGTGACGATTGAGAAGCGCATCCCGCTGTGCGCCGGCCTGGGCGGCCCCTCGACGGATGCCGCGGCGGTTATCGTTGCCCTGGCTGAGCTGTGGGGCATCGACCGCACTGATCCTGCGCTGGACGAGATTGCTCGTGGCATCGGCGCCGACGTGCCGTTCTTTTTGCATGCGAGCCCCGCATTCTACGTTGGTGGGGGAGACGTTCTGGCAACTGAGTACCCCGCGCTTCCTGTGACGCCCGTTGTGCTGGTCAAGCCGCGGGAGGCGAGCGTTTCGACAATTGAGGCCTATCGACGTTTTGACGAGGCCCCGGTGCCCGCGACTGCGCCCGATGCCATTGCATCGGCTCTTCGCGTGAGTGATGCGAAGATGGCGTATTCGCTCATCCATAACAACTTGGGCGTCATTTCTGCTTTGATGGAGCCGCAGATCCAGGCGGTTCTCGACTGGCTGAGCGCACAGGAGGGAACCGTTGCCGTGGACGTGTGCGGGTCGGGTGCCTGCTCGTTTGCCATTTGCGACACCGCCGCCACGGCCGAAAGGCTTGCCGGGGCTGCCCAGCAAAATGGCTGGTGGTCCTGCGCGACTGAGCTTATTCCCAACACGGTACAAATCGACGCGTCAAAGAAATAAAAATTTCTCTAGCACGCGGCGAAAAACTTTGTTACTATAGTCGAGCTAACGGGTTGTGGCTCAGTTTGGTAGAGCACTGCGTTCGGGACGCAGGGGTCGCTGGTTCAAATCCAGTCAACCCGACCAGAGCATGAGGAGGGACCGCTTCTTGCGGTCCCTTTTTTTAGCTATTGTTGTGATGCCGCGATACCCGCGGTATACTCATTCGAGCTTGTCTCGCTGTTTTGTGGAGGTCTACATGTTTGGACTGAGGGCTCCTGAGCTCATCATTATTCTCATCGTTGTCCTGATTATCTTCGGGCCCAAGAACCTGCCGAAGCTCGGCAAGTCCCTCGGCTCTACCGTCAAGAATATCCGCGAGGGTATGGAGGGCGACGATAAGGACGAGACCAAGCAGGCCGAGGACGTTGTGGTCGAGGAGTCCGAGGAGGACAAGAAGATCGCAGAGCTCGAGGCCCAGCTCGCCGCCGCCAAGAAAAAGAAGGCAGAGGACGGCGACGCGGACGCAGAGTAGTCCCATCCCTTTGGGGTGAGCACCTGACCGGCTTGCCCGCAGGCTAGCCGGTCTTTTTCGTTATGTTGACAGTTGATTGTTACATCATAGTTGGGGAGATATCCGTATGGACGCAAGCCAGATCGTACTGACCGCTGAGGGCCGCCAGAAGCTCGTCGAGGAGCTCGCTTGGCGTGAGGGCGATTACGCCAAGGAGATCGTCGAGGACATCAAGGAAGCCCGCGCGTTTGGCGACCTTTCGGAGAACTCCGAGTACGATGCCGCCAAGGACAAGCAGGCTCAGAATGCTGCTCGTATTGCCGAGATTCAGGCTATTCTCGCCAACGCTCAGGTTGCTGCCACCACGGGCGATCTGACCGTCTCCATCGGTTCTACCGTTTCGCTGATTGATCCCAACGGTGAGGTCATGGAAGTCACGCTCGTCGGTACCACCGAGACCAACTCGCTCGAGCACAAGATCTCCAACGAGTCCCCGGTCGGCCACGCCATCATCGGCCACGGCGAGGGCGACTCCGTCGAGGTCGTTACGCCTTCCGGCAAGACTCGCGTCTACACCATCGCCAAGATCGCACGCTAGACCACGGTCCCGCGTAAAGGTATGTTTTCGCTCCCTGGGACCGAATCCTGGGGAGCGTTTTAGTTTGAGGAGCTAACTTATGGCAGAGAACCAAAACGCCGCCGAGCAGGCATCGACGCTCAACGACGAGCGCGCCACGCGCCTGGCCAAGCGCGCCGCCCTGTTCGAGGCGGGCCAGAACCCCTATCCCGAGCACTCCGAGATCGAGGACTACGTTGCCGACATCGAGGCTAAGTATGCCGATCTTGCCGATGGCGAAGACACCGAGGACGTCGTGAAGATCGGCGGCCGCGTGGTCGCCAAGCGTGGTCAGGGCAAGATCATGTTCATCGTCGTGCGCGACGCAACGGCCGAGATTCAGCTGTTCTGCCGCATCAACGACATGGATGAGGCAGCCTGGAATACGCTCAAGGCCCTCGACCTTGGCGATATCCTGGGTGTGACCGGTGTGGTTGTGCGTACTCAGCGCGGCCAGCTCTCCGTCGCCCCTAAGAGCGCGACCCTGCTCTCCAAGGCCGTTCGCCCGCTGCCCGAGAAGTTCCACGGTCTCTCCGACAAGGAGACCCGCTATCGTCAGCGCTATGTCGACCTGATCGCCAACGACGATGTCCGCGAGACCTTCCGCAAGCGCTCGCAGATCCTCTCCACCTTCCGTCGCTTTATGGAGTCCGACGGCTACATGGAGGTCGAGACCCCCATTCTGCAGACCATTCAGGGTGGCGCTACGGCTAAGCCGTTCATCACGCACTTTAACGCTCTCGATCAGGAGTGCTACCTGCGCATTGCTACCGAGCTGCACCTCAAGCGCTGCATCGTCGGTGGCTTTGAGCGCGTCTTCGAGATCGGTCGTATCTTCCGTAACGAGGGCATGGACCTCACCCACAACCCCGAGTTCACCACGATGGAGGCCTACCGTGCCTTCTCCGATCTCGAGGGCATGAAGGCACTCGCCCAGGGCGTCATCAAGGCTGCCAACAAGGCCATCGGCAACCCCGAGGTCATCGAGTACCAGGGCCAGACCATCGATCTTTCCGGTGAGTGGGCAAGCCGCCCCATGACTGATATTGTCTCTGACGTGCTCGGCAAGAAGGTCACCATCGACACGCCTGTCGAGGAGCTTGCTGCCGCCGCGCGCGAGAAGGGCCTGGAGATCAAGCCCGAGTGGACTGCCGGCAAGATCATCGCCGAGATTTACGATGAGCTGGGCGAGGACACCATCGTCAACCCGACCTTCGTGTGCGATTACCCTATCGAGGTCAGCCCGCTCGCCAAGCGTTTTGAGGACGATCCGCGTCTGACCCACCGCTTTGAGCTGGTCATCGCCGGCCACGAGTACGCCAACGCATTCTCCGAGCTCAACGACCCGGTCGACCAGGCTGAGCGCTTTGCCGCCCAGATGGCCGAGAAGGCCGGCGGCGACGATGAGGCCATGGAGTATGACGAGGACTACGTGCGCGCCCTCGAGTACGGTATGCCTCCCGCGGGCGGCATTGGCATCGGTATCGACCGCGTGGTCATGCTGCTCACCAACCAGGCTTCTATCCGCGATGTCCTGCTGTTCCCGCACATGAAGCCCGAGAAGGGTTTCCAGTCCGGTGCCGCTGCCGCCAAGGCTGCAGAGGCCGGCAACGCCGCGAGCCCGTTCGTTAAGTCGCTCAAGCCCACGCTCGATTACTCCAAGATCGCCGTTGAGCCGCTGTTTGAGGAGTTCGTCGACTTCGATACCTTCTCCAAGAGCGATTTCCGCGCTGTGAAGGTCAAGGCATGCGAGGCCGTCAAGAAGTCCAAGAAGCTGCTGAACTTTACGCTCGACGACGGTACCGGTGCCGACCGCACCATCCTCTCCGGCATCCACGAATACTATGAGCCCGAGGACCTGGTCGGCAAGACCCTGCTTGCCATCACCAACCTGCCTCCGCGCAAGATGATGGGCATCCCCAGCTGCGGCATGCTCATCAGTGCCATCCACGAGGAGGAGGGCGAGGAGCGCCTCAACCTGATCCAGCTCGACGCCTCCATTCCCGCCGGCGCAAAGATGTACTAATTGGTTCCGCCGTTCTACCGAACGGCGGACCAGCCGACGCTGCGCGCCGCCCAGGGCGACAATTTGTCATTCAAAAGGCAAGGCATGACCAGAAGGTCTATGCCTTGCCTTTTTCATGCCAACTTGTTCGCCCTGGACGTCGCTCGCTGGCGTTGCCAATACATCGACGTTGTCGGAGTGGTCATTGGGGACGTTCTTAAACGACTAGTCATTCAAGAACGTCCCCAATGACTACCCAATGGCTATTGCACGCATGGCTCGCATGACAGTCGTCTCTTTTATGTTTCCTTTAGCCGTCGCTGTCTAGGATGGGGGTTAGTCGATAGGAAGGGAGCACCGGGATGGACGATGCGAGCGAGCGCGCAATCGAAGAGGACATGCTCGATCAGTTCAATTACTTTGATGATGAGGACGAGGAGCTGATCGACCGTCGCGAGCCAGCGCCGCTTGATTCCTTTGATCTGGTCGATGAAGAGACTGATAAGGTTGAGGACGAATCAACGGAGTCCCCACAGTCTTCGCGCCTTAACTCGCTGCTTTCGAGAGCCCCCATTCACCACGGCGTTCGTGCCGGCGCGCTCCATATGAAAACTGACTGGCACCAGATCGTGACGGCAGGCGATGAACTTGCCGTCGATGCGCCGCTCACCGATAAATCATCCATCGTCTGCCGCACCGGTATGCTTATGCTCGCGAGTGGAACGGGTGCCTGGCGCGTACGCGATACCATGAATCGAGTCGCCGCCGTACTCGGTGTCACCATCCATGTTGACTTAAGTCTCCTGTCGTTTGAGTGTACTTGCATCGAAGATGGCCACTGCTTTAACGAGGTCGTCAGTCTGCCGACAACCGGCGTCAACACCCATCGCATTTGGATGATGGAGAGTTTCCTCAAGGAAATCGAGACCTATGGTCGTCGCTTCACGGTGCACGAATATCACGAGATGCTCAAGACCGTTGAGAGTTCAAAACCTGATTACGCGCCTTGGCAACAGGGCCTTGCGGCAGCCTGCGCCTGTGACGCCTTTGTCTTTTTACTTGGTGGCGGTCCCATTGAGATGGCATGCGCGTTCGTGGGCGCGGGTGTCGGCAACTTTGCCCGCTCCCATATTCTCAAGCAAGGCCTTGGTCAGTTCAGCGCTTTGACGCTCGGTGTCGCACTGGCCTGTATCTCATATTTGCTGGCATTGCTCGGCCTCGCCCAGGTTGTTCCGGGTGCAATGTCGCACCAAGAAGGCTATATCGGCGCCATGCTCTTTGTGATTCCTGGCTTTCCGCTCATTACGGCAGGTCTCGACATCGCTAAGCTCGACATGCGAAGCGGTATCGAGCGTCTTTCGTATGCTGTGTCGATTATTGTGATGGCGACCCTCGTAGGTTGGATGGTTGCCGAGTGTGTGGGACTGGCGCCGGACGACTTTGCCCCACTGGGCCTTTCGCCGCTTGCCCTTACGCTCCTGCGCGTGGTGATGAGCTTCGTTGGCGTATTCGGCTTCTCGGTGATGTTCAACAGCCCGGTAAAGATGGCCGCGGCAGCTGGGTTGATCGGCGCCGTGTCCAATACCCTGCGTCTGACCCTTGTCGATGCGCCGACGATGATTCCCTTCCTGGGCCTCAGCACGGGAATGCCTCCCGAGGCAGCAGCGTTTATCGGCGCGCTGGTATCGGGTCTTCTGGCAAGCTTGGCCGAAGTCAAGCTCACCTACCCGCGCATCGCCCTCACGGTGCCTTCGATTGTCATTATGGTGCCCGGTCTGTATCTCTATCGCTCTATGTATTACATGTGCACCTTCGACACAGTCAATATGCTCGGCTGGTTTGTGCGCGCAGTGCTCATCGTAGCGTTTCTGCCCGTTGGGCTGGGTGTGGCGCGTACGCTCACCGACCCTCGCTGGCGCCACACCAGCTAATTGGTACAAGGGGGGACAGGTTACTTTGCACCAAATGAGTTGCGGTGAAATAGGGACTGAATTGCTGCTTAAAGGGTCAAAACAGTCCGTATTCCACTGCAACTTATGGGGTCGGGGGATTATCGGTGCCCTGCATCTTCATAAACTCAACGCTTACGAAGCGTGTGCTGTTCGTGTTAGGGTAGTTCCACCACATAAGTAGTCGCAGACGCACGTACCACGGGCGGGCGAGATGAAGTCCCAGTAACTCCATCTCGCCCGCCCGTTTTTGTTGGCGGCGCCGCGACGCAACACAGAAAGGACCATGCCCTTTATGCCTATCAACAAACGAGAGAGCCTGCTGTTCACCTTTATCATGTGCTTTTGCATGGTGTTCTGGATGAGCATCTACAACGTTGCCCTGCAGCACGGGGCCATCAACGGCGAGGTCATTGCCGCCGCGTGGCTCGGCTTCCCCGTTGCCTACATTTTTGCCATGTGCTGCGACTGGTTTGTTGCCAGCCCCCTTGCCAAGGGTTCCGCTTTTAAATTCCTGGTCACGCCGGGTAAGAGCTCACCGCTTGCCATGACGCTCGCCGTCAGTTCCTGCATGGTCGTTCCCATGGTCATCATCATGTCGCTCTACGGCGCGTGCGAAGGCCTGCTCCATATGCCCGGCGGCCCGCTTGCCAATCTGCAGGTGCTGCCGATGATGTGGCTCGTCAACATTCCGCGCAACTTTATCATGGCCCTGCCCTGGAACCTGCTGGTGGCTGGTCCGGTTGCTCGCTTTATCTTCCGCCATGCCTTCCCCATGGGAACCGTCTTTGAAGAACAGCATATGGAGCTCGTACGTATGCCGGGCGCTCCCGTTGCCGATGTCGTCGATGACGTTGCCGAGAGTATGGACGCCGAGCCCGTCTGCTAGGCAAGAGCCACTAACCTAGAGCGCCCGCCGCACCCGGCGATTCCTTTTTTGTAGACGTTGTCGTATGGCTGCACGCGGAAAAGGCCACAGCGGTTAACATATACTCCATATGGGTAAAGAGACCAAAGCGCCGCCACGAGTGGCGCTTTGCGTTTGAAAAACTAGCTCGTCTAAGAGGAACTAGCATGTTGGACCGTTTTACCGATCGCGCGCGCAAGGTCATGTCCATGGCCAAGCAGGAGGCGCTCGATCTTCACTCAAATAAGGTGGGTACCGAGCATCTGCTGCTCGCGCTCGCCAAGGAGGACGAGGGCATTGCCGCCGAGGCACTGCGCTCACTCGATATCTCCTACGATGACATCATGGACACGCTCAAGGAGGTCCAGACCACCGTTCCCGAGCCCAGCGAGGAGACCGAGGCCGCTAAGCTCGCCTTTACGCCGCTCGTCATCAGCGTGATGGAGCGTTCCTTCCGCGTGGCGCGCGAGAACAACCAGACCTATGTGTCGACCGAGCACCTGCTCATCGGTATCGTCGAAGAGGGCAACGGCATGGCCATGGACATTCTCATGCGCCTGGGTGTTTCGTCCGCTTCCATTAAAAAAGCCATCGAGAAGCTTACCGCCAAGGATCAAGACAAGAAGCGCCCGCTCGCCGGTGCCGGTGCCGGGCGTCCCGGTACAGGCCTGCCGTTCTTTAGCGGCTCGGACGCCTCGCAGCAAAAGGGGAGCGGCACCGACACGCTCAAGCAGTTCGCCACCAACCTTACGCAGAAGGCGCGCGACGGCGAGCTCGACCCGGTGATCGGTCGCGAAAAGGAAGTCCAGCGCATGATGGAGATCCTTTCGCGCCGCACCAAGAACAACCCGCTTATCTTGGGTGACCCCGGCGTGGGCAAGACGGCCATCGTCGAGGGCCTGGCGCAGCAGATCGCTGCCGGCAACGTGCCCGAGAACCTTATGAACCAGAACATCTGGACGCTCGACCTGCCGGGTCTTGTCGCGGGCGCCAAATATCGCGGTGAGTTTGAGGAGCGTCTCAAGAACGTAATCCAGGAGGCAACCGAAGCCGACGACGTCATCCTGTTTATCGACGAGATGCACACCATCATCGGTGCCGGTTCTGCCGAGGGATCCATCGATGCAAGCTCCATGCTCAAGCCCGTGCTCGCGCGCGGCGCTTTCCAGATTATCGGTGCCACCACGGCCGAGGAGTTCCGCAAGTACCTCACCAAGGACCCGGCCTTCGAGCGCCGCTTCCAGACCATCGATGTTGAGGAGCCAAGCGTCGAGGACACGGTCAAGATCCTGACCGCGCTCAAGCCGCGCTACGAGGAGCACCACCACGTGCGCTATACGCAGGGTGCCATCGAGGCCGCCGCGAACCTCTCCAACCGCTACATCCAGGATCGCTTCCTGCCCGATAAGGCCATCGACCTCATCGACGAGGCCGGCGCCCGCGCCCGCATTGCCGCCAACCGTGCGCCTGAGCCGGTGCGCGAGGCCGAGCATCGCGTGGAGGAGCTCAAGGCTGCCGCGCAGGAGGCCACCGAGGGCGACGACATGAACAAGGCCGCCGAGATTACCGAGCAGCAGAAGGCTGCCGAGATTGAGCTCGCCGAGGCCAAGGCAGCTTGGACGGCCGAGCTCGACGCCAGCCCGCTCACCATCGATGTCGCCCAGGTTGCCGACATCGTGTCCGTGACCTCGGGCGTGCCGGTGTCTTCGCTCACCGAGAGCGAAAGCCGTCGTCTGTTGCAGACCGAAAGCGTGCTCAAGACCCGCATTATCGGCCAGGATGAAGCTGTCGAGGCCGTGGCCAAGGCAGTGCGCCGCAGCCGCTCGCCGCTCAAGGACCCGCGTCGTCCCGGCGGCAGCTTTATCTTCTTGGGTCCTACCGGCACAGGCAAGACCGAGCTCGCCAAGACGCTCGCCGAGTACCTCTTTGGCAGCAAGGACGCGCTTATCAGCTTCGACATGTCTGAGTTTGGCAGCGAGTTCGAGGTCTCCAAGCTCATCGGTAGCCCCCCGGGCTACGTGGGCCACGACGAGGGCGGTCAGCTCACCAAGGCCGTTCGCCGTCACCCGTACTCGGTCGTGCTGTTCGACGAGATCGAGAAGGCGCACCCCGATATCTTCAACATCTTGCTGCAGGTGCTTGAGGAGGGTCGCCTGACCGATAGCCAGGGCAAGACGGTCGATTTCCGCAACACCGTGATCATCATGACGTCCAACGTGGGCGCCCGCGAGATTGCGCAGGATGCGAGCGTTGGCTTTGGCACCACCGGTGAGCAGGGTCTTACCTCGAGCGAGATTAAGGGCCGTGCGATGGGCGAACTCAAGCGCCTGTTCCGCCCCGAGCTGCTCAACCGTATCGATGACATCGTGGTGTTTCAGAAGCTTTCGGGCGAGAACCTGACCAAGATCGCTCACCTGCTGGTGGACGACCTGCGCCAGCGCCTGATTGCCAACGGCATGAACATCAAACTCACCGATGCGGCCTACGACAAGATCGTAGCCGAGGGTACCGACCTCACCAACGGCGCACGTCCGCTGCGCCGCGCCATCCAAAAGCTCATCGAGGATCCGCTGTCCGAGGAGCTGCTGGCCGGCGAGTGGGGCAGCGGCGATACCGTCCTGTGCGACGTGGCCGACGGCAAGTTCGTCTTTAGCCACGGTACGGGCGAGATCCCAGCGCCGCGTCCGGCAGGTGCGCTTGGGGGCGATACCGCTCCGGAAGCGCCGCACACCGGAAACGCCGCGCCTGTGAGCAGTGGCGTAAGCTCGGGCCCCGGCGGCATGATGCAAGCCGGTTCCGGCGCGCTGTAGGGCGTAACAAAACCTTGTGTCCACGAGGGCGTTCCAAAGGAGCGCCCTTTTTTCTGTTGGAAAGGCCCCTCGTTCAAAGTAAATCTCATTAAACATACCAACGGCGTATGCATAAGCGTTGATCAAGCGTTGAGGTTGGTTGAAGGGTCCAACGTCCCTTCGACGCGGTCCGTCTACCTGCTTTATCTTAATAAAGTGGCGTTTCTCCGCCGTTAGCCGATGATGCGAGAGCGCTCGGCGTTTTCGACTGGTTTATGCAAACGAAGTCTGGGAATATACAAGGCGCATGTCTTATTGTCTAACCAGTTGCGCCAAGGAGGCACCATGGACTACAAGATCACCGGCTATGAGCCCGCCCAGCTGTTCCATTTCTTTGAGGAGGTCAGCGCGATCCCCCGTGGGTCTGGCAACGAGAAGGGCATCAGCGATTTCCTGGTTGCGTTTGCCAAGGAGCGCGGCCTCGATGTGTATCAGGACGAGGTCTACAACGTCATCATTCGCAAGCCCGCATCTGCCGGTGCCGAGAATGCCCCGACCGTGATGCTGCAGGGCCACATCGATATGGTGTGCGACAAATTGGGCTCCGTTGAGCACGACTTTACGACCGATGGTATCGACCTGCTCGTCAAGGACGGCGTTCTCACCGCTAACGGCACCACGCTGGGCGCCGACAACGGTATCGCCGTCGCTCTGATGCTCACTGTTCTCGATGACGATTCGATCGTTCACCCCGCCCTCGAGTGCGTATTCACCACCGACGAGGAGACTGGCCTGGTCGGCGCCGAGACACTCGATAAGTCTCAGATTAGCGCCCGCACCATGATCAACCTTGACTCCGAGGAAGAGGGCGTTGCCACCGTCAGCTGCGCCGGCGGCGTCGTCGTTACCTACACCTGCCCGATCGCGCGCGAGCACAAGACCGGTAGTACCCTCACGTTCGACATCTCCGGCCTGCTGGGCGGTCACTCCGGCAGCGATATCCACCTGGAGCGCGGCAACGGCAACCTCATCATGGCCCGCATCATCGACCGCCTGATGGTTGCCGGCGAGCCCGCCATCGTTAGCTTTAACGGCGGCACCAAGGACAACGCCATCAACCGTGAGTGCAAGGCTGTTCTGGTCTACGCCGACCACGCTGCCGCCGAGGCCGCGGCCCAGATCGCAAAGGGCATTATCGCCGACGTCACTGCCGAGCTCGAGGTCTTCGACCCCGGCTTTACCTGCACTGTCGAGATTGCCGACGACGCCGAGGTCGAGGCCATGGACGAGAAGTCCGCGCTTGCCCTCATCCGCGCCCTGCGTCTTGCCCCCAACGGCGTGATCCGTCGCAACGTCGCTACCGACGGCTCCGTCGAGGTTTCCTCCAACATCGGTGTGGTTGCCACTTCTGACGACGAGGTCAAGATCATGCTGTCCCCGCGCTCCTCGATCACCTCGCTGCAGAACGAGTTCAAGGACCGCCTGCAGACGCTGGCCGATGTCTTGGGCTTCGACGCCAAGTTTGAGTTCGAGTATCCCGGCTGGAGCTATGCCGAGCATTCGCCGGTCCGCGACGTCTTTATCGAGAGCTATCGCGAGCTCTTTGGCTCCGAGCTGCGCATCGAGTCCATTCACGCCGGCCTTGAGTGCGGCCTGTTTGCCGAGGCCCTGCACGGCCTGGACGCCATCGCCGTGGGCCCGACGCTCTCCGATGTCCACACCCCGGACGAGAGCATGGAGCTCGCTTCTGCCGAGCGCTTCTACGAGCTGCTCATCGACGTCCTCAAGCGCCTTGCCGCGTAAAGGTCGCCTTGGTTAAGCCGCTCTAAAACGGCTGGCTATGAAAACGGCCGCCTGGCGTAATGCCGGGCGGCCGTTATTCGTTACAGTGCGAGGATCCCAAGGTGCTCAAGTAGGATCTTAAGCCCGATGAGGACGAGTACGACGCCACCCACGATGGTGGCGGGTTTTTCGTAGCGCGCGCCAAAGGTGTGGCCGATCGCTACGCCGGCGACGGAGAAGATAAACGTTGTGACGCCGATAAGTGATACGGAGGGCACGATATCGACCGAGAGCGCGGCAAACGAGATGCCCACGGCGAGCGCGTCAATCGAGGTGGCGATGGCAAGGATTAGGTACTCGCCCAGGTCGATCTTTTCGGCATCCTTGCCGTCGCCTTCGTCCTCATCCTCGTCTTCGGTAAAGGCTTCCCACAGCATCTTGCCGCCGATAAAGGCCAAAAGGATAAAGGCGATCCAATGGTCGATGGGACCGATGATGCCCATGAACTGGCTGCCGAGTGCCCAACCGATTACGGGCATGCCGGCCTGAAAGCCGCCAAAGAACAGGCCGAGCACAACGGCGACTTTAAGGTTGATCTTTTTCATGCCGAGACCCTTGCAGATGGAAACGGCAAAGGCGTCCATCGAAAGGCCAACGGCGAGCAACACGAGCTCTGCGAGTCCCATAGTCTGGCCCCCTCTCTGCGGGCGAACCCGATTACACGACTACTCCCTCATTTATATGAGACCCGATGCTACCACATGAGCAGCCAAAAGAGCCCCGTCCCAAATGAGCTACCTAAGCGGTGTTCGCTCATTCTGTAAGCATCGGAATTTGCGGGCGTCACAGGGGCAAACCGTGAGAAACTTATTGACGTTTATGGAGCGTATACGATGGGAGCGATGCCTTGGATAAGAACGAGCTGCAAAAGCGTATGGAACAGGCCATCCGCCTGACGGCACCTGGCCAGCCGATCCGCACCGCCCTTGACATGATCATCGCCGGTCACCTGGGTGCCCTTATCTGCGTCGGCGACACCGAAAACGTGCTCGCTGCCGGTAACGACGGCTTCCCGCTCAACATTTCGTTTACCTCGAACCGCCTGTTCGAGCTTTCCAAGATGGACGGCGCCATCGTCATCGACGGCGACCTTACCCAGATCCTGCGCGCCAATTTCCACCTCAATCCCGACCCCTCGCTCGCCACGAGCGAGACGGGCATGCGTCACCGTACTGCCGCTCGCATGTCGGTGCTCACCGACGCCATCGTGATCTCGGTCTCGGCCCGTCGTGCCGTCGTCAACGTGTATGTGCACGGCAAGAGCTATGAGATTCAGCCCGTCACCACCATCATGAGCTCGGTCAACCAGCTCGTCGCTACGCTTCAGACCACCCGTCAGTCGCTCGACCGCTCCCTGCTGCGTCTGACGGCCCTCGAGCTGGACGACTACGTCACGCTCGCCGACATCACCGGCATTTTCTCGAGTTTCGAGATCATGCAGCAGGCAAAGACCGAGCTTAAGGATTGCATTGTCAAGCTGGGCAACCAGGGCAAGCTCGTGCAGATGCAGCTCGAGCAGCTCGCCGGCTCCAGCATGGATACCGAGTACGACTTGATGATTCGCGACTACGCAAGCGATTCCTCCGAGGCAAACGCCGAGAAGATCCGTGCCGAGCTTAGCCGCATGACGCCCAAGGACTTGTCCGACCCGCAGCATGTGGCGGCGGTTCTGGGTTACGACGACCTGGACGAGGACTCCGTCATGACGCCGCTGGGCCTGCGCACGCTTTCGCGCGTGTCCGTCGTGCGCGACGGCGTGGCCGAGAAGATCGTCGACGAGTATGGCTCGCTGCAGGAGCTCATGGACGACATCAGCAAGGATCCGGAGCGCCTGGGCGACTTTGGCGTTAACAACCCTGCCATTCTTGCGGACTCCCTGTACCGCATGAAGGGCACCAAACAGGGGAACGCATAATGGCGCCCGTATGCGCCGTGGTCGTTGCCGGTGGCAGCGGCCAGCGCTTTGGTAATCCCGGTGGCAAGCAGCTCGTCAATGTAGCGGGCCGTCCGCTTATGAGCTGGTCCATCCGCGCGTTTGACCGTAGCGATAAGGTCGGCCACATCGTCGTGGTTTGCCCTGCCGAGCGTCGTGCCGAGATGCGCCGCCTGGCCATCAGCCCGTATTCGTATAACACGCCCATCAGCTTCGCCGATGCCGGCGATACTCGCCAGGACTCCACTCGTGCCGGCGTGCATGCGGTGCCGGCAGGCTTTGAATACGTCGCCATTCACGACGGCGCTCGTCCGCTCATTACTACCGAGGCCATCGATCACGCTATCGACGTGCTCGTGAGCGACCGATCGCTCGACGGTGTCGTGTGTGGCCAGCCCGCGATCGACACGCTCAAGATCGTCGATGGGGACAACATTGTCGAGACGCCGCCACGCGAACTCTATTGGGCCGCGCAGACGCCGCAAATCTTTAGTGTCGACGCCATGAAACGCGCCCATGCCGCGGCGATTGCCGAGGGCTTTATCGGTACGGACGATTCGTCACTGGTCGAGCGCATGGGTGGGCGCGTCCGCTGCGTCCAGAGCCCGCGCGACAACCTTAAGGTGACGGTGCCCGAGGACTTGCGTCCCGTAACCGCGATTTTGCTCGGGCGGATGGCCGAGAGAGAGGACCTTCCCCATGTTCAGTAACCTGCGCATTGGCCACGGCTACGACGTCCACCGTTTGGTGGAGGGGCGTCGATGTATCATCGGCGGGGTCGACATTCCCTACGAGCGCGGCCTGCTGGGCCACTCGGATGCCGATGTGCTCGCGCACGCGCTGGCTGACGCTATTCTGGGCGCCTGCCGCGGGGGAGACATTGGCAAGCTGTTCCCCGACACCGACCCCGCCTACGAGGGTGCCGACTCGATGGTGTTGCTTGCCCGCGTAATGGACTATGCGCGCGAGCTGGGCTTTGAGTTTGTCGATGCCGACTGCACCATTGCCTGCCAGCAGCCTAAGATCACCCCGCACCGCGATGCCATGCGTGCCAACTTGGCCCATGTCCTGGGCGTTGACGTCGAAAACGTGGGCGTCGCCGCCACCACGACCGAAAAGCTCGGTTGGGAAGGTCAAGGCGAGGGAATTGGCGCCTGGGCCGTCTGCCTGCTACAGAAAACCGTTAAGGAGTAACGAATGCGTATCTACAACAGCGCTACCCATAAAAAGGAAGAGTTCCAGCCCATCGAGCCCGGCAAGGTCCGTATGTACGTGTGCGGACCCACGGTTTACGACAACATCCACATCGGCAACGCCCGCACGTTCATCAGCTTCGATGTGATTCGACGCTGGCTCATCGCGAGCGGCTACGAGGTCACGTTCGCCCAGAACCTTACCGATGTCGACGACAAGATCATCAAGCGCGCTAACGAGCAGGGCCGTACGGCCGCCGAGGTCGCGACGGAGTTCTCGGATAAGTTTATTGGCGTCATGCGCGCTGCCAACGTGCTCGATCCCGATGTGCGCCCCCGCGCCACCAAGGAGATCGGCCCCATGATTGCCATGATCAAGGCGCTCATCGAGCAGGGCCACGCTTACGCCGCCGATAACGGCGACGTGTACTTTGCCGTGCGCAGCGATCCCAACTACGGTCAGGTCTCGGGCCGCAACATCGACGACCTTATGGTGGGTGCGCGCATCGAGGAGAACGAGGACAAGAACGACCCGCTCGACTTTGCGCTGTGGAAGGCCGCCAAGCCCGGCGAGCCCAGCTGGCCGAGCCCCTGGGGCGAGGGCCGTCCCGGCTGGCACACCGAGTGCGCCGCCATGGTGCACCGCTACCTGGGTACCCCGATCGACATTCACGGCGGTGGCTCCGACCTTGCCTTCCCGCATCACGAGAACGAGTGCGCCCAGGCTGCCTGCGCCTGGCACCAGGGCTTCTCCAACACCTGGATGCACACGGGCATGCTGCTGGTCGACGGCGAGAAGATGTCCAAGTCGCTTGGTAACTTCTTTACGCTGGCCGAGGTGCTCGAGCAGCACTCCGCTGCCGCCCTGCGCCTGCTGATGCTGCAGACGAGCTATCGCTCGCCGCTCGACTTCTCCTGGGAGCGCCTGGAGGGTGCCGAGAATTCGCTCACGCGTATCGCCGGTACGGTCGAGAACCTGCGCTGGGCCGCGAACCATGCGACGGCCGATGCCGATGAGGCGGCATCTGAGGCGTTTGCCGCCAAGGCTGCCGAGACCCGTGCCGCCTTTAAGGAGTGCATGGACGACGACTTTAACACCGCCGGTGCCATGGGCGCCGTCTTTGGTTTTGTCACCGAGTGCAATCAGTATCTGGAGCAGGCGGGCGACGCTGCCGACAAGGCCGCGGCTCTTGCTGCCGCCGATACGCTGGTCGAGCTGCTCGATACGTTTGGCGTTGAGCTTCCCGAGCCCAAGGTCGAGCTACCGCTGGGCCTTTTGGGCGTTGCCGCCGGCTTGGTCGCCTACACTGGTGACGACGTGGACGAGGCCGCTGCCAAGATTCTCGAGGCTCGCGCCGAGGCCCGTGCCGCCAAGAACTGGGACTTGGCAGATGCCATCCGCGATCAACTCAAGGACCTGGGCCTGACGATTGAAGATACCGCCGCCGGCACCCGTATCAAATCCCTCTAACCCCCGCGGGTTTCCCAAGCACCCGACCGCCCGAGCCACGGCACCTTGCCTTTCAATCGTCGGGCATGGACCCAAGGTCTATGCCCTCTTCTTTCAAGGCAATCTGCCGCACCTCGGGCGGTCGGTCTATTTGTTTCGTTTGATAGTTGTATTTAGGAGGCCGTCCTATGGCCGACAATCGCAAGCGTGCGCCTCGTGGCGGCAAGCAGGCCGCTTCTGGCTCGCGTCCGATTCGCCGAAATGACCGCGCTGCCGCTTCCAAGGGCCAGCGCGATCGCACCCAAGCTGCGCGTCCGCAGAGCGATCGCAACCGCGACGCTGTCCAGGCTCCCAAGGGCGAGTTTATCGAAGGCCGTCGTGCTGCCGTCGAGGCGCTGCGCACCGGTTTTCCCATCAAGTGCGCGCTCATTGCCGAGGGCGGGGAGCGCGATGCCGCCCTGTCTCGTCTGGTCGATGACCTCAACGCCGCGGGTGTCCGCATTAAGTACGTGCCGCGCGCGCAGCTCGATGCGCTGTCGAGCCATGGCGCTCACCAGGGTATTGCGCTCGAGGTGGGTAACTTCCCTTATGCGGATGTCGCCGATATCCTCGACCGTGCAGGCGAGGGTCCGGCACTTGTCGTGGTGCTCGACCACGTGACCGACGACGGTAACTTTGGCGCTATCGTGCGCTCCGCCGAGGTCGTGGGCGCGGCGGGCGTCATTATTGCCAACAAGCGCGCTGCCGGAGTGACCGTGGGCAGCTACAAGACCTCAGCCGGCGCCGTCATGCATCTGCCTATCGCGCAGGTCCCCAACATTGCCCGTGCGCTCGACGATCTTAAGGCCGCTGGCTTTTGGGTGGGCGGTGCCTCCGAGCACGCCGAGGGCAGTTGCTGGGATGCTCCCTTCGAGGGCCGCGTGGCGCTTGTCATGGGCTCCGAGGGCGACGGCATCTCGCGCCTGGTACTCGAGAAATGCGACTTTTTGACCAAGCTTCCTCAGCGTGGCATGACCGAGAGCCTCAACGTTGCCCAGGCAACGACGGCACTGTGCTTTGAGTGGCTACGTCGCAACGCCGGCGAGCTCATGGGGGAGGAGTAGCGCATGTCCAAGAAGAACCGCGCCAAGTCTAAGGCCAAGCGCTTTGGCGAAGGCTCGGCCAAGCCGATTGTCTCGGCCGCGACCTACGGCGTAGGCGGCAATGCGTTTGCGCAGGCTATCGCCGACCCGGTCTCCACGGTGCACTCCAATAAGCCCGAGCTGCTGGTGGTCGACGGCTACAACGTGATCCACTGCACGCCGCGCTACGAAAAGCTCGTGTACGACCATTCCGACGATCCGTATTCCAGCGACGTTCACGATATGGCGCGCACCGCCCTTATCAACGACGTCGCCGCCTTTGCCCAGGGCCGCTACGAGGCCGTAATTGTGTTTGACGGTGCAGGCAATATCTCTAGCGAGCGCCCCAACCTGCCGGCTCGCGGCGTGCGCATCGAGTTTTCGCCGACGGGTGTATCGGCCGATACCGTGGTACAAAAGCTCTGCATCGAGGCGCGCGAGGAAGGCCGCGCGTGCTCCGTTGTATCGAGTGACGGCACAATCCAGGCCGTCGTCATGGGCAAGGGCGTTACGCGCATCTCGAGCCGCATGCTGGTGGACGAGATCAAACAGATCGATAACGACGTCCGCGAGGCCGAGGAGGCTCCGCAGATCAAGATGACTCTGGGCAGTCGCCTGAGCCCCGATGCCCTGGCCAAGCTCAAAGCCCTGCGCGGGAGGTAGGTAAACCTTCTATGGGGAGCTGCTTTCTCGATTGATCAACCAACTGGTTTGTAATCAATGGGTTGCGGCTTGGCATCGCCAAAACGAATAGTTTTTGGTTCTGGCGAACAGATAAAACTATTCGTTCTGACGAATAGTTTTGAGATATGGTCGATCAAAGGGCCTGTTGCGCCCCGTCCGCAATTCCTTTATTCTTAATTGGCTTCGCGCGAAAGCGCCAAGTGTGCCAGTGTGGCGCAACGGTAGCGCAACTGATTTGTAATCAGTGGGTTGCGGGTTCGATTCCTGTCACTGGCTCCATGAGAGTTTCGGGCTCTGTTCCCTAGTGGGACAGGGCCCGTTTCTATTTATGGCGATTAGCGTCGGGCTGGGAGCCTGCCAGCTTTCCAGTTGTCTTAATCTGTAACAAGCGGAAGCAAAATATCGGTCTTGAAAAAAAGTTCCGCCCAAATGCGAACGGCCCTCAAATTCTTATAAATGAGAAATGGAGGGCGTGCGCATTTGGGCGGTACAGGGTGACCTTAATTAAGTTGGCTGAAATTCTATTCAGCCTCGTAATAAGTAGGCTCAACCTTTACGGTCTGCGCGCTGACGGTGCCGTAGGCTTCGAAGCGAACCTTCTCGCCCGGTGCCCAGCTGTTGACGTCGGTGTAAGCCTCGCCCTGCCTTACGCCATCGGCGTCATACAGTCCAAGGGTGATGGTGACGTTCGAGTAGGTGTACTGCGTAGTATTTTCAACGACGGCGGAATACGTGTAGCTGCCATAGCCGTCATCAGCGCAATCCCACGGGACATTGTTGAAGTTATTGGCTAGGCCCTCGTCCTGCTCGTTTTTCTTAGTGGCAGCGGTGCCGTTGGCAACGATGTCGTCAAAATCATCCTTGTACTTATCCGAAACAGTCAGATCGTATTTTTCGACAAGAACCTTCAGCGCAGAGGAGCGCTTGTCATAGGCGTCCGACCATTCCGTGTAGAACGAATCGCTCGAGGGGGAGTTGTTCTCTACCACATCCAATTGACCCTGGAGGGAGTTGATGTAGGAGAGGACGTCCTCCTGCATTTGGGAGTCCTTGAACTTTGCGTCTTTGAGCTCCTTGTCGATATCGAGCTCTGTGTTGATGAACTTCTTGTATGCTTTGCTGGTTCCGGTGTCTTCGCCATTTTGCTCCATCTCGCTTATGGCGTCCTGGCGAGCTTCATAGCCCTTGGCGATCGTCTCCATGGCGGTGTCATCAACATACTGAGGCTCCTCGCTCTTGTTGTTCGAGGAACATGCAGCCAAGCCGATCATGACGACCAGGCATGCAAATAGTACGGTAAGGCGTTTTTTCATATCGCATCCTTTCCCTTATTCCGACACGTCATAGGCTACCACCCCTTGTCATTAAAACACTGTTATAAGGGAGCTTTTCGGTAAATGGGAGCGAATCGTTTTCAATTTGTTGAGCAACAAAAAGTATTTTGTGACCGTCCGCGATGATGATCCTAAGTAAGCCGAAAGTGCCTCCCCGCCTTTGGTCTTGAATCTAGCTGGGGCTTCGAAGTCGCCGGTTTTAACGTACTGGAACTTTGGCATAGCCGCTCCTGTCTACCGTGTTTGCATCTATTTTACTGAGGCAGACGAACTCGAGGCTGCGACAAAGGTGCGAGTTGGGGGGCGGGAGCGATAAAAGAAAGACCGCCTGAGGCTGCATTGCCTGGGCGGTCTTCTGATCTTGAGTCGTTCTCTACTGGAGGTTCATTGCTTCGGAGATAACTTCCTCGCGCGATGCGACTGTTTTAATGTCGCTTGTATCGAACTTGAAATCATACGAGACGTTACTGACTTTCGCTTTTTCGCACTTCTCGATGTCAGATTTGGCTACCGAGGAGAAGCTCATTACCATGTGGTATTTATCACCGGACCCCGCAACAAGAGTATCCATGCCGCTCCAACAGCCATAGCCGGTCCCTGCGAACAGCTCATCGTACTGCCCCTTGTTCAGGTAGTAGTCGTCGGTATAGGAGTTCTTGTCGTCAAACTGTATTTCAGGCCCACACGTCCCGGCCGCGCCGCCCTTTGCCGCGTTTTCGTAATAAACGCCATTCAGGTTCTCGTCTTCGTCGGCGTCAACGGTCGAGAGCACCCATAACTCAACCGTCGAGTTTTCCGCATTCTCTACGGCGTACGCGCCCTTAAACGTCACGTGGTTCTTAGCGTTGTAATCTTCGTTCGAGACGTTGCCACAGCCTGCCATGGAAAGCGAAACGGCGCCCATCAATGCGAGAAAGCCCCTTCTGGACAGTTGATTCATCGTCGGCCTTTCTTATTGCACACTAAACAGCTCCTTTACTGTAATACGGACGTTCATTCGATTTGTTGAGCAACAAATACGAGCGGTGCATTATTTGGGGTCAAACGGAGTGGCTTTTGTGCGAGTTGAGGGGGCGGGTGCGGGGGTGATGCCTAGGTGTTTCCGTGATTTGACTTGTCTTCGAACGGTCTGCTCGCCCGCATAATATCGAACCACTCTTGCGACAGTTGCGGGACAATCCGCGCCCGTCCTTTCTCTTCTACGACAAAGGGTATGCCCCCGATGGCAGGAGGCTCCTGCCCGTCGGCTAGCGTCGGACCGAGCAGATATGCGGTTCCGCCTTTGAAGGGGCAGGCGTTGGTGACCTTGACGTTCCATGCTCGATATTTGTATTTGACCCAGGCGATGGCAATCTGTGCCCTCACGTTCCGCGACCCCCTCAGATTGCTGCATTCATTACCTATTTCCATTCGATCTTAGGGCTCATGCCGCTGGGCGACGCAAGGCCTGAAGCCGATTCGATCTTAACGTCTCTTTGTGACCTCCTTCGACCATAAACGGTAGTTAAACGCTGGTCGGAGGAGGTTTTAGAGGTTCGAAAAGAAGTTCTCAAAAGCTCCTGCAAAAAGCTCGAGTGCGGCTGCAATGATTTCCGTCATAAGATTGAAAACCTTGAGTGCTAGATCTGGGCGATTAACGAACAAAATTATTGCAAGCATTAAGGCGGCGAACGCGAGAAGAGGGAGCAGGCATCCCGTGAAGCAGCCTTCGCTTTCTGACTTCTTACGACGGTTTCCCGGTTTCTTCTTACGGCTCTCTGGCTTCCTCTGGCGGCTTTCCTCGGCGCGTTGTTTTTCAAGCTTTGACTCGGCAATATTGCAAGTAAGCTCTGCAACATTTGAGAGAAGCTTTGTTGCTGCTGTTGCGACTCCGAGAACTGCCAATAGCAGGCTGTCGGTATCTGTGGGGACATCAGACTCTTCATCAGACACGTTGAGCATGCCGCATTCGCTACAAGTATGAAGTGATTGCCAGCCCTCATAATCATCCTGGCCATTCAAGATTGCGTCACAGCATTCACAGTGCTTGATGTCCGTTGTGGAGTCGTAGATGAACTCTCCGCATGCGTCGCATATATAGCCATCGTCGTCCGCAGTAAAGAAGGGCTGTTCCTTTAGATCAGCATTGCAGTGGGGACAATGATATGAGCTCACGGTGACTCTCTCTTCTTTACGGTGCAGGCGTTATTCAATATAGCCGTTATGAGGTGTGGTGTCCGTATTAGCTAGGTGAGTGGCTAGGCGGTGGGCGTAGTGGGCGCCGTGGTCGGTAGTGGCGTGTTCGATGATGTGGGTGGCGCGGGTGTTGGGGGTGTAGGTGACGATGCCCGCGTGGTGGCGATCGCCTTCGGGTTGGTAGGCGTAGAGCAGATCTTCGGCAGATGCATTCAATAGCTCAAACGTAAGGCCAACCCAATAACAGGTTGCACTGTCGTTCATCCGACAAACGCTTGGAAATATGAACAGGTCACCTATGAAAAACATGTGGCCGAAAACCGACTCTACTGGGGAAAGGATGGAGGTAACACCTATTCAAGATTAAAGAAATTCCTAGCGGAGATGGACGGCGCTGTTCCCGCGAATCTCTGGTCATATAAGGAAGTGGGGTCGACGGATGTAGCAAGCAAGGAAGTGAGTAGCATCCTAGACGGTAAGTACTTTGACTTTCCCAAACCCACGGCTCTAATAGATAAGATTCTTGATATTGTTGCTGATAGTAACTCATTTATTGCCGATTTCTTTTCCGGATCTGGCGCAACCGCGCGTTCCGTCATCCATCAAAACATGCTCGACTCGGGATTAAGAAAGTTCATCTTGGTCCAACTCCCCGAGGTTTGCGACAGCAATTCGACAGCGTACAGAGACGGATGCGGTACGATTTGTGAAATCGGCGAGGAGTGCATCCGTCGAGCAGGCGAGAAGATCAGGGCCGAGGTCGATAAGACAAACGAGCAGCTCGAACTCGGCGCCGAGTCCAAGCCCGTGCCCGACATCGGCTTCCGCGTGCTGCGTGTAGACGAGTCCTGTCTCAAGGACGAGTACGCCACGCCCGAACAGTACGAGCAGACCGCGCTCGACCTCTTCGCCGACAACGCCGCTGAGGACGCCCCGCCGCTCGACCTTCTCTTCCAGGTCCTGCCCACGTTCCGCATCGAGTACTCCGCGAAGGTCGTCGAGCGCGAAACCGGCGGCAAGGTGTGCTTCGATGTCAATGGCGGCCAGCTTATCGCATGTTTTGACGAGGATGTCGATACCGTAGCGCTGGAGGCCATCGCCAAGGAGCGCCCACGCTACATGCCGTCTTCCGCGACGCATACTTCTCCAACGCCGCCGCCGTGGCAAACCTCGAGGAGCTCTTCAAAACCTTCAGCCCCATTACGAGGCCGAGCGGCGACGTGACATTTCGAGTCTCTTCGGCATGTTCGAGCCACAGGTCGAAAGCATTCTCGGTAGAGAGCGATATGAGGAAGACGATGGAGAGTGGGCTGACGTGTCTTCCCAGATTGTCCGCTCGATGACTCCGGCTCGCGAAAAATCTGGCGGGCAGAATCCGAGATGTGGTTGAATACGCGTTTTGGCTATCGTCTAAGCAAGAAGGATTTCGAGGCCATCTTCGAGATTCGCGGGCTGGAGCCAAATGAATGGACCGGTCGGTTCGTTGAAGATCTGCTGCCGATCAAATCAAAATGACGTCGCTGGTGAATCCCGTCTTCCAATTATTGGGAGACTTGCATTGCGGTTTGGGGCGTCGCTATAAAGTCCGAATCGAACCACACGTACATGGATTGAAACGTATGGTTCGATTCCAGTGCACAGCTATTTTCGATTACCCGCCGTTAGCTTAAAAGCGACGAGATACAAGATGCCGCCGATAACGTACATGCAGGCATCAAGCGGATCTGGGGTACTAAACTCGAGCACCATGGGCGCAAGTACTTCCCAGCAGATTGAGCATCCCACCGATAATGCCAAGCTACTTGCAAAGTTGCATATCGGCGTTTTCCCGCTCACCGTTTCGCAGAGGACGTTTACGTAGGCGGGAAAAATGATTCCTCCGCACAGATCTCCGAGCTGATAATGGGCGAAGTCGTAGGGGAGGAAAAAGTCGAAGCTCGCAATGTATCTGTTAACGAGATACACGATGCCGGCAAGCAGCGGCAGAAGATTTGCGCTGGAAATAAGCGCAGATCTGAATCGTTTAGCCACAGACCGCAAACATAGTCAGGCCAAGGCAAATGCCCAAAGCAATGATGATGATCTGGCTGCAGCCGTTACCCGAAGGGACCATGACACTCTCTTTCTCGATACATTAGTAAATTAAAGTATGCCACAGGAGGCAGCGTATTTGTTGAGCAACAACCTGTGGCTGATACCGTGTTACACGGCCTTGCGTCGGCTGAGGCATCAGCCGAATGACCTGGCACCTGTCGTGATGGCGCTCGACAATGGCGTGAGCACCGTCTACGCCCGTGACGGGCTATCGGTAGAACACATCATCTGGCTTCGAATAATGGGGGGAGTGCGAGTCATTGGCGTTTCTCGAAACGCTCGTTGCGCTCGCCGATTAATAGGCAACCCGTTGGGACTCATTACGCAGCCCGATTTAAACTGCTGACTTGGGTACCGCATGCATTTCGCATAGCCGCGGGAGGCTGCGGCAACCGCCTGACGCTATTTATGAGTCATGAGCTGTTTTGGTTATGCGAGATATCGAAAGGAATTCTAGGATGTCTGTAGATCTGAAAACAGTAAAAGATGCGATGAGCCTTGCGGCGAAGGTCCTGGTTGCGGCCGCGGACGTCATTGATGGCGCAAAGCAGCTCGGCGTCGATGTCGAAGCTGTCGGCGGCGCTGTAAAGGATGCTGCGGATGGTGCCGCTAACGGTGCACGTGTCGTTGCCGATGGTATTGGCAAGGGGCTCGGTGTCGCGGCCGACGGCTTTGGCGCGGCAGTTGGCGCGCTGGGCGGCGCCGCGAAAGCGTTGCAGGACTCAAGAGAGGCCGCCGAGGCTCGCAAGAAGATCAACGCCGCAAGGCAGTCGATTTTCGAAAGTGCGTCCACGGCGATGCCCCTGCACAAGTTTGTCTGCCAGCAGAAAAAGGCTGCCGATGCCGCGTTTAACGGCTTTGATATGCCTGGCTGCTACCTTATCGCGAAGTATCAAAAAGGCGATCACGATAAGAACTACAGTGACTATCTGGGAATTTATGTGGGCTCAAGCGAGCACATGTCGGAGGATATCGTTTCCACGCCCACGCGCTTGGGCGATCCGGATGTCTATGCCGATTACAAGTACCATCAAAACGTGATGCTATTTGTGTTTCCCTGCGAGCTAAAGGACCTCGATGAACGTCGCGAGCTCCTGCTGCGCTCGTTTGAAGGCAGCAGGCTCTACAACGGATCTGAGGTACTGGCTTAAGGGCTTGATTGGGGTTGGTCGACAATCTAGATCTGTAACACGAGGACGAGCATTCAGCTTCCAGCTGTTACAGATATAGACAATCTGGGGGCGAGCTGAGATGTGTCTCAATCTGTAACAACTAGGGAAGGAAAACCGTTCTAACTGTTACAGAATGAGACGTAAGCTAGGGTCTCTGCGAAACATCTCGATCTGTAACAACTAGGGAAGGAAAACCGTTCTTGCTGTTACAGATTTAGATAAACGGGAGACCGCCAGGGAAACATCTCGATCTGTAACAGATAGGGGAGAAAATGTTCTCTAGATGTTACAGATCGAGACAAAGGCCGGACCGGTCCCAGTCATCCTGGTTGAGCGAGGATATTCGGACGCACGAGGATCGTTATCGAAAGTCGATGCCGCAAGCGTGCTCCACCACACCAAAGTGTTCCCTCGGGAAATGTCGCCAGCGCAGCCAAATCCGCCGTTCTTCATATCTAAATTCAGCAAAACCGCAGGTCAAAGGTATATAGATACGCCCGGCACCGTGTATTTATAGGTTTTCGTTGACAGCCCCCAAGGTTGCATCGTATTATCTTTTTCGTTCGCGGGGGCGGAGGCCCAAAAGACCAAAGAACCTGCGGATACTTGAACGATTGGGAGTTTGCCCGAGTGGTTAATGGGGACGGGCTGTAAACCCGTTGGCTCTGCCTACATAGGTTCGAATCCTATAGCTCCCACCCGTCAAGTGCCTGTATAGCTCAGTCGGTAGAGCACTTCGTTGGTAACGAAGAGGTCACCAGTTCAAGTCTGGTTGCAGGCTCCATCCGGCGGTGTAGCTCAGTTGGTTAGAGCACACGGTTCATACCCGTGGCGTCACTGGTTCGAATCCAGTCACCGCTACCATAGGTAACACGGTGGCTTCTCAATAGTATGTTGAGAGGCCACTATGGTATAAAGGCATAGTCCCGTCCGGGGACGACCTGTTTAGAGGAGGGCTTTATGGCCAAAGAGAAGTTTGAGCGCACTAAGCCGCATGTTAACATCGGCACCATTGGTCACGTCGACCACGGCAAGACCACGCTGACCGCTGCCATCACCAAGGTTCTCTCCGAGACCGAGGGCTGCAAGGCTGACTTCACTGCGTTCGAGAACATCGACAAGGCTCCCGAGGAGCGCGAGCGCGGCATTACGATCTCCGTCTCCCACGTCGAGTACGAGACTGCTGCCCGTCACTACGCTCACGTTGACTGCCCGGGCCACGCTGACTACGTCAAGAACATGATCTCCGGTGCTGCTCAGATGGACGGCGCTATCCTGGTCATCGCCGCTACCGACGGCCCCATGGCTCAGACCCGCGAGCACATCCTGCTCGCCCGTCAGGTCGGCGTTCCCTACATCGTCGTCTTCCTGAACAAGTGCGACATGGTCGACGATGACGAGCTCATCGACCTCGTCGAGATGGAGACCCGTGAGCTCCTTTCCGAGTACGAATTCCCCGGCGACGACATCCCCGTCATCCGTGGTTCCGCTCTGGGCGCTCTCGAGGGCGACGCCAAGTGGATGGACGCCATTCGCGAGCTCATGTCTGCCGTCGACGAGTACATCCCGACGCCTGCTCGTGACAACGACCTCCCGTTCCTGATGGCCGTTGAGGACGTTATGACCATCTCCGGCCGTGGTACCGTTGCTACCGGCCGTGTCGAGCGCGGTGAGCTCAAGCTCAACGAGCCCGTCGAGATCGTCGGCATCAAGGATACCCAGAACACCGTCGTTACCGGTATCGAGATGTTCCGTAAGTCCATGGACTTCTGCGAGGCTGGCGACAACGTCGGTCTGCTGCTCCGCGGCATCAAGCGCGAGGACATCGAGCGCGGCCAGGTTCTCTGCAAGCCCGGTTCGGTTACCCCGCACACCAAGTTCACCGGTGAGATCTACGTTCTGACCAAGGAGGAGGGCGGCCGTCACACCCCGTTCTTCGATGGTTATCGTCCTCAGTTCTACTTCCGTACCACCGACGTTACCGGTACGGTCAAGCTCCCCGAGGGCACCGAGATGGCTATGCCTGGTGACCACATCACCATCGAGGGCGACCTCATTCACCCGATCGCTATGGAGGAGGGCCTGCGCTTCGCTATCCGCGAGGGTGGCCACACCGTCGGTTCGGGCATCGTCTCCACGATCATTGAGTAAATTAGCTCTCTGATACAGCTGACTTAGAGAACCCGGCACTTATATGGGTGCCGGGTTCTTTTCTACGTGGGTCTTTTTGCCTGATGATTACGCTTAGCTCGCTCTTAAGTTGAGCGTGAGGAATCGATTAGATCTCGTTGGCTCCATTGATGTGTTCCAAATATGAATGGATCTACCGAGAACCAATTGATTCGAGGTTTTCGTTGACAGCACTTACGTAGAGCTGATAAAGTACCAACTCGTGCCCGTACGGGGCGGATATGAAAGGTTCAGGATACATGCGTACTCTAGTTACTCTTGCGTGCACTGAGTGCAAGCGCCGCAACTATACGACCACTAAGAACAAGGCGAACATGCCTGATCGTATGGAGATCAAGAAGTATTGCCCCTGGTGCCGTCACCACACGCTGCACAAAGAGACTCGCTAGTCTCTAGTCACATACGCCAGTAGTTCAATTGGTAGAGCATCGGTCTCCAAAACCGAGTGTTGAGGGTTCGAGTCCTTCCTGGCGTGCCAGTCATTATTCCGTAAGCTCCCATTTGGGGGCTTACGGTTTACTCATGTATAAGCGCATTGCGCGGAGGTAACCCAAATGGCCAACAAGAAGAACAAGAAGAAGGCACAGCAGCAGGCGCCTGCCAACAAAGCTGCCGCCAACTCCAAGGTTGAGGCCAAGAAGGCCGTTGCCAAGAAGAGCGAGAAGGCTGCGAAGTCCAAGAAGAACGAGAAGCCCGGTTTCTTCGCCCGCACCAAGAAGTATTTTGCTTCGGTGAAGTCCGAGATGAAGCGTGTCACGTGGCCCGATAAGAAGGAGCTCGTGAACTACTCGGTCGTCGTTTGCGCTTCTCTGATCGTCGTCGGCGTCGTCATCGCTCTGCTCGATGCTGGCTTTGGCGAGGCTCTTGCTCTGTTCTCTGGATTGAGGGGCTAAACCATGTCTAAGCGTTGGTACGTCGTCCACACTTACTCTGGATACGAGAACCGCGTTAAGTCCGATCTCGAGCATCGCATCGAGACCATGGGCATGCAGGATCGTATCTTTGATATTGAGATTCCTATGGAGCGCGTCACCGAGATCAAAGAGGGTGGCAAGCGCGAGACCAAGGATTCTAAGATCTTCCCGGGTTATGTCCTGGTTCGCATGGAGATGGATGACGATGCATGGACGTGTGTTCGCAACACGCCCGGCGTCACCGGTTTCCTGGGCGGCAACGGCAAGCCCGCTCCGCTTTCCCGCGACGAGTACAATAAGATGACTCGTCGTCCCGGTAAGGGCGATTCGCCCAAGCGTACGTCGGTTGATATTGAGGTCGGTACGTCCGTCCGCGTCACCGATGGCCCGCTTACCGACTTTGATGGCAAGGTCTCCGAGGTTAACGCCGAGGCAGGCAAGCTCAAGGTCACGCTGATGATCTTTGGCCGCGAGACGCCGGTCGAGCTTGACTTTAACCAGGTCGCTGTCATCGCTTAAGTTTTCGTCCGTTCGCGCGAGCGTGCTTCTTCTGTGACTGCTCATCTCAGGAGTGCTTCTAACACGTGCGTGCTTACGATATAGCAAGTACTTCACACTCGTGATTCGAAAGGAATGACCATGGCTGAGAAGAAGGTTGCCAACGTCATTAAGCTCCAGATTCCTGCTGGTGCCGCTAACCCCGCTCCTCCCGTCGGCCCCGCCCTGGGCGCTGCTGGCGTGAACATCATGCAGTTCTGCCAGGCCTTTAACGCCGAGACGCAGGACAAGAAGGGCGACATTATCCCCGTTGAGATCTCTGTCTACGAGGATAAGTCCTTCTCCTTCATCACCAAGACTCCGCCGGCGGCTCACCTCATCAAGAAGGAGCTGAACCTCAAGTCTGGTTCCGCTAAGCCCCAGGCCGACAAGGTTGGCCAGCTCTCTCAGGAGCAGCTCACCAAGATCGCCGAGATCAAGATGCCGGACCTCAATGCCAACGACATTGACGCCGCCAAGAAGATCATCGCCGGTACCGCCCGTTCCATGGGCGTCACCATCGCTGAGTAGCGTTTTTCTAGGTAACGACGGGTGCTCCGACCGGGGCGCCCGTTAAATGTGTGCAATAGGGCACACGATACGATGTGGGAGGGCTCACGCCCGTTTAACCACAGGAGGTAATGCACATGGCTAAGCATGGTAAGAGCTATAACGCCGCTGCCGAGAAGGTCGACCGCGCCACGCTCTACACCCCCCTTCAGGCTGCCAAGCTCATCAAGGAGCTCGACACCGCCAAGTTCGACGAGACCGTCGAGGCCCACTTCCGTCTGGGCATCGATACTCGTAAGGCTGACCAGAACATCCGTGGTTCCATCTCCCTGCCCCACGGCACCGGCAAGACCGTTCGTGTTGCCGTCTTCGCCGAGGGCGAGAAGGCCCGTGAGGCCGAGGCTGCCGGCGCCGATATCATCGGTTCCGACGAGCTCGTCGCCCAGATTCAGAAGGGCGAGATCAACTTCGACGCCGCTATCGCTACGCCGAACATGATGGCCAAGGTTGGCCGCATCGGTAAGATCCTTGGTCCCCGTGGCCTCATGCCGAACCCCAAGCTCGGCACCGTGACCATGGACGTCGCCAAGATGGTCTCCGAGCTCAAGGCCGGCCGCGTTGAGTATCGCGCCGACCGTTATGGCATCTGCCACGTGCCCCTGGGCAAGAAGTCCTTCTCTGAGCAGCAGCTCGTTGAGAACTACGCTGCCCTGTACACCGAGATCCTGCGCGTCAAGCCCTCTTCAGCTAAGGGCAAGTACGTCAAGTCCATCTCTGTGTCTTCCACCATGGGCCCTGGCGTCAAGGTCGATCCCGCTGTCCAGCGTGACTTCCTGGCTGAGTAACTTCTAGTTACTGCCTGAGCAAAGCAAGCATTGCTAAAGGAACCCGGTTCTGTCTCGTGCAGGACCGGGTTCCTTGCTATTTCGGGCCAAAACCAACACGAAGGAGATAGGCGCCTTTGTGGTGGTTTTGGTTCAAAATCCCCGTTGCGCGTCGTTTTGCCTGTGTTACACTTTAGCCCAATGTAGTGAATACCCGAGGCTGAAAGGAGCCAGACATGTTCTATAACAAACAGCAGCTCCTAGGCCTAGCGCTACTAGATTGGATAGCGCGCTAGGGTTGTAATTTCGCTATAACGATTAGTTGTACCCGGGTGCGCTATCTTCCGCCGCTTTTGGGCGTGATGAGCGACACGGGTATTATTCTATCTTGAGGCACTCCATCTCTCCTGAAAGCCAACTGTATCTTTAGCCTGTCAGGAGGAAATCATGAGCCGCAAAATCGCAATCTTTGACACAACGCTTCGTGACGGGGAGCAGTCTCCCGGCGCCAGCATGAATACCGAGGAAAAGCTCGTTATTGCACGCCAGCTGGTACGTATGAATGTCGACGTGATCGAGGCGGGATTTCCTATTTCGAGCCCCGGTGATTATCGTTCCGTACAGGAGATTGGCAAGATCGCGGGTGACCGGTGCACGGTATGCGGTCTCACCCGTGCGGTCGATAAGGATATCGAAGTAGCGGCAGAAGCCCTCAAGACGGCTCAGAGGCCCCGTATCCATACCGGTCTGGGTGTGAGCCCCAGCCATCTGCGTGACAAGCTCCATATGACCGAGGATGAGGCTATCGAGCGCGCTATTCACGCCGTAAAGCACGCTCGTAAGTTTGTCGACGATGTCGAGTTTTATGCCGAGGATGCGGGCCGCTCCGATCAGGAGTTCCTGGTCCGCATTATCGAGGCAGCGATCAAGGCCGGCGCTACGGTCGTGAATATTCCGGACACCACGGGCTATAACTTGCCTTGGGAGTTTGGTGCTCGTATTCGCGATCTGCGCGAGCGCGTGGCCGGCATCGAGGACGTTACGATTTCGGTCCACACACATAACGATCTGGGCATGGCCACAGCCCTTGCACTCGAGGCCGTCCGCAATGGCGCGACGCAGATCGAGTGCACCATCAACGGCTTGGGCGAGCGCGCGGGCAACACGGCGCTCGAGGAGGTCGTCATGGCCATGAGGATGCACGAGCAGGATCTGGATGCACATACCGATATCGTAACGACCGAGCTCACGCGCGCATCTAAGCTCGTCAGCTCAATAACTGGCATTAACGTGCAGCCCAACAAGTCCATTGTGGGCGCTAATGCGTTTGCCCACAGCTCGGGCATTCACCAGGATGGCGTGCTCAAGGCGCGTGACACCTACGAGATTATCGATCCCAAGGACGTGGGTGCAGCGGGATCCGAGATTATCCTTTCGGCACGTTCGGGCCATGCGGCGCTGCGCCATCGTCTCGCCGAGCTGGGTTATACGTTTGGTGATGAGGAATTCGAGTCGATCTATCAGCGCTTCTTGGAGATTGCAGATCAAAAGAAAGAGGTATTTGACGAGGACCTGGAGTCGATGATTCAGGAGCGCCAGCGCGAGGTCAAGGCGATCTACACCCTCGACGCGCTTCAAGTTTCCTGCGGTGACCCGCTTATTCCTACGGCCACGGCAACCATCACGGACGAGGACGGCGCGACACGGGTGGTTTGCTCGACGGGTACTGGTCCGGTTGATGCGGCCTACAAGGCGGTCGACAAGGCCATCTCTGCCCATGGCGAGCTGACGGAGTTCAATGTTAAGGCCATTACGCGTGGTATTGACGCCATCGGTGAGGTGACGGTGCGCATCACCGCCGAGGATGGAAAGATTTACACCGGCCGCGGCGCGGATACCGACATTATCGTGAGCTCGGCCAAGGCTTACATCAACGCTATTAACCGCATGATTCAGACCAACCGTTCCAAGGCGGGCAAGTAACGATATTCGGCAGGGCAAAGCCCGCTTGAGAGGGGAATCACATGGCACGTCCCATGACCGTAGCAGAGAAAATTTTGGCGGCACACGCAGGCCTGGACGAGGTAAGGCCGGGCCAGCTGGTCGAATGCGACCTGGACATCGTGCTCGCCAACGACATTACCGCACCTATCGCGATCGATGTCTTTCGTGAGCTGGGTGCCACCGAGGTATTTGATCGCGATCGCATTTGCCTGGTGCCCGATCACTATGCGCCCAACAAGGACATCAAGAGCGCCGAGCAGACCAAAAAGATGCGAGATTTTGCGCACGAGCAGCATGTGACGCACTATTACGAGCAAGGCTGCGCGGGCATTGAGCATGCCCTGCTGCCCGAGCGCGGCGTGGTGGTCCCGGGTGATCTGATTATCGGTGCCGACTCGCATACCTGCACGTATGGCGCCTTGGGTGCGTTTTCGACCGGTGTGGGCTCAACAGACGCCGGCGTGGGCATTGCCACGGGGCGCGCATGGTTTAAGGTGCCGCCGACGATTCGCTTTGAGATTAACGGCGAGCTTGAGGACGGTGCCACCGCCAAGGACATCATCCTGCACATTATCGGCATGATCGGCGTGGACGGTGCCCTGTACCAGGCCATGGAGTTTGCCGGCAGCACCATCGAGGGCCTGTCGATGGAAGGTCGCATGACAATTTCGAACATGGCGATCGAAGCGGGCGGCAAGGCGGGCATTATCGAGGTCGATGATGTTGCCCGCGCCTGGCTCAAGGGGCGCTGCGAGCGTGATTACGTTGAGTATCACGCCGATCCAGACGCCGAGTATGCCCAGGTTATTGCCATTGACGCGGCCGACATTAAGCCGTGTGTATCGTGGCCGCATCTGCCCAGCAACACCCATCCGGTGAGCGAGAGCCGTCACATCATGATCGACCAGGCGGTAATCGGCTCGTGCACCAACGGACGTATCGAGGATATGCGTGCTGCGGCCGAAGTCATGCGCGGCCATAAGGTTGCCGACGGGGTGCGTTGCATCGTGATTCCGGCGACCCAGGCGGTCTTCCGCCAGTGCATAAAGGAGGGATTGACCGACATTTTCCTAGATGCCAACTGTGTGTTCTCCACGCCCACGTGCGGTCCGTGCCTGGGCGGCTACATGGGCATCTTGGCGGCGGGGGAGCGTTGCGTTTCTACGACCAACCGCAACTTTGTCGGCCGTATGGGCGACCCCACGTCCGAGGTCTATCTGGCCTCGCCGGCCGTGGCGGCTGCTTCTGCCGTGGCGGGGCACATATGCTTGCCGTCTGACCTGTAGGGGCTACGGGGTCCTTCGACCTTTGCTCGCTACTGCGGACAGTCCTGGCACTTTTTTTGTTCGCCGAAGGCGAACGCTAACTTTCCATTAGCTTTTTTGTAGCCGAAACGCGAACGAGGGATTTGATATTTGCTTGCGTCGAGTTCCGCACGAGCCGGAGAGCACTTAATGTGCTCTCCGTGCGAGCAGGACTGTCCGAGTAAGTAAGTAAATATCAAATCCCCCGCATTCCATGTTTGAACGGAGAATGATATGAACTTTGAAGGTTCGGTTTTTCGATATGGTCGTGATGTTGATACGGATGTCATCATTCCTGCTCGGTATCTGAACTCGTCCGACCATGCGCACTTGGCGGCGCATGCTATGGAGGATATTGATCCCGCGTTTGCCTCTGCCGTGAGGCCCGGTGACATCATTGTGGCTGAGGAGAACTTTGGTTGCGGTTCTTCGCGTGAGCATGCCCCGGTTGCCATTAAGGCTGCAGGGGTGTCGTGTGTTATTGCCAAGAGCTTCGCACGCATCTTCTATCGCAATGCCATTAACGTGGGCCTGCCCATTATGGAGTGCCCCGAAGCTGTCGATGCGATTTGTGCCGGCGATACCGTGAAGGTCGATACCGATGCGGGTGTCATCACCAACGAGCGTACTGGCGAGACTTTTACAGCTGAGCCGTTTCCGCCATTTATTGCCGAGATTATCGAGGCCGGCGGTTTGGTTGCGCGCACGCGTGCCAAGATTGTCGCGGCAAAGGGTCAGGAGGCGTAAGCGATTATGACGGTCAAGCTGGATAATCCGTTTGCAAACGGGCCGAGTAGCGAGAGCTGGAGCTGCAACGTGAAGAAGACCTATAAGATCTGCTGTCTTCCTGGTGACGGCATTGGGCCCGAGGTTATTACCGAGGGTAAGAAGGTGCTGGCTGCCGTGGGCAAGCGCGCTGGCGTAGAGTTTGCCTTTGAGGATCACCTGATTGGTGGCGCGGCGATCGATGCGTGCGGCAATCCGCTGCCCGATGAAACCCTTGCGGCGGCAAAGGCGTCGGACGCCGTGCTGTTGGCATCCGTCGGTGGCCCAAAGTGGGATTCGACCGATCCGGCGGCCCCGCGCCCCGAGCAAGGCTTGCTGCGTATCCGCAAAGAACTCGGCCTCTATACCAACCTTCGCCCCGTAAAAATCTACGACGCACTTGCCAGCGCATCGACGCTTCGTCCCAAAGTCATCAAGGGCGTTGACATGGTACTCGTCCGCGAACTTACCGGTGGCATTTACTTTGGCAAGCACGAGCGCTTTTATGACGAGGGCGGTGCGGGCACCGACGGTGTGGCTGGCCAGCGCGCGGTTGACGTAATGGAGTACCGCGAGTACGAAGTTGAGCGCATCGCCCGCCAGGCGTTCGAGGCAGCTCGCAAGCGCCGCGGCAAGGTGACAAGCGTGGACAAGCGCAATGTATTGGAGACGAGCCGCATGTGGCGTGAGGTCGTGCATCGCGTGCATGACGAGGAGTATCCAGATGTAGAGCTTGAGGACCTGCTCGTCGACAACGCCGCCATGCAGCTCATTAACCGACCGGCCGACTTTGACGTCGTAGTTACGGAGAACATGTTCGGCGACATTCTCTCCGACGAGGCGGCGCAGATTACCGGATCGCTCGGCATGCTTGCCTCGGCTTCGCTGGGCGATGGCGTGTCGCTGTTTGAGCCGAGCGCCGGCAGCGCGCCCGACATCGCGGGGCTCGGTATCGCTAACCCGCTCGCGCAGATCCTGTCGGCGGCAATGCTGCTCACGTACGCGCTCGACATGGGTGGGCAGGCTGCTTGGATCGAAAATGCCGTGGCGCGTGTGCTTGACGAAGGCTGGCGTACCCGCGACATCGCCGACGCCAGCACCCCTGCCGATAAGATCCTCGGCACGACCCAGATGGGCGATAAGGTCATCGCCGCGCTGTAGCGTCGAGATGTCCGGAACCACCACAAAGGCACCTGTCCCCTTTGTGGTGGTTACCAGGGGGTTCTGGCGGTTGAGGACTCGATTGCCTCGTGGCGTTTGAGCTCGCGGCGCATGGTTTGCGAATTGAGCCAGGCTGCCTGCCATCCACGGATGGGGTAGCGCGCCTCGTCCAGCTTAAACTGCGTATAGCCGCAGGCGTTGATAATCGTCGTCCCGCATGCGTGCTGGCGTTCGCGTTGAAAGTCGCGAACATAGCATTGGTGCACATGCCCGTGCACCATGTAGTCGGGATTCCATGTCTCGAGCGCTGTGTTAAAGCATGCGAATCCCCGATGCGGCAGATCGTCCAGATCGCCCATGCCGGCGGCGGGCGCATGGGTGAGCAAGATGTCGCAGCCGCCGACCATCCTCACTTTGCGGGACAGCTTGCGCACGCGCTTGGCCATCTCGCGCTCGGTGTACATGTTAGCGCCATCTCGATAGCGCATGGAGCCGCCAAGCCCCGCAATGCGGACGCCGCGATACACGTACACGGTGTCTTCGACACAGATGCAGCCGCCCGGTGCATGACGCGCGTAGCGGTCATCGTGATTGCCGCGCACGTAGATGAGCGGTCTGTTGATGACCGTGACCAAAAACTCAAGATAGTCCGGGTCCAGATCGCCAGCGGACAAAATTAGGTCGACACCCTCAAAGCGTTCCTTGCGAAAGCACTCCCATAGGCATCGTTCTTCGGTATCGGCTATGGCAAGGATTTTCATAGGGCGCGGACCTTCGGCTCATCGTCGGGCTGCGGAATGGTGCCCACCACGTTGTCTGCCAGCCAGTCCATCTCGACGATTTGCGTGCTCGGCAGTGGGGGAAAGCCCTCAATCTGCACCACGCCGTCTTGGCTATGGAGCTCGCCGCCAAATGGATTGATAGAGCCCTCGACGATGCCATTGCGGAGGAGCTGAACAAGCTTGCGCGTCTGATAGGGCAGACCCGGAGCGTAGCGAATGTCGATAACGCCCGAGCTCATGCCATACCAGTAGTTGACGGCGCGAACCTGGCTGTCGTCACTGGTCTCGTCCCAGGTGCCATGCAGCAGACTTCGCACGATAAGCTCGTAGTATCGGCCCCAGTTCCATACCGGCATGGCAATGCCGGCAACCTTGCCATCGACCAGGCGGTGGAGTCCGTAGGCCGTGGGGTCTTCGAGCGACTTTGACATGTCGGCGCCGGTCATGACGCTCACACCTTCGCGGCACATGGCCTCGGCAAGGCCTCCGGCGGGCACATCGCCCCAGGTCAGGATAATTTGCGCACGGGGGTCGAGCAGCGAGGCGCCAATCGCAAAGGCGTTGATCTCGCTGAGTGCGCCCGAGGCGAAGACCGACGCGTGGTAACCGATGCGGTGGTTGTCCGCCATACTGGCGGCAAGGGCGCCCAGGAGAAACTTGGCTTCGTACATCTTGCCAAAGTACGAACGGACGCTTTGGTGGGGAAGGCCGATGGAGCAGTTAAGGAACCGAACCCGGGGATATTCAACGGCAGCCCTGAGCGTGTATTCCATCAGGCGGTGCGAGGTCGAGAAGATGACGTTTGCTCCATGTTTGACAGCCGTTTCCACGGCGGCGTAGAACACGTCCGGATCGTGACAGTCCTCAAACGCCTCGGTGCGCACGATACCGCCAAAGTGCTCATCGAGATACTGACGCCCTTGGTCGTGCAGGCTGTCCCAGCTCGACGTCGCACAGGTGAATTCATGGATAAAGGCGATGCGCAGGGGGTTGGCCGCCGAATAGACGGTCTTGCCCATAAAGAAGTTGAGCATGCCGGAGGTGGACTTGGCGGGCAACCCCTCCTCATCGACGTTCGGCGATTCGACAAGATCGACCTTGTCCTCGTCACTTTTCCCGGCGATGACCAGCTCGCGCCAGATCTTGCACAGGCGGTTTACGACGATATCCGTCGGCGTATCCAGCAGGCGGTCCTGGTTGTACACATTGAGGTACACGAGCATGGCGTCGGCGGGCGTAATGTCCAGGTGGTCGCCGCCCGCGCGAAGGTAGGCGCGCTTAAAGAGTAGGAAGGTGTGGCGCAGGTAGTCGACCTTTTTCTGGGGCCATTTTTCGATAAGGTTCTGACCGAGCATCTTGGCGAGCGTTTCGTAGCTTCCTTCGCGCGAGAACTCGATCTCGTATAGGGGGCAGACACGCCAAAACGCGCAGAACTCGCCGTACAGGCGGCTTTCGACGGAATCCCATTTGCCGGGATAGAGACGGGTGACCTTGGCCGAAACCGTCGGGGCGTCCAGGAATTTGAGGACACTGACGCGTTTGTTGCCCTCCTGGACATAGAATCGATGCATGAATTCGGTGACGATGATGGGGTCGCGATAGCCCTCGGTTACCTGAATGTCGTAGAGGTTGGACCACTTGCGGGCGAACTCGGTGCTAAACGGCAGCAGGGGCATAAAGTTGCATGAAAAGGCGGACTGACGGCCCTTGGTAACCGTGCCGACAACCATTTCGAGCGGAATATCCCGCAGGCCGACATTCTCTCGCTGACCTAAGGGGAGCTGGGCAACCAAACTGTCGAGGTCCGTAAGGTATGGATGCTCGCTTTGGCTAATGGCGCGTCGACGTCCTTGCTCGCCGCGCTTGCGTGCTTGACGGTAGGCCTCTTCCATAGTTTGCTCCCTTAGTCGTTTAAACAACTGTATGAACTATGGTACCACGAATGAAAACCTCCCATTTCCCGATGTCCAAGAAATGGGAGGCAGTTCACCGTCCCCTTTGTGGCGGTTTAGGCGATGATGGGGGCGATGGCGCGGATGCAGGCGTCGGCAGCGGTGAATGTGGTGCTGTCGTCGCTGACGATAAAGATGATCTTGCCCTTGATGCCAAAGTCGCCGATTTCGCTAAAGAGCACGTAGGGCTCCTGGTCAAAGCCCGAGATGGGCGAGACGGCCGTTTTGGTGGCGCTGGTCAGCTCGTCTGCCAGCGCGTCAAGGGAAGCCCATTTAGACGTGTCCTTTACGGCAACGGGCACGGCCACACGTCCAAAGGGCATCAGATGCACGAGCGTGTTCTTGGAGATGTTGGAGTTGGGCACAATGATGGTCTGCCCGTAGGCATCCTCGATGGTCGTGTGGCGCCAGGTGATGTCCTGGACCACGCCCGACACGCCGCCAACCTCGATATTGTCGCCGGGCTTGATGATGCCCATAAAGGTCACCTGCATGCCGCCGATAAGGTTCGACAGCGTGTCCTGAAAGCCGAGCGAGATGGCAATGCCGCCGACGCCAAGAGCGGCGACGAGCGCGTTTGCGTTAATGCCAAAGCAGTTGTCGAGGATAAAACTGCCGCCGATCATCCAGATGACGGCGCGCGCAATGTTGATGAAGATACTCGATGCCGGAAGCGGGTTATCGTCGCGGTTGAGCAGGTGACGCAGCGTCTTGGAAACGACTTTGGCGGCGACGGCGGTGCCTATCGCCAAGATGCCAGCCCAGATGATGTTGTGGACCCACCGCTGCTCAAAGAAATGAAGAATCGGCTCAAACAATTCCATGTAGGGAAAACCTCCTCAAGATCGTTCAACCATAATACCCACCAAAAAGCCCGTCCGATCACAACGGACGGGCTTTTGCGCTCGATATAAGGTTTGTACGGCGGGGCTGCAAGGCCCGGCGGTGTAGCTTAGCGGCGGCGCTTCCAGATAATGCCGACCATGATGACGATGATGCCGCCGATGAGGCATGCACCGACCACGGTCAGCGTACGGTCTCCCGTTGCGGCAAGCTTACCGGCCGTCTTCTTGGTGGTGATCTGCGTGGTCGTCGTGCCGGGGTTGGATGAGGGCTCAGGCGTTGGGGTCGGATGGGGTGCGGGGCTCTCGGCGGAGCCAAAGCTGATGGTGCCCGCGAGTGAGGCCATCTTGTTCTCCCAGTCGTCCTGCCCGATCAGTGCCCTCAGCGCTGCCTCGCACGTACTCCACTCGGCGCACTTCTTAGCTTTTGCAAAGGTGGGAAAGACGGTCGTGTTGGTAATGATGTAGTTATTGGTGGCGACGGCGTAGTTCTTGGCGGGGTCGAGCGCGCTGCCATCCTTGGTGAGTGTGGCGCTCACAATGCGCTTGCCTTCGGGCTGCGTCCAATCAATCGTCACGTTAATGCCGCCAAAGGAGAGAACGCTGCCAGAGTCATCGCGCCACTTGTACTTGTCTTGCGCCTCCTGCTCGGTATGGCCGGCTGCCACGTAGGCTTGCTGAAGCTCGTAGCTGTGATTGCAATCGTCGCTGATCTGCAGTGAGTGCTCAAGCGCTGCGAGGAAGTTTGCACCGGTCATGGTCCAGGTCTCCACGGTGTTGCCATAAGGCGAGATGGCGATGACGTTGCCGGCGGTCACATCGCCCGCCGCGATGCCGCCGCGGATGCCGCCCGCGTTTTCGATGGCGAGGTCTGCCCCCGTCAGGGCAAGATAAGAGCCGCAGATCACATGCCCGATGGTCTGGGCCTTGGTGGTGTCGCTCGCTTTGCTGGGACGCAAATCGGTGGTGCGCACCATCTCCCAGCCATGCGTACCCGCGGCGTCTTCGCCGTAGAAATAGTCAGTGGCGGATGTGCCGATCACTTTGTTCGACTCGATTTTAAAGGCGTCGTCGAGTGGCTTGATTTTGTTATTGCGAACCTCATCGAGTTGACTCTGGTAGAAGGCGCCCTTGTCGGGGTCTGCCAAAAGGTCGTTGACGTTCTTGGCGGTGTAGAGCTTCTCGTCGCTGTCGTCTGCGGGGATCGTGACCGTGTCATCGTCGGTCGTCACGGTGCCATTCGTGTCGTACTTGTACGGAATGGAAAGCAGACCGACCTCGGCAAAGGCGCTGCCCGCCTCGACGACGCGGACCGGCTTGCCGTCGGCCCCCGTCACGTTTTCGTCTAAGTTGATGTGCTCGTGGCCCGCGACCAGTGCATCGACCCCAACGAGCCTTGCAGCAAAGGCCTTGGCGTTGAGCGTGTGCGCGATGCAGACGATAACGTTGCAGCCCTCATCCTCGCGCAGTCGCTTAGCCTCAGCATTGATGGCGGCTGCCGCATCCGAGAACGACGTGTCCTGGACAAGGCTCTCGCGCAGTGAGAATCCCAGCGACTCATCCATGGCACCCACGACGCCGACCTTGATTTTGTAGTCGAATGTGGAGTGGTCTTCGCTGTCCTCCCAGGTACGGTCGAGCGTTTTGGTGATGCTCGAGCTCCATACGCCGCTCGTAGACTTCGCGTTTGCGCAGAGCATGGCGAAGGGCGTGCCGGTGGTGCTGTAGCCGGTCATGGTGCGGAGCTTGTCAGCGCCGTAGCTCCAGTCGTGGTTGCCCGGCGTGGTCGCGTCGTAGCCGTTCGCATAAAAGGTGTCCATGAGCTCGGCGATGCTTTTGCCCTCGCTCATAGTGGCGAAGGATTGCCCGTGGAAGGTATCGCCCGCATCGAGCAAAAGATCGGGGGCACTGCTTTGAGCGCTATAGAGAACTGCCAGTCCGTCAAAGCCGACAGTGCCGGTACCCTTGCTTGCGTTGTAGCTGTACTTGTAGCTGCCGTGGATATCATTGGTGTGCATGACGGCCACGGAGCCGTCAATAGCGGCGGGCAGGTTCCCCGCGAAAGCGAGGCTTGGGATGCCTGTGAGCGCGCCGGCAAACAACGCGGCAGCTAACGCAAGGCGGGGGAGTCTTTTCATGGCGGTCTCCTTACTCTTTAACAAAACCGCCGCAAAGGTGTCTGTCCCTTTGCGGCGGTTTTGACGTCTGCGCAGATAAAACCTGCCAAAATAAACCTGTCCCTTTTTGGTAGGTTTAGCTCAGCAGCATGCGGTCGTTGGCGAGCTCGCCGCCCGAGACCTCCTCGAACTTCTGAAGCAAGTCGGCCACGGTGAGCGATTTCTTCTCATCGCCCGCCACGTCGTAGATTACGTGGCCCTCGTGCATCATGATCAGGCGATTGCCCAGACGGATAGCGTCGTTCATGTTATGCGTGACCATGAGCGTGGTCAGGTGGTTCTCGTCGACAATCTCCTCGGTCAGATTGAGCACCTTAGAGGCCGTCTTGGGGTCGAGTGCCGCGGTATGCTCGTCGAGCAGCAGCAGGCGCGGCTTGGTGAGCGTGGCCATGAGCAGGGTGAGTGCCTGGCGCTGGCCGCCCGAGAGCAGGCCGACCTTGGCGTTGAGGCGCGTGTCCAGACCAAGGTCCAGGCGTTTGAGCAGCTTGACGTACTCGTCCTTCTCGGCCTTGGTGACGCCCCACGAAAGGCCGCGACGCTGGCCGCGACGCTTGGCGAGTGCCAGGTTCTCGGCAATTTGCATGTCGGCTGCGGTGCCGCGCATGGGGTCCTGGAACACACGGCCCAGGTACTTGGCACGCTGCGACTCGCTCAGACGCGAGATGTCGGTGCCGTCGAGCTCGATAACGCCCGAATCGAGCGGATACACGCCGGCGATCATGTTGAGCAGCGTGGACTTGCCGGCGCCGTTGCCGCCAATCACGGTTACAAAGTCGCCATCGTTGAGGGTAAGGTCGACGCCGGTAAGAGCGCGCTTTTCGGTGACGGTGCCCTTGTTAAAGGTCTTCTTGACGTGCGAGAGCTTAAGCATCTGCCTCATCCCCCTTCGTGTAGGAGCTGCGGAGCTTATAGCGCTCCCAAACCACGGGCACGCATAGGGCCACGGCGACAATCACGGCGGAGAGCAGCTTCATGTCGTTGGCGTCCATGCCCAGCTGCAGCACGATGGCGCGGATGAGGAAGTACACCACGGAGCCAAAGACGGCGGAGGCAAGACGGACGCTAAACTGCGTGAGACCGCCGGGCAGCAGGCGGCCGAGCACCTCGCCGATAACAATGGCGGCGAGACCGATAACGATGGCGCCGGTGCCCATGCCAATGTCGGCGTACTTCTGGCTCTGGCAGATGAGCGCGCCCGAAAGGCCAATGAGGGCGTTGGAGAGCACGAGGGCGATCATCTTAGTGGAGTTGGTGTTGACGCCCAGGGCACGGATCATGTACTCGTTGTTGCCGGTGGCGCGCAGCGCCGAGCCGATCTCGGTGCCAAAGAACCAATACAGGATGGCAACGATAGCCACGGCGAGCAAGATGCCCAGGATGATGGCAACGGTGGACTGCGGCAGGCCCGTCATATTGCTGACGGCCGAGAACACGGTGCCCTTGGCAAGGATGGGCGTGTTGGATTTGCCCATGATGCGCAGGTTGATGGACCACAGGCTGATCTGAGTGAGGATTCCGGCGAGGATCGCGGGAATCTCAAAGACGGTGGTCAGAATGCCCGTGACCGCGCCCGCAATGGCGCCGGCGCACATGCCGGCCAAAACGGCGAGCAACGGGTCGGCATTGTTGTTGACGATGAGCACGGCGCAGACGCAGCCGCCGAGGGCAAAGCTGCCGTCGCAGGTCATATCGGGGATGTCGAGCAGGCGGAACGTGATAAACACGCCAAGCACCATAATGCCCCAGAGGACACCCTGCGAAACGGCGCCCTGCAATGCAATGAGCATGCTTCATACCTCCTAGGATAGGGTGGACACGTGATTTTCCATAATAGCGGTACCAATGCATAAAAGAGCAGCGGACGGACATTTTGTTTTACCAAAAACAAGCAGGGCGAACGCCGGTCTTTAGCGTTCGCCCCAATGACTCAGATATTGAATAACACAGCTATGGCGCAAGCGCGTGCCTAGCTGCGTTACCGCGCATGGCGCTACTCGTCTAGAGCGGAAAGGTCGATGCCCAGGGCCTCGGCCATCTCGTCGTTCTTGACGACGACCAGATCCTTGCTTGGGAGGTGCTTGATCGGCATATCCTCGGGCTTGGCCTCGCCCTTCAGAATCTTAACGGCCATCTCGCCCGCGGCGTAGCCCAGGTCCTCATAGTTGATGGAAAGGGTGAACAGGCCGCCGGCCATGCACATGCCCTCCTCGCCGGTCACAAAGGGAAGCTTGTTCTCCTTGCAGATCTGACCGACCTGCGAAGCGCCCGCGGCGATGGTGTTGTCAGTGGGGGAGTAGAGCGCGTCGACCTTGCCCACGGCAGACTCGACGACGGACTGGATCTCGTTGGAGCTCGAGACGGTGAAATCGGTGTACTCCAGGCCCAGCTTGTCGAGTTCCTTCTTGGCGGCCTTGATCTGGACGTCGGAGTTGGACTCGGCGGTGCAGTAGAGCAGTCCGACCTTTTTAACGTCGGGCAGGACCTTCTGCATCATCTCGAGCTGCTCGGCGACCGGGGTGAGGTCGGAGGCGCCGGTGACGTTGGTGCCGGGCTTGTCGTTGTCCTGGACCAGGCCGGAGGCGGCGTAGTCGGTGATGGCGCAGCCCACGATGGGGATATCGGCCGTGGCGCCGGCGGCAGCCTGTGCGGCAGGCGTGGCGATGGCGTAGATCAAGTTGACGTTGTCGCCCACAAACTTGTCGGCGATGGACTTACACGTGGACTGGTCGTTCTGGGCGTTCTTCTGGTCGATCTTGACCTTGAGTCCGCTCTTCTTGATGGCCTTGACAAAGCCGTCGTTGGCGGCGTCGAGCGCGGAGTGCTCAGTGAGCTGCAGAACGCCGATGGTGTAGTCGGAACCGGCGGCTGCAGAGCCGGAACCAGAGTTGCCGCCGCATCCGGCGAGCGGGGCCAGTGCGAGCAGGCCGGCGGAGACCAGAAGGCTCCTGCGGCTGATGGTGATGTCGTTCATGTCATTACCCCCAGTATAGAAATTGCTGGAAACACTGCACTCAAACAAAGTGCAAGTGGGTCTATAGTAGCGCCGATGCCCATTTTTTCAACAACCTGTCGGGTTTTTTAATACTGAACCGGATGGACGGCGGGGGATTCGGCGGGCAACGGCAAGACTTAGGCGGCGGGCGCGGGCCGCTCCCCCTCGTCCAGCGCGGCAAAGAGCTTCTTGCCGTCGAGCAGGCGCGTGCTAACGTTTCTCATGCGGCCGATCTCGATGGTGCGTAGGGTGTCGTCGGAGCCGTGCCCGTCGACGACCGTTCCCAGCAGATACGAGACGCCGTCTCGCTGTTTGATGGCAAAAGGCCGAACGGTCATCCTCGTCACTTCGATCTTGTCGTGTGTCGTGACGCTTGAAATGTCAAAGCTCACCGTGGTTCCGTGGTCGATGGCCCGCTCGATGAGCTCGCAGGTATCGATGCGTTTGGCGGGCGGTCGCGTGGTCTTGGCGGGTTTGCCCTCTGCGCTTGGTGCCGGCTCGGACGTATCGAGGTAGCCGCGAACGTCGGCGCTTGCCATGGCGACCAGATGGCGCGCTATGCTTTTTCTGGTCGCGATGGGTGTGGAGCGGTTGCGCATGACCATGCCATGGAGTCGAATGATTTCCTCGTCGGAGAGCGGTCGGGTGAGAAGTCGGTAACCCGCGCCGCGCTTGTACTCAATCTCGTATCCGGCATGTCGCAGGGCGGAAATCGCGGTATGGATACTGCGCCGCGCTGCCGAGACGGGCATGCGAGCGGGGTCGTCGGGATGGGCGAGGCGCTCGATCAGCTCATCGGGAGGAAGCGCTTTGTCCTCACCGGTATGCTCGCTTAAGAGTTGCAGGATGCGCACAGCGCGATAGGCTGCCATGGAAGCAGCGCCCCTGGTCGTGGCCTCGTAGTTCTCAACAGCGGGTTTGGCCATTGCGTTCACGTCCTTTCCGTTTTTGGGTGATGACGCTACGGAGCCTAGGACACGGGGTTTGCTTAGGGGCGCAGGGCACTCTGGGTGGTCGGTAGTCGTCGGCAAGCGGCGGATCGAGTTTTCAACAGCCCTGCTCAGCTGACCAAAAACTTGACAAAAGCCTGACGGATGCTGTTGAAAAAAGCGCCCCTCGGCTTGCCGAGAGGCGCTGGTGCGACACGCTGTAACGCGCGGGACGGAGCTGTGGCGATTAGAAATCGGCGTTGCCCACGGTGCGGGGGTGCGGAAGGACGTCGCGGATGTTGCCCACGCCCGTCAGGTACATTACCAAGCGCTCGAAGCCCAGGCCATAGCCGGCGTGCTTGCAGGAGCCATAGCGGCGCAGGTCAAGGTAGTACTTGTACTGCTCGGGGGCCATGCCAAGGTCCTTGATGCGGGCCTCGAGCAGATCCAGGCGCTCCTCGCGCTGGGAGCCACCGATAATCTCGCCGATGCCCGGCACCAGGCAGTCGGCGGCGGCGACGGTCTTGCCGTCGTCGTTCATGCGCATGTAGAAGGCCTTGATCTCGGCCGGGTAGTCGGTCACGAAGGTCGGGCGCTTAAAGTGCTCCTCGGTCAGGAAGCGCTCGTGCTCGGTCTGCAGGTCAATGCCCCAGCTGACAGGATAGTCAAACTTGTGACCGGCGGCGACGGCCTGCTCCAGGATCTCGACGGCCTCGGTGTAGGTGACGCGGGCAAAGTCGGAGTTGGCCACGTGGTTCAGGCGCTCGATCAGGCCCTTGTCCACAAACTTGTTGAGCATGTTGAGCTCGTCGGGGCAAGTGGCCATAACGTCCTTAAGAACGTACTTGAGCATGGCCTCGGCGTTATCCATGTAGTCGTTCAGGTCGGCAAAGGCCATCTCGGGCTCGATCATCCAAAACTCGGCGGCGTGGCGCGTGGTGTTGGAGTTTTCGGCGCGGAAGGTGGGGCCAAAGGTGTACACGTCGCCAAAGGCCATGGCAAAGTTCTCGGCATTGAGCTGGCCGGACACGGTAAGGCTTGCATGCTTGCCAAAGAAGTCCTGGCTCCAGTCGACCTCTCCGGACTCGGTGAGAGGCGGATTTTTGGGGTCGAGCGTGGTCACGCGGAACATCTCGCCGGCGCCCTCGCAGTCACTCGTGGTGATGATGGGGGTGTTGACGTAGACAAAGCCCTGCTCCTGGAAGAAGCGGTGGATGGCGGCAGCCGCGACAGAGCGGATGCGGAACACGGCACGGAACAGGTTGGTGCGCGGGCGCAGGTGCTGCTGGGTACGCAGGAACTCGACGGTTGCGCGCTTCTTCTGCAGCGGGTAGTCCGGGGCGCTCGTGCCCTCTACCTCGATGGAGGTGGCAGAAAGCTCGAAAGGCTGGGGCGCATCGGGGGTCAGCTTGACGGTGCCGGTGCAAATGAGTGCAGCCGAGACGTTTTGGTGGGCGATCTCGTCGTAGTTGCCGAGCGTCTCGCGGTTCATGACGACCTGCAGGTCGCGGAAGCAGCTGCCGTCGTTGAGCGTGACGAAGCCAAAGTTCTTCATGTCGCGGACGGACTTGACCCAGCCGGCGACAGTGACGGTCTGGCCGCCGAGCGACTCGGCATCGGCATAGAGCTGCGCGATTTTGGTGCGGTTCACGTATCCTCCCATAACGGTTGAATGATAGTTATCCATATAGTTCGATATTCTAGCAGCTCGGCTCATTTGGGCTATACAGATAAGGCATTGACGGGACGGTTTTCAAACGAAAAGCGCCCGCGGCCAGATGGTCGTGGGCGCTTGCGTGTTGCCTATTGGCTGTACGGCGCAGGACTCGTTACTTGGTCTTAGCCACCAGCAGCGGGTCGCCCAGCTTGACGAGCGGGTTGCCGCCGATAAGCGTTCCAGACTCGCCGACATGGTCGATGCTCTTAAGACGATCGAGCTCGGAGATGATGACGGTCACGATGTCCTCGTGGCCAGCGGCCTTAATGGCATCGCGGTCGAAACTGATGAGCGGCTGGCCTGCCTTGACCACATCGCCCATCTCGACAAAGCGGGCAAAACCCTTGCCGTTCATTTGTACGGTGCCCAGGCCGACATGGATGAACACGCGAAGGCCGTCCTCGGTGATCATGCCAATAGAGTGGTTGGTGACGGTGGTGGCGCCGATGCGGCCGTTAGCGGGCGCATAGATGGTGCCGGTGATGGGCTCGATGCCGTAGCCCTGGCCGAGCATACCCGAGGCGATGGTCTCGTCGGGAATCTCGTTTAGATTGACGAGCACACCGTTAACGGGAGCGTAGATGACGCCTTCGCGGGTGGCGAAGCTTGCTGCGGGCGGTACGGATGCCTCGCCCGACGAGTTGAACGTGGACTTGAGCGAATCGAGTAGACCCATAGATGCCTCCAACGTATCAAGTGCGCATGTAGCGCACGCGTAGTTTTGCCGGAAACGTTTCGTGTGTGTTACCGGCTCGGTCAGCGTCTCTATTTTACGCTGCTCAACGACGGCCCTGAGCTGGGATTATGTGATATATCAGTTGAAGGGAACTTATTGCGGATACGTTTCGATGCCGTGCGTCCAAGTGGGGTACGCTTGAAGGCGATACATAACGTGCGCGCGAATCGCGCGAAGGGAGCATATATGATCGTCGAGAGCCATGCGCTGTGGGGCGAGGAGCCGACCGAGGAATATCCGGCGACGTTTACCTATATGGGGGCCGAACCGCTGCCCGGCAAGCCCAATGGTCGTCGCCCGGCAGTGATCATCTGCGGCGGAGGCGCGTTTACGCACATCGCTCCGCACGAGCAGGACCCGGTGGCGTTTGCATTTTTGGATCACGGGTACCAGGCCTTTGTTCTCAACTATGTCACGAGTGGCACGGGTGACGTGAGCTTTCCGCACCCCCAGGCAGATCTTGCCAAGATGGTCGCCACGGTTCGTGCGAATGCCGACGAGTGGCATGTCGATCCCAAGCGCGTGTGCGTTGTGGGCTTTTCGGCGGGCGGCATGATTTGCGCCTCGCTGGCAACGCAGTGGAAGACCGGCCCCTTCGCGGCACTTGCCGGGGCGCGTCCGGACGACATTCGTCCCGATGCCGTGGTGCTGGGCTATCCATTGCTCGACTTTGCCTATGTCCGCGACATGCAGACGCGCGATCCGCGCATCGACTTGCGCGTGCCCAAGACAGGTGGCAAGACGGGGCGCGATTTGCTCAACGACTACTTGTCGATGGTGACGGGTGGCGAGGCGACCGAAGAGCACCTGGCCGATATCTGCCCTACCACGCATGTTTCGCGTCAGATGCCGCCGACCTTTGTGTGGGGCGTGTCCGATGACAAAACGGCGCCGATCGCGCAGGTCTATCCGTTTGCTCAGCGCATGGCCGAGGAGGGCGTCGCTTGCGAGATGCACGTCTTTGACCAAGGCGGTCACGGCCTTTCGCTCGGCAATGCCAATACCGCGGTCGACAACGAGGACAAGCAGGTGGCAGTCCGCCCTTGGATTCGCCTAGCCTTCCGCTTCCTGGAGCGCCATCTGTAAGAGAGTAAGAGGGCCAGCCCCATCCCGTCCCTCATAACTTGCGGTGGAATAGTTCCTGTTTTTGCTGGTTAAAGCCCCAAACAGGAACTATTCCACCGCAACTTCGTTTTGGTGCCCGGGCCGGAAACCGCGTCCCAGTTTTGCCCCTCAAGGTGGGATACAGTTTCCCGCAGAGGGTCGATCGGGAAAATGCGTCCCGGTCTGAGCGACGATTCCGGGATGCATTTTCCGTAAGATGCCTCAACCGGAAAACGCATCCCGTTTTGAAGCTTCAGAGTGGGACGCGGTTTCCCCGAGAGGCCCCATCGGGAAATCGGGGACCGGAATTCGCCTGAGTAGTGGGATGCAGTTTCCGCAGCAGGCTCGTCTGGAAAACCGGGGTCCGGAATCCCCATTGCAACAATCTGTTGATTGAACGTCGCTGTATGTTCGCGCTATCATGCATGGTTAAAATTGGTTAGCCATGGCAAACGGTTAGCAATGGTGAACATAAATGCAACGCCCTGTGGGCGTCGGGGGAGGAACACGGACGTGAAGCTCGATACACTCGAGATTGGAAAGGACGCCGTTGTCGCATCGGTGGCATCGGACGATCAGGCACTCCGACAGCATATTTTGGACATGGGCTTAACGCCGGGCACCGAAGTCACCATGATGAAGTACGCCCCTATGGGCGACCCGCTCGAGATTCGCCTGCGTGGCTACGAGTTGACGCTGCGCAAAGACGATGCTGCTCGCATTGAGCTCGTGGGTATTCACGACACCGATACGAGCCCGCGCGTTAACGCCGCAATCGGCACGACGGAGCACCCGGCGCTCGGTGAGGGGACGTATTCGCCCCGCGCGGCAAAAACGGCCGTGCCCGAGGGCGCGCCGCTGCACTTTGCCCTCGCCGGCAACCAAAATTGCGGCAAGACCACGCTGTTCAACCAGCTGACGGGTTCCAACCAACATGTTGGTAACTTTCCCGGCGTGACGGTCGACCGCAAGGACGGTACTGTTCGTAACCACCCCGAGGCGAGCGTTACCGACCTGCCCGGTATTTATTCGTTGTCGCCGTACACGGGCGAGGAGATTGTCAGCCGTCAATTCATCCTTGACGAGCATCCCGACGCCATCATCGACATCATCGATGCCACCAATATCGAGCGTAACCTCTACCTGACGCTGCAGCTTATGGAGCTCGACTGCCCCATGGTCATCGCGCTCAACATGATGGACGAGGTGACGGCCAACGGCGGCGCCGTGGACGTCAACCTGCTCGAGAGCCTGTTGGGCGTGCCTGTTGTCCCCATTAGCGCTGCCCGCAACGAGGGTATCGGCGAGCTGGTGGATCACGCTCTGCATGTGGCGCGGTTCCGCGAGCGCCCGGGTCGCCTGGACTTCTGCGCGCCCGATGGCCCGGACGGCGGTGCGCTGCATCGCTGTATCCACGGCATTGCCAACCTGATCGAGGACCATGCCGTGACGGCCCGCATTCCGCTGCGTTTTGCGGCGACCAAGCTGGTTGAGGGCGACGAGCTGGTGACCGAGGCACTTCACCTGGATCGCAACGAACTTGACGCTATTGAGCACATCATTACCCAGATGGAGGGCGAGGCTGGCACCGACCGCCTGTCTGCGCTGGCCGATATGCGCTTTAGCTTTATCGGCGACGTGTGTGGGCGCTGCGTCGTCAAGCCGCACGAGAGCCGCGAGCACGTGCGCTCCGTTAAGATCGACCGCATCCTGACGGGCCGCTACACGGCCATTCCGGCGTTCCTGGCGATCATGGGCCTCGTCTTTTGGCTGACGTTTGGCGTGATCGGCGCGGCGTTGCAGGGACTTATGGAGGACGGCATCGCTGTCATCATCGCCTCGGCCGATGCGGGTCTCAAGGCGTTCGGAACCAACGACGTGGTGCGCTCGCTGGCTGTCGACGGCGTGCTTACGGGCGTGGGCAGCGTGCTGACCTTCCTGCCGATTATCGTCGTGCTCTTCTTGTTCCTCTCCATTCTGGAAGACTCCGGCTACATGGCGCGCGTGGCCTTTGTCATGGATAAGGTGCTGCGTCGCTTTGGCCTGTCGGGCCGCAGCTTCGTGCCCATGCTCGTTGGTTTTGGCTGCACCGTGCCGGCTATCATGTCGACCCGTACACTCCCATCCGAGCATGATCGCAAGATGACGGTCATGCTCACGCCGTTCATGAGCTGCTCGGCCAAGTTGCCGGTTTACGGCTTGCTGTGCGGAGCATTCTTCCCGCAGGCGACGGTCCCAGCCATGGTCTCGCTCTATCTGATTGGCATTGCGGTCGGTTGCATCGCGGCTTTGGTGCTCAACCGCACGGCATTTAAGGGCGACCCGGTGCCGTTTATCATGGAGCTACCCAATTACCGCCTGCCGAGCATCAAGACGACGGTGATGCTGGCGTGGGATAAGGCCAAGGACTTTATTACCAAGGCCTTTACCATCATCTTTGCCGCCACCGTGGTCATCTGGTTCCTCCAGACGTTTGACATCCGCTTTAATGTGGTCGCCGATCAGTCGCAGAGTCTACTTGCCGGTCTGGGTAGCATCATCGCGCCGTTGTTGGCGCCGCTTGGCTTTGGCGACTGGCGTGCATCCACGGCGCTCGTCACCGGACTTATCGCCAAGGAGAGCGTCATCTCGACCCTCACCGTGCTTTTGGATGCAACGTCACCCGCGGCGCTGTCGACCATGTTTTCGCCGTTTACCGCCTACGTGTTCTTGGTCTTTACGCTGCTGTACCCGCCCTGCGTGGCGGCAATCGGTGCCGTCAAGAGCGAGTTGGGCGCGCGCTATGCCGTTGCCGTGTTCGCGTTTCAGGTGATGGTCGCCTGGATTGTGGCGTTTGTCGTGCATGCGGCGGGCATATTGCTGGGGTTGGCTTAGCTATTTATTGACGGCGCAACCTCTGTGTATTGAGTTGTTGATTGCGGCCCCGCATCTGTGCTGACGGATGCGGGGCCGTTGCTATATAATCGCCCACCGCCCAAGACAATCGGAGAGGTTTCCTACATGACTCAGGCAAGACAAGATGGCATCTCGCTCAAGCAGTGGCTCCCGCTTATCGGGCTCGCCTGCTGCGCGTTCGTGTTCAACACATCGGAGTTCATGCCCATCGGCCTTCTGACTGATATTGCCGTATCGTTCTCGCTCACCGAGGCCCAGGCAGGCATCATGATTTCGGTCTACGCCTGGGGCGTCATGCTGCTGTCGCTGCCGCTTATGGTGTTTGCCTCGCGCTTTGAGTTCAAGCGTATGCTGCTCGGCGTGCTCGCCGTGTTCTCTCTGGGTCAGTTCCTGTCCGCCGTGGCGCCCACCTATCCTATTTTGGTCTGTGCACGCCTGGTGGTCGCTTGCGCACATGCCGTGTTCTGGTCGGTCGCCTCGATTATGGCCTCGCGCCTGGTCGACACCCGTCACGGGGCGCTCGCCATCAGCATGATCGCCACGGGCTCGTCCATCGCGCAGATCTTTGGCCTGCCGATCGGCCGCGCCATCGGGCTGGCTGTGGGCTGGCGCATGACATTCGCTGTGGTCGGGGCCTTTTCTGCCGCCGCGGTGGTGTACCAGGCAGCGGTGTTCCCGGCCATGCCGGCGGGAGAGCGCTTTGCCGTCAAACAGCTGCCCGAGCTGCTCAAGAACCCGTTCCTCATCGCGCTCTACGCGGTCACGGTTTTTATGGCGACCGGCTATTACACAGGCTACAGCTATATCGAGCCCTTCCTGGCGCAGGTCGCGCACGTCGACGCGGGCGCCATTACCATGACGCTGACGGCGTTTGGCTGCTCCGGTCTGGTGGGCAGCTGGCTGTTTGGCCGCCTGTTCGACGGGCACCGCTTCCCGTTTTTGGCTATCACACTCTCCGGCGTGCCAGCGGCCCTGCTGCTCATGGGTTCGGCCGCATCGTCGCTCGCAGCAGTGCTTGCCGTCTGCGTGCTGTGGGGCTGCTGCGCCACGGCCTTTAACGTGGCATTTCAGGCCGAGCTCATCAAGTACACGCCCGCGGATTCGTCGGCTGTCGCCATGTCGATCTTCTCGGGCCTGTTTAATCTGGGTATCGGCACGGGCACCGCGATCGGCGGCGGCGTGGTTTCGGGTCCCGGTATCGCCTGGATCGGCTTCGCGGGCGGGGCGATTGCCGTCGTGGGCGTCATCCTCGCCATCACGGTGATGTTCCCGGCCATACGCCGCGCAAAGCCCGTCGCCTAATCACGTTTCCTCATCAGTTGCGGTGGAATAGCTCCTGTTTAAGGCCTCTGAAGGCCCAAGCAGGAGCTATTCCACCGCAACTTATTTTGGGGGAGGGGATACAAGCTGGGCATACAATGGATGTCGTTGTGTTGAGCTTACCGGGAGGTTGCTATGTGGGCATACGAGACGACGTTCTATCAAATCTATCCGCTGGGCTTTTGTGGAGCTCCGCGCGAAAACGCCGCGCCCGTTGCTGAGGATGAGCTTGCCCAGGCTGCCAACGACGCGCCCAACCCCGATGCCCCCATCATGAAAATCGCCCAATGGGCCGACTACCTGCAAAAACTCGGTATTGGCGCTGTGCTCATCAACCCACCGCTCGAGTCCGATAGCCATGGCTACGACACGCGCAGCCTGCGCCACATCGACCGTCGCCTGGGTGGGGATGCCGACTTTGCCGCCGTGTGCGAGACGCTGCATGCCCACGGCATCCGCGTGGTGCTCGACGCCGTCTTCAACCACGTCGGTCGCGGCTTTTGGGCCTTCCGCGATGTGCAGGAGCGCAAGTGGGACTCGCCCTACAAGGACTGGTTCCACATCAGCTTTGACGGCGACTCGTGCTACGGCGACGGCTTTTGGTACGAGGGCTGGGAAGGCCATTTTGAGCTCGTGAAGCTCAACCTGCAAAACCCCGCCGTGGTCGATTACCTGCTCGAGTCCGTGCGCCGTTGGGCCGATGTCTTTGGCGTCGACGGTCTGCGCCTGGACGTCGCCTATATGCTCGACCGCGACTTTATGCGCCGCCTGCACGCCTTTGCCCGTGAGCTCAAACCCGATTTTGTGCTGATCGGCGAGACGCTCCACGGCGACTACAACCAGATCGTCAACGACGAGATGCTCGACTCCTGCACCAACTACGAGTGTTACAAGGGACTGTACTCCAGCTTTAACTCGATCAACATGTTTGAGATCGCCCACTCGCTGCACCGTCAGTTTGGCGGCGACCCGTGGTGCATCTACCGCGGCAAGCACCTGCTGTCGTTTGTCGACAACCACGACGTGCCGCGCCTGGCGAGCATTCTCACCGACAAGTCGTGCCTGCGTCCCGCCTATGGCATGCTCTTTGGCATGCCGGGCATCCCGTGCATCTACTATGGCAGCGAGTGGGGAATTGCTGGCGAAAAGGGCGGCCCCGATGGCGACTGGGCGCTGCGCCCTGCGCTCGATGAGCCTGCGCCCAACGAGCTGACGGCGTTCATCACACAGCTTACGCACCTGCGCTCGGCCGACGATGCGGCGGCCCGCGCTCTCAGCTACGGCGCGTACCGCAACGTGGTGATCCAGAACAAGCAGCTGCTGTTCGAGCGCGCCTGCGACGACGCGACGGTGCTCGTGGCGGTCAATGCCGTGAACGAGCCTTATACCTTTGGAGCCGGCGAACTCAACGGTTCCTTCGTCGACCTACTTGCCGACGATGCACCCACGGTCGAGCTGACGGGTGCGCTTGAACTTGCGCCCTACGAGGTGCGCTATCTGTTGAGGGCCTAGGTCATGGCGGCGTCAGACGAGGGCTATCAACATATTGAGCATGGGTTTGAGCCCGTGTTTGACCAGCACTCGCGCGTTTTGGTGCTCGGGTCGTTTCCCTCGGTGCTTTCGCGCGCCAATGCCTTTTATTACGGCAACCCTCAGAATCGCTTTTGGCGCGTGATGGCCGCGTGCCTTGGTGTGCCTGCACCACCCAACGAGGGCGACCCTTTGGTGGGCGGCGAGCCCGCGACGCTCGACGCCTCTATTGCCGCCAAGCGATCCATGCTGTTGAACGGTGGTGTGGCCCTTTGGGATGTGGTCGAGAGCTGCGACATTAAGGGGTCGAGCGACGCGAGCATCCAAAACGTTGTGCCGGCATATATCGAACGCATCACTGGAGCTGCGCCCATCGAGCGGGTGGTATGCAACGGAGGTACGGCGGGGCGCCTCTATAAGCGCTATCTACAAGAACGCACCGGGCTGCCCGCTGTCGTATTGCCGTCAACTAGTCCCGCTAACGCGGCCTGGTGCCTGGAGCGGCTTGTCGAGCGCTGGCGCGAGGCAGCTGACTGGACCGCACGGTAATCTAGATCCTTGATTGAGCATGGGCACCGAGGCGTTTGATGATGGCGCGCCAGATTGGTGCGGGCACGGCGGGCTTGGCGCGCACCATGCCGTCGGCATCGACACTGTCGGCATCGCCGCCGCCAAGCAGCTGCGCATGCTCTATGGAGCAGCCCATGCGTACGGCGCCTACAAGCTTATCCATCGCTTCGGAAAATGGCCGGCGTAAGAGGCCCATACGCGGGGAGTGGCGAAGCGCCACAATACCGCTGCTGGCGCAGATGACAACGCCACCGCACCATGGCAGGTCACGTAGAATACATGCCCGGTACAGGTGGTCGAGGACTTCGTCCGCCTGCTTGTTGTTTTTTGACAAGGCCTGGACGACGACATAGACGCGTGTCTCTGTATCCCCGAAGCGATCGAGTATCTGCTCGACAGTGATCATCGCCTCATCATCAAATGCATCATCAACAGCGAACACCATGCCATCGACTACACCGGCATCATCCGCCTCCAAATCGACCGAACGGGGGAGCGCGGTGCCGGAAAGCTGAGCATAGGCGGCGATGGCATCCTGCAGGTCCCAGAGTAAAAACTCAAGATCGGCGCTCTCGGGAATACTGATATACGCAATGGTTTGCAGCGTTTTTGGTACATCGCCGCGTGCAGTTGTCTCCATGCCGCCTCCTTTCCGGTTGGTTTCCGTTTAGGTTACACCGTCTGGTGGCGCGCGGGCGCGCTATCCTAGTGCAACCCTTACGAAAGGAACGCCATGCGTCTACCCATGAACACCTCGCTTGCCACGCTCAAGCCCTCCGGCATTCGCCGGATCAACGCGCTCGCCGCCCAGCACCCGGGGTGCATCGCGCTTGCGCTTGGCGAGCCCGATTTTCCCACGCCCGATGTGATTAGCGCCGAAGTGACTGCTTCGTTGGACCGCGGTGACACGCACTATCCGCCCAACAACGGCCGTCCCGCCCTGCGCGAGGCGCTGTCTACCTACATGGGAGACGCGGGCCTTACGTTTTCGGCCGACGAGATCATCCTAACCGACGGCGCGACCGAGGCCCTGTCGGCAACATTTATGGCCATGCTCAACCCCGGCGACGAGGTTATTATCCCCACGCCGGCCTTTGGCCTGTACGAGAGCATCGTCGTGGCCAACCACGCCAAAGCGGTCTTTTTGGATACGGAGCCCGCGCAATTTCAGATTGACGAGGAAGCGCTTCGCGCCTGCGTGACGCCGGCGACTAAGGCTATCGTCATCTGCACGCCCAACAATCCTACGGGCTGTATCCTCGACGCGGCATCGCTCGACGCCGTGGCACACGTGGCAGAGCAAGCGGGCATCTACGTAATCTGCGACGACGTATATAACCGCCTGGTCTATGTGGATGGCTATGAGCGCTTTGCCCAGCGCCACCCGGAGCTGCGTGAGCAGACGGTGGTCATCGAGAGCTTCTCCAAGCCATGGTCTATGACCGGCTGGCGCTTGGGCTGGCTCGCAGCTGCAGCCCCCGTCATCGCCGAGATCGCAAAAGCTCACCAATACCTAGTATCGAGCGCCGTCTCCTTTGAGATGGACGCCGCGGCCCGAGCCCTGACCGTCGACCCAACCCCCATGCTCAAAGTCTACCGAGCCCGCCGCGAACGCGTGCTCGCAGCCTTAGACACCATGGGCCTCGACGTAGTGGAACCAGCCGGCGCCTTCTACGCTTTCCCCAGCATCAAACAGTTCGGCCTAACAAGCGAAGACTTCTGCATCAAAGCTATCAAAGAAGCCAACGTAGCCCTAGTCCCCGGAGACTGCTTCGGCACCGAAGGCCACATCCGCTTAAGCTACTGCGTCTCCGACCAAGATCTGGACGAAGGCCTCCGCCGCCTGTCCACCTTCATTTCGACTTTGTAGTCCTCAGGGATGCAACACATCAGCCCACCGACATAAGGATTGTGAGTGGGGCGCGTCGGCCAACGGCAACCCTGGCTGCCCCAAAGTCAACACAGGTCGCGCCGCCAAAGGCCAGGCGCAAGCTTTTCGTAGATTCCGCACGAGCCGAAGAGCACTAAATGTGCTCTTCGTGCGAGCCCAGGACCTGACCGAGCGAAAAGCTTGCGCCTGGCCTTTGGCGGCGCGACCGAGATGGTGGAATTGTGTGCAGCCAGGGTTGCCGTTGACCGACGCCGGGGTCCCCGCCATAATACTTTCGGTTCACGCACGAATCCGCTGCCAGAGACAGCCGGTGCAAACGGGCATTGCCCGCGAGCTCAATGGGATATCCCGCCAGCCGAGGTGGTCGAGTAGATATGTCTTCTCGCCCCCGTCGCTCATGCAGCGCGGGGGCTTTCTTTTTGGACATGCCCCCGTCACGTCCTTGTGGCGGACCGTGCCCGGAAAGAATTCGAGGAGGTGTAATTCATGCCCCAGCAGTACAAAATCGACAAGGTTGCAGAGATCGAGTCCCGTATCGCCGAGAATGCCGGTCTGTTCGTCGTCAACTACAACGGTCTGACGGTTAAGCAGGCTCAGGAGCTGCGTCATCAGCTTCGCGAGTGCGGCGCCGAGATGAAGGTCTACAAGAACAACCTGGTCAAGATCGCTCTCAAGAACCAGGAGCAGCCCGAGCTCGACGAGATCCTCGCCGGCCCCGTCGCTTATGTGTTCTACGAGACCGAGCCGGTCGAGGCCGCTAAGACCCTTAAGGACTTCTCCGCTAAGTCCAAGGGCGTCCTTGAGATCAAGGGCGGTATCTCCGACGGCAAGGCCGTTTCCGCTGATGATGTTAAGGCTATCGCCGAGCTGCCCACCAAGGACCAGCTTCTCGGCCAGATCGCCGGTCTCATCTCCGGTTTCGCTCGCGACATCGCTGTCTGCGTCAACGGCGTTTCCTCTGGTCTCGCTCGTTCGATCCAGCAGGTCTCCGAGCAGAAGGCAGCCTAGTCGCTGTTTTCACCCGCGGCGGCAACGCCGCACCCCTGGCGCATTCGCGCCGTGTTTTAACTGATCTCCGTGCACAGACACGGAAACCGAAAGGACTTAGAAATGGCTAAGCTTACCACCGATGAGATCATCGATGCTCTTAAGGAAATGACCCTTCTCGAGGCTTCCGAGCTCGTTAAGGCTATCGAGGACACCTTCGGCGTTTCCGCCGCTGCTCCTGCCGCTGTTGTCGCCGCTCCCGCTGCTGGCGCTGCTGAGGCCGAGGAGAAGACCGAGTTTGACGTCGTGCTCGAGGGCTTCGGCGACAACAAGATCCAGGTCATCAAGGCCGTCCGTGAGCTCACCAACCTTGGCCTGAAGGAGGCCAAGGAGGTCGTCGAGAGCGCTCCCAAGGCTGTTCTCGAGGGTGCCAAGAAGGAGGACGCCGAGGCTGCCAAGGAGAAGCTCGAGGCTGCTGGCGCTGCTGTCACCCTCAAGTAATCAGGCTTTCTCGCCAGATTTCTTTGCAGACGGGGTTCGCATTGCGAGCCCCGTCTTTTTTGTTTTGGCCCCTCATTCCCATTGCTCGGCACGCAGAACACCGCTGTCTTCGCCGTGCCAATCCCGTTACCGCTGGGGCATAAAATTGCACCATTCGAGCAATAATTTGCGTTGACCTGCTGAAGAATTGCGTTTGCCTTACGGCGACGTATGTCTCCGGCGGTAAGATACTTCGGTATCGCAATTTGGTCTGCGGCCGCCGTGCCGCACGCTTGGGGCGCTTTGCGCCTGCGAAAGGATCCTTGAATAATATGAAGGCAATCATCCCCGCCGCCGGTCTAGGCACGCGTTTTCTGCCTGGCACTAAGTGCACGCCCAAAGAGATGCTGCCGGTGCTCGACAAGCCGGTTATCCAGTACGTCGTTGAGGAGGCACTCGACCCCGAGGAGGTCGACGACGCCATCATCGTTACCTCTCCCGGTAAGCCCGAGCTGCTGAGCTACTTCCAGCCCGATCGTTCGCTCGAGAACCTGCTGCGCGAGCGCGGCAAGAACGCCTATGCCGATGCCGTCGCCCACGCTGGCGGTATGCCGGTCGATTTCCGTTATCAGTACGAGCCCAAGGGCCTCGGCCATGCCATTCGCTCGGCGGCCGATGCTGTGGCGGGGGAGAACTTCCTGGTTCTTCTGGGCGACTATGTTGTGCCCAACCATGACATTTGCGACAAGATGCTTGCCGTCTCCAAGGAGCATGGCGGCGCTTCGGTTATCGCTGTTGCCGCGTGTGCTCCCGAGGAGGTCAGCCGCTATGGCGTTATCGCCGGCGAGCGCGTGGGCTCCCTCGAGGGCGCTGAGGGCGTTGGCGATGCCGAGCCTGGCGCCGTGTGGCGTATCGGCGGCTTGGTGGAGAAGCCTGCTCCCGAGGCTGCGCCTTCTAACCTTTACATCGTCGGACGCTATCTGCTGAGCCCGCTGGTCATGGAGCTGCTTGCCGACCAGCAGGCCGGCAAGGGCGGCGAGATCCAGCTGACCGACGCTATGGCCCGTTCGCTCGACCGCGAGGCCATGTACGCCGTCGTCATCGATCCTCTGTCGGGCTACGACACCGGCACGCCTTCTGGCTGGATGGCCACCAACGCCCTTATGGCCGCAAGCGATCCTCGCTTTGCCGATGCCTTCTGGGATGCCATCGACGAGCGCGGCGGCTTGATGCGCAAGTAGACAGCGCTTACGGGTGCGGACTTCGGTCTGCACCCGTTTTTTTGCGAACTGCCGCTTAGCTCCGGAAAGTGCGACCCACAATTTGGTCGAATTCTGGGATGCGCTTTCCGGCTGAGGACCCTAGCGGAAAGCGCATCCCAGAATATCGGCTCAGGACGGGATACAGTTTCCCAAACAGGGCTCAATCGGAAACTACGACCTAGTTTGAGGCCTCAAAACGGGACGCAGTTTCCGCCCGATCAGCCTTCGCTGCCATTCCGCCATTCAGCGACGCGCATCAGAAACTCTGTTCACAGAAAATATATGAACATATGTTCGATATACACATATCTACCTGCGCATTTTCTGTCGAAAAACTTTGCTACTCCAAAAACTCAATCGCGTCAAGGCTTTTCTTGCCCAACGGTCGGTACCTGATAAACTATTAGGTTGCGATAACTGGCGAAGCTATGCCTCGCCAACCCACCGAGCATTTCCGTGAAGGAGGAAAAACCTGGTGACCTACGCATACACTGCCACTGAGCGCAAGCGCGTCAGCTTCGGGAAAATCCCGGAGGCCATGGAGCTCCCCAACCTTATCTCTGTTCAAAGGGAATCCTTTGAGCGTTTTAAGGACGAGGGCCTTCGTGAGGCGTTTAAGGAATCCAGCCCCATCCAGAGCCAGAACCATGTTCTCGAGGTTACCTTCGGCGAGCATCAGTTTGGCGACCCCGCGCACACCGTCGAGGAGTGCCGCGAGAAGGATATGACCTATCAGGCTCCGCTTCTGACCGACGTCCGTCTCACCAACAAGGAGACTGGCGAGATCAAGGAGCAGCTCGTCTTTATGGGCGACTTCCCCATGATGACCGATCAGGGCACCTTCATCATCAACGGTACCGAGCGTATCGTCGTCTCGCAGCTCGTCCGTTCCCCGGGCGTGTACTTCAGCTCCGAGATGGATTCGGGCAAGCAGATCTACAAGGCTCAGATCATCCCGTCCCGCGGTGCCTGGCTTGAGTTTGAGGTCGACAAACGCGACCAGCTCATGGTCTCCATCGACCGTAAGCGCAAGCAGAGCGCCACGATGTTCCTGCGCGCCCTTGGCATCGCCGTCACCAACGACGACATCATCGAGCTGCTCGGCAACTCCGATGTGATCAAGCGCACCCTCGAGCGCGATACCGCCCTCACCCGCGAGGATGCTCTTATCGAGATCTACCGTCGTCTGCGCCCGGGCGAGCCCCCCACCGTGGATGCTTCCCGCAGCCTGCTCGAGGGCCTGCTCTTCAACCCGCAGCGCTACGACCTGGCCCGCGTCGGTCGCTACAAGGTCAACAAGAAGCTCAACCTCACTACCGAGGAAGAGGTCACGGTGCTCACCGACGAGGATATCGTCGCTACGCTGCGCTACCTTCTGTCCCTCGCTGCCGGCGAGCAGGGCTTCAAGGTTGACGACATCGACCACTTTGGCAACCGCCGTATCCGCACCGTCGGCGAGCTCGTCGCCAACCAGTTCCGTATCGGCATGAGCCGTATGGAGCGCGTCGTCCGTGAGCGCATGAGCTCCCAGGACATCGACGAGATTACCCCGCAGTCGCTCATCAACATCCGCCCGATCGTGGCCTCCATCAAGGAGTTCTTCGGTTCCTCGCAGCTCTCGCAGTTCATGGACCAGGCGAACCCCCTGACCGGTCTGACCCACAAGCGCCGTCTGTCCGCACTCGGCCCTGGCGGTCTTGCCGGCCACAAGTCGGGCTCCAGCCGCCGCACCAACGTGCCGACGGCCGTCCGCGACGTTCACAATTCGCACTACAGCCGCATGTGCCCGATCGAGACCCCCGAAGGCCCCAACATCGGCCTGATCGGCTCGCTTGCCCTCTACGCCCGCGTCAACGAGTATGGCTTCATCGAGGCCCCGTTCCGCCGCGTCGAGAACGGCGTTGCCACCGACCAGATCGACTGGATGACCGCTGACGAGGAGGAGAAGCACGTTATCGCGCCGGCCAACACGCCGCTCGATCCCAAGACCAACGAGTTCATCACGACCGATGCCGAGGGCAAGATCGTCCGTCCGCATTCCGTGATCGCCCGTACCCGCGACTTCGACGGCTCCTTCGGCGCTCCCGCCGACGTGCCCGTCGAGGACGTCGACTACATGGACGTCTCGCCGCGCCAGATGCTCTCCGTCGCAGCCACGCTGATCCCGTTCCTCGAGCACGACGACGCTAAGCGTACGCTCATGGGCGCCAACATGCAGCGTCAGGCTGTGCCGCTGGTTCACCCCGCCGCTCCCTATGTCGGTACCGGCATGGAGCGTCGCGCCGCCCTGGACTCTGGCGAGGTCACCCTGGCCAAGAACGCCGGCGAGGTCATCTTTGCCGATGCCTCCAAGATTATCGTCAAGCATGCCGGCGGCATGGACGAGTATCACCTGGCCAAGTACCAGCGCTCCAACCAGTCCACCTGCATCAACCACCGCCCGCTCGTGCGCGTCGGCGACACCGTTGAGCAGGGTGAGCCTCTGGCCGACGGTCCTTCGACCGATCACGGCGAGCTCGCACTGGGCCAGAACCTCACCGTGGCCTACATGCCGTGGGAAGGCTTCAACTACGAGGACGGTATCGTCGTGTCCGAGCGCCTGGTGGCCGAGGACCTGCTGACGACCATCAACATCACCCGTCACGAGATCGACGCCCGCGATACCAAGCTCGGCCCCGAGGAGATCACTCGCGAGATCCCGAACCTCTCCGAGGACATGCTTGCCAACCTCGACGAGGACGGCATCATCCGCATCGGCGCTGAGGTCGGCCCTGGCGACATCCTGGTCGGCAAGGTTACCCCTAAGGGCGAGAGCGCTCTGACTGCCGAGGAGCGCCTGCTGCGCGCCATCTTCGGTGCCAAGGCTCACGACGTTCGCGACACTTCCCTTAAGATGCCTCACGGCGCTTACGGCCGCGTCATCGACGTCGTCCGCTTTAGCCGCGAGAACGGCGACGACCTGGCCCCCGGCGTCAACGAGCAGGTGCGCGTCTACGTCGCCCAGCGCCGTAAGATCCAGCAGGGCGATAAGATTGCCGGCCGCCACGGTAACAAGGGTGTTATCTGTAACGTTCTGCCGGTCGAGGACATGCCCTACATGGCTGACGGTACCCCGATCGACGTTATCCTCAACCCGCTGGGCGTTCCTTCGCGTATGAACGTCGGCCAGCTGCTCGAGTGCCACCTTGGCTGGGCTGCTGCCTGCGGTTGGGATACCGAGGATGCCGATTCCGACAAGTACGTCCCCGGTCCGTTCTTTACCGCGACGCCCGTCTTCGACGGCGCCAAGGAGGACGAGATCGCCGAGGTCATCCGTCGTGCCAACAAGAATATGCTCAACAAGGCCACCGCTGCCTTTGGCGATCACATGCGCCCCGAGTTTGTCACCCAGCTTGACGAGCGCGGAAAGACCCGCCTGTTTGACGGCCGTACCGGCGAGGAGTTCCGCGAGCCCATTACCGTGGGTACGTCCTACATCCTCAAGCTCGGTCACATGGTCGACGACAAGATCCACGCCCGTTCGACTGGCCCTTACAGCTTGGTTACCCAGCAGCCGCTGGGCGGCAAGGCCCAGTTCGGCGGCCAGCGCTTCGGCGAGATGGAAGTTTGGGCACTGTACGCATACGGTGCTTCCAACGTCCTGCAGGAGATCCTGACCGTCAAGTCCGACGATACCGTGGGCCGCGTCAAGACCTACGAGTCCATCGTCAAGGGCGAGAACGTCCCGGTTCCGGGTATCCCCGAGTCCTTCAAGGTTCTCGTCAAGGAGATCCGTTCCCTCGCACTGGACATCGAGCCCATGCGCGATGCCGACGAGGACGCCTCCGCCCCCGTGACCGCCGAGGAGACCTCTGCCCTCGATGACCTGGCTGCGCTCGCCGGCGTTGACGCCGACGTCGAGGCCCAGGATGCCGAGACCGCCGAGGCACCCGAGGCTGTCGCCGCCACGACCACTGATAAGGAGTAGTTGACTGTGGCAGATTTCGAAGCTACTGAATTTGACTCGGTAAAGATCTCCCTTGCCTCCGCCGACCAGATCCGTTCCTGGTCGCACGGTGAGGTCAAGAAGCCGGAGACCATCAATTACCGTACCCTCAAGCCCGAGAAGGACGGCCTGTTCTGCGAGAAGATCTTCGGTCCCGCCAAGGACTGGGAGTGCTCCTGCGGCAAGTACAAGGGCATCCGCTTTAAGGGCATCGTCTGCGAGCGCTGCGGCGTCGAGGTCACCTCGGCCAAGGTGCGTCGCGACCGCATGGGCCATATCGAGCTCGCCGCTCCCGTGTCCCACATCTGGTACTTCAAGAGCCCCACGAGCTTCCCGATGAGCCGTATGCTCGACATCAAGTCCAAGGACCTCGAGAAGGTTCTGTACTTTGCCAGCTACATCATCACCGAGGTCGACTACGAGGCTCGCGAGGCCGACGCTGACGATCTGCGTGAGGAGCTCGCCGCCGATCTGGAAGAGATCGATGCCGAGTGCGCCCGCCAGATCGAGTCCCTCAAGGAGCAGGGCAACCCCGAGAACTTTGACGAGTTCTCCGACGAGGAGCCGCTGACCCCCGAGGAGATCGCCTCCGGCATCGTCGACATCGAGGAAGAGTGCAAGGACGAGAAGCAGCTCCGCACGGACGCCTTCAACGCCTTCATGAAGCTCACCGAGCGCGACCTCATCTCCGATGAGCCGCTGTTCCGCGAGATGACCCGTTACTACTCCATGTACTTCAAGGGTGGCATGGGTGCCGAGGCCGTCCGCGACCTGCTCGCTGCCATCGACCTCCCCTCCGAGGCCGAGAAGCTCAAGGCCATCATCGCCGACGAGGACTCCCAGAAGCAGAAGCGCGAGAAGGCCGTCAAGCGCCTCGAGGTCGTTGACGCCTTCCTGAAGGGCGGCAACAGCCCCGCGAACATGATTCTGGATGTCATCCCGGTCATTCCGCCCGATCTGCGCCCGATGGTCCAGCTCGACGGCGGCCGCTTCGCCGCGTCCGACCTCAACGACCTGTATCGTCGCGTGATCAACCGTAACAACCGACTCAAGCGCCTGCTCGACCTGGACGCCCCTGCGATCATCGTGAACAACGAGAAGCGCATGCTCCAGGAGTCCGTGGACGCCCTGTTCGACAACGGCCGCCGTGGGCGCCCGGTCTCTGGCCGTGGTGGTCGCCCGCTCAAGTCGCTCGCCGAGGCCCTCAAGGGCAAGCAGGGTCGTTTCCGCCAGAACCTGCTGGGCAAGCGTGTCGACTACTCTGGCCGTTCGGTTATCGTTACCGACCCCAAGCTGCTGCTGCACCAGTGCGGTCTGCCCAAGACCATGGCGCTGGAGCTCTTCAAGCCCTTCGTCATGAAGCGCCTGGTCGAGCTTGGCAAGGTCGAGAACATCAAGGGCGCCAAGCGCGCTATCGACCGCGGTGCCACCTTTGTGTGGGACATCCTCGAAGAGGTCATCGACGGCCGTGTCGTGCTGCTCAACCGTGCACCGACCCTGCACCGTCTGTCCATCCAGGCCTTTGAGCCGGTGCTGGTCGAGGGCAAGGCTATCCACCTGCACCCGCTGGTCTGCGCGCCCTTCAACGCCGACTTCGACGGCGACCAGATGTCTGTCCACGTGCCGCTGTCCAGCCAGGCTCAGGCCGAGGCCCGCGTGCTCATGCTCTCTGCGAACAACCTGCGCTCGCCGGCATCCGGCAAGCCGGTCAACATCCCCTCGCAGGACATGATCATTGGTGTGTACTACCTGACCCAGGTCCGCGACGGTCTGCCGGGCGAGAACCACGTGTTCTCGAGCTTCGACGACGCGTTGCACGCCTATGACTGCCGCTCCGAGGTCGATATGCAGGCCAAGATTCAGGTCCGCGTGTCCGCCGAGAACGCCAACGTCATCAACGAGGACGGCACCCGTATCTTCCGCGTCAAGAACGGCAAGAACGAGTTCGTCGACTACGATGTCACCGGTAACAAGACCGCACGCTTCGAGACTTCTATCGGCCGCATCATCTTCAACCGCCAGTGCCTGCCCGAAGACTACGAGTTCATGAACTACAAGATGGTCAAGGGCGATGTGGCCAAGCTGGTTGCCGACTGCTGCGATCGTTACCCCGAGGCCAAGGTAGGCCCGATCCTCGACTCTATCAAGTACTCCGGCTTCCACTACGCTACCCGCGCCGGCCTCACCATCTCGGTGTGGGACGCTCTCATCCCTGCCGAGAAGCAGGAGCTGCTCGACCGCGCCCAGGCCAACGTCGACCAGATCAACGAGTACTTCGAGGAGGGCTTCATCAACGAGACGGAGCGCCACATCGAAGTCGTTAACGAGTGGACCGCTTGTACCGATAAGGTCGCAGCGCTCATGCTCGACATGTTCGACGAGGAGAACCCGCTGTACATGATGGCCGACTCCGGCGCCCGTGGTTCTAAGACCCAGCTGCGTCAGCTCGGCGGCATGCGTGGCCTGATGGCAGATATGTCCGGCGAGACGATCGACCTTCCCATTAAGGCGAACTTCCGCGAGGGCCTGCTGCCGCTCGAGTACTTCATTTCGACCTACGGCGCCCGTAAGGGCCTGGTCGATACCGCATCCCACACCTCGGACTCTGGCTACCTGACCCGTCGTCTGGTCGACGTGGCCCAGGACGTCATCGTCCGCGAGGAGGATTGCGGTACGCACGAGGGCGTCACCTACAACCTCATCATTCCCGGCACCACCGACCTCAACACCGATCTTGTCGGCCGTTGCTTTATTGAGGACGTCGTGGCTCCCGATGGCACCGTGCTCTTTGAGCAGGACGGCTATATCGAGAAGGTCGCCGACATCCAGAAGATGGTCGATGCGGGCCTTAAGAAGGTCAAGCTTCGCGCGCTGCTCACCTGCCGCTCCAAGTACGGCGTGTGCCAGAAGTGCTACGGCTGGGATCTTTCCACCCGTCGTCCGGTCGCCATCGGTACCGCAGTCGGCATTATTGCCGCCCAGTCCATCGGCGAGCCCGGTACGCAGCTTACGATGCGTACCATTCACTCCGGCGGCGTCGCTGGCGTCGACGATATTACGCAGGGTCTGCCTACGGTCAGCCGTATGTTCGATATCGTCGGCAACGTCAACGAGAAGATCCTGGGTCGCGAGGCCGAGCTGGCTCCGTACTCCGGCCACCTCTCGATTAAGCCCGAGAAGTCCGAGTACGTGCTGACGCTCACCGACTCCGAGGATCACACCCGTGTCCTCGACGAGCGTCGCGTCCCCGCTTCGGTGCGCTTTATGCCCGAGATCGAGGACGGCTGCGAGGTTCGCGCCGGCGACCAGATCACCAAGGGCTTCGTCAACTTCCGCAACCTGCGCAAGCTGACCGACATCGAGTCGACGATGCACACCTTCGTCGAGAGCGTCAAGGACGTCTACACCAGCCAGGGCGTCGACCTGAACGACAAGCACATCGAGGTGCTCGCACGTCAGATGCTGCGTCGCGTTCAGATTACCAACCCCGGCGACTCCAAGTACCTGCTTGGTCAGTACGTCGACCGCTACGAGTTCGCCGACGAGGTCGAGCGCGTTGCCCGTCTGGGCGGTCAGGCTCCCGTGGCTGAGCCCGTCATCTTGGGTACGCTCAAGGTTGCGTCCAACATCGACTCCTGGCTGTCGAGCGCTTCGTTCATCCGTACCGCCGGCGTCCTTACCGAGGCTGCTATTGAGGGCAAGGTCGACCACCTGCTCGACCTTAAGTCCAACGTCATCGTCGGTAAGAAGATCCCGGCTGGTACCGGCCTCAAGCCGTACGCTAACGCCAAGCTGACGTATCGCACGGCCGACGGCTACGTGGACATCGATGGTCCGGCTTCGCCCAACGCCAAGTCGCTGCCCGAGTGGGCTCCCGTGGAGCTCAAGGACCTGGACGAGCGGCTCCCACAGCAGCTCGACTGGGCCGGCTACGACGAGTTTGGCGGTGCCGACGGTTCGTTCACCCGCAACGGCCACACCATCTCCGCCGAGAAGGCTCGCCTGTACCTGTTCGACGACCTGGGCGTGTCGCAGCGCTGGACCAACAAGTTCAGTGAGGTCGGCATCGAGACGGTCGGCGACCTGGTTGGCAAGTCCGAGGAGGATCTGCTGCGCATCGATGGCATCGGTGCCAAGGCGATCGAGGAGCTCCGTGACGGCCTCGAGGCCCACGACCTGCTCTACATCCTCGAGAACAACGACGACGTTGCCGACGAGGAAGACCTCTCGCAGCTGCTGCAGATGGTCTTTAGCCCCGACGGTCCGGACGACATCCTGCTGGGCACCTCCGCTCCGACGCATCACGCCGATGCCGACGAGGAGCTCCTGGGCGTCCCGATCGACGACAAGAAGGCTTCCGCCAACGGTGCCATCAACGAGGACATGGCTTCCCTCGACGAGCTGCTCAACCAGCTCGTGGACACCGACGACGCCGAAGAGGCCAAGGACAACGACGGGGAGTAATTTCCCAGTACGTTAACCGCCCTTCCAAAGACCCGTTTCCCAACAGGGAAGCGGGTCTTTTTTGTTGAGGAACGTTGCCCCGACGAGTACGTCGGATTCCCGGGACGGGCGGCCCGGGGGTTAAGTTTGTCGCGAGTTCCGCACGAGCCGGAGGCCACTTAATGTGGCCTCCGTGCGAGCCAGGACTGTAGAGCAGCAAACTTAACCCCCGGGCCGCCCGTCCCGGGAATCCGCCCTCGCGCACAGGAGGGGATTCCTTTTGTGTAGGCTTTGCGGAAATGTGGCTATTTTAGGATACGCCCGGCGGCGTGGTCTGTTGACGACACAGCTAACGGCACGTATCCTATCGAACTGCGTGTTTCGTAGGGGGATGCTGACCCCTCGATTCAAGCCGTTGCACTTTACAGAAAGCTGGAATCATTCGAGAAGGAGTACGCTTTGCCTACTATTAACCAGCTGGTTCGCCAGGGCCGTCGTTCCGCGCCCAAGAAGTCCAAGAACGCTGCTCTGCAGCACAACTCCCAGAAGCGCGGCGTGTGCACCCGCGTCTTCACCACGAGCCCCAAGAAGCCGAACTCGGCTCTTCGTAAGGTTGCCCGTGTTCGCCTCGTCAACGGCATCGAAGTTACTGCTTACATTCCGGGTGAGGGCCACAACCTGCAGGAGCACTCCATCGTGCTCGTCCGCGGCGGTCGTGTTCGTGACCTCCCTGGTGTCCGTTATCACGTCATCCGTGGCGCCTACGATGCTGCTCCGGTCCAGAACCGTATGCAGGCCCGTTCCAAGTACGGTGCTAAGCGCCCCAAGGCCAAATAAGCCAGATAACGTTTTGATACTTTCGCCGTGTGCCGCCTAAGCGCCGCACGGTAGACACTTAAGGAGATTTCACATGCCGCGTCGTGCAGCAGCTAATCGTCGTGAGGTTCAGCCTGACGCCGTTTACAACAACCGCCTGGTGACTCAGCTCATCAACAAGGTCCTTCTTGACGGCAAGAAGGCCACCGCTGAGCGCATCGTTTACACCGCTTTCGAGATCGTTGCCGAGAAGTCCGAGGGTGGCGACGCTCTCGCTACCTTCAAGAAGGCTATGGACAACGTCAAGCCCACGCTCGAGGTTAAGCCCAAGCGTGTCGGTGGCGCTACCTATCAGGTCCCGATGGAGGTCAACTCCCGTCGTTCCACCGCTCTGGGCATCCGCTGGATCGTCAACTTCTCCCGCGCTCGCAAGGAGAAGACCATGGCTGAGCGTCTCGCAAACGAGATTCTGGACGCTTCCAACGGCCTGGGCGCTTCCGTCAAGAAGCGTGAGGACGTCTTCAAGATGGCCGAGGCCAACCGCGCGTTCTCTCACTATCGTTGGTAAGTTAAGGTAAGGAACTAACATGGCTAAGGCTAAGCACAAGCTTTCCGATACCCGTAACATCGGCATCATGGCCCACATCGATGCCGGTAAGACCACCACGACCGAGCGTATTCTTTACTACACCGGTAAGACCCACAAGATCGGTGAGGTCCATGAGGGCGCTGCCACCATGGACTGGATGGTTCAGGAGCAGGAGCGCGGCGTAACCATTACCTCCGCTGCTACCACGTGCTTCTGGAACAAGGACGGTAAGGACTACCGCATCCAGATCATCGACACCCCGGGCCACGTTGACTTCACCGCCGAGGTCGAGCGCTGCCTGCGCGTCCTCGATGGCGCTGTCGCCGTCTTCGACGCCGTTGCCGGCGTCCAGCCCCAGTCTGAGACCGTTTGGCGTCAGGCTTCTACCTTCAACGTTCCCCGCATCGCCTTCATCAACAAGTATGACCGCGTGGGCGCTGACTTCTTCAACGCTATCGAGACCATGAAGGATCGTCTCGACGCCAACGCCGTGGCCGCTCAGGTCCCGATGGGCGCCGAGGACAACTTCTGGGGCGTCATCGACCTGGTCACCATGACTGCATGGGACTTCAAGGCCGACGAGAAGGGCATGACCTACCCCGAGCCGATGGACGAGATCCCGGCTGAGTTCGCCGACATCGCTGCCACCAAGCGCGAGGAGCTCCTTGACGCCGCTGCCAGCTTTGACGACGAGCTCATGGAGAAGATCCTCATGGAGGAGGACTTCACCGTCGAGGAGCTCAAGGCTGCTCTGCGCAAGGGCGTTCTGGCCAACGAGCTCAACCTCGTCTTTGTGGGCTCCGCCTACAAGAACAAGGGCGTTCAGGAGCTGCTCGACGCTGTCGTCGACTACCTGCCCAGCCCGCTCGACGTTGAGGCCGTCACCGGTACCGATCCGGAAACCGGCGAGGAGATTGTGCGTCATCCCTCCTTCGACGAGCCCTTCTCCGGCCTGGTCTTCAAGATCATGACCGACCCGTTCGTCGGTAAGCTCACCTACGTCCGCGTTTACTCCGGTCGCGCCGAGTCCGGCTCCTACGTGGTCAACGCCTCCAACGGTCAGCGCGAGCGCCTCGGCCGCATCCTCGAGATGAACGCCGCCGAGCGTATCGACCGTGACGATGCTTGCGCCGGCGACATCGTCGCCTGCGTTGGCTTCAAGAACTCCACCACCGGTGACACCCTGTGCGCCGAGGGCAAGGAGATCGTCCTCGAGAAGATCGAGTTCGCCAAGCCCGTTATCGACGTTGCCATCGAGCCCAAGACCAAGGCCGAGCAGGACAAGATGTCCCTGGCTCTGACCAAGCTCGCCGAGGAGGACCCGACCTTCACGGTGTCCACCAACCACGAGACCGGCCAGACCATCATCGCCGGCATGGGCGAGCTGCACCTCGAGATCATCGTTGACCGTCTGCTCCGTGAGTTCAAGGTTGACGCTAACGTCGGTAAGCCCCAGGTTGCCTACCGCGAGACCGCTGGTCACGACGTCGAGAGGGCTGAGGGCAAGTTCGTCCGTCAGTCCGGCGGTCGCGGTCAGTACGGCCACGCCGTCATCAAGCTCGAGAAGATGGAGGAGGGCTTCGGCTACGAGTTCGTCAACGCTATCGTCGGCGGCGTCGTGCCCAAGGAGTACATCCCGTCCATCGACAAGGGCATCCAGGAGGCCCTGAACACCGGTGTTATCGCCGGCTTCCCGGTCCTCGACGTTAAGGTCACCCTGTTCGACGGTTCTTACCACGAGGTCGACTCCTCCGAGGCCGCCTTCAAGATCGCCGGTTCCATGGCTATCAAGGACGCCCTCAAGAAGTCCGATCCGCAGCTGCTCGAGCCGATCATGGCTGTCGAGGTCGAGACCCCCGAGCAGTACATGGGCGACGTTATGGGCAACCTCTCCGGTCGCCGCGGCAAGATCGAGGGCATGGAGGATCGCAAGAACACCAAGCTCATCCGTGCCAAGGTGCCGCTGGGCGAGATGTTCGGTTACGCTACCGACCTTCGCTCCCAGACCCAGGGCCGTGCATCCTACACGATGCAGTTCGACTCTTATGAGCCTGCGCCCAAGTCCATCGTGGACGAGGTCATGAGCAAGAACGCCTAAGTTCGAGCTCCCTGTTACGTAATCCGCGAGAACATCTCTCGCACTCTTTGGAGGTTTAAGTTGGCTACCCAGAAGATCCGCATTCGCCTCAAGGGCTATGATCACGAGGTCGTCGATCAGTCCGCGAAGCTCATTGTCGAGACCGCTCAGAAGACCGGCGCTCGCGTTTCCGGTCCTGTTCCCCTGCCCACCGAGCGCAACCTGTACACGGTCATCCGCTCGCCGCACAAGGACAAGGACTCCCGCGAGCAGTTCGAGATGCGCACCCACAAGCGCCTCATCGACATCCTCGACCCCACCTCGGGCACCGTTGATTCGCTCATGCGTCTCGACCTCCCCGCTGGCGTCGACATCGACATCAAGCTCTAAGCTTTTTGCTCGATAGTGCGATTTGTTAGGCCGCAGCCCTAAGGGTTGCGGCCTTTTTTGTATCGATGGGGTAAAGGGTCTACACTACTGAGCTATTCGACAAACGGGTGTATGAGTAAAACTGTTGGGGGCAGATATAGATGGTCGAGTGGATCGTTCGTCGTGCGCAGGGCGACCGTGCGCGCGTGGGCACGTTGGCGGGCGTGGTGTGTATTCTCGCTAATGTGGCACTATGCGCTGCGAAGGGTGCAATTGGCGTGCTGTCGGGATCGGTTTCGATTGTGGCGGACGCCATGAACAACCTGTCCGATGCCAGCTCAAACATCGTGAGCGTGCTTGGCTTTAAGCTGGCGGGCAAGCCGGCGGACCCCGAGCACCCTTACGGCCATGGCCGCTACGAGTATCTCTCGGGTCTGGTCGTGGCGGCGCTTGTGCTGCTCATCGGCCTCGAACTGGTGAAGTCCTCGTTTGAGCGTATCGTCCACCCCGAACCCGTCGAGTTCTCGCTTGCCCTGGTGGCAGTCTTGGCGCTTTCGATGGTTGTTAAACTGTGGATGGCGGCCCTCAACCAAAAGCTCGGTGACCGTATTGAGTCTGAGACGCTGCATGCGACCGCGCAGGATTCCAAGAACGATGTCCTTGCCACAGGCGCCGTGTTAGCGTGCGCAATTGTTTCGCAGGTGACGCATATCAATCTTGATGCTTGGGTCGGCCTTGCCGTTGGCGCCTATATTGGCTGGAGCGGTTTTGAGCTCATCCAGGATACGGTGAGCCCGCTTTTGGGTCAGGCGCCCGATCCCAAGCTGGTCGAACATATTCGCGGCAAGATCATGAGCTACCCTGGCGTTTTGGGCGTTCATGACCTAATGGTTCACGACTACGGTCCGGGCAGGAAGTTCGCAAGCGCTCACGCCGAGATGGCGGCCGAGGCCAGCCCGCTGGAAAGTCATGACACGCTCGACAATATTGAACAGGCATTTAGGGACGAAGACGACATGATTGTCACGCTTCACTACGATCCCATCGTGACCGATGACCCCAAGGTGGCGAGCATGCGCTTGCGCATTCACGCCATGGCCCAACAGATCGATAGCCGCCTTTCGATTCATGACCTGCGCTGTGTGCCGGGTCCTACGCACACCAACGTGATCTTTGACTGTGTGCGTCCCTCGGATTTGGGCATGGGGGCCGATGAGCTCAAGCACGCGTTGGCCCAGAGGGTCGAATCGGAATATCCCAAGTCGATTGCCAAGATTACGATCGACGATGACTACGTAGGGCATACCCACGAGTAGGTCTGCGCCGGCAAAGCACGTTATACAGAAGGGGAGAATATGAAGAGGCTGTATCTGCTCCGCCACGGCCAGACGGAATTCAACGTCAAAAAGCTCGTCCAGGGTCGCTGTGATTCACCGCTTACCGATTTGGGCCGTCAACAGGCCCAAGCGGCAGCCGAATGGCTCAAAGCCCACGGCGTCGTCCCCGACAAAGTGGTCTCATCGCCTTTAGGCCGAGCCATGGACACGGCAAGTCTCGTCGCATGCGAGATCCTCGGTCCGGATGCTACTGTCGAGCCCTGCGAAGGCATCATCGAGCGCGGCTATGGGACCTTCGAGGAAGGCCCGCACGACGCATTGCCTACCGACGTTTGGGATCCGGGCGAGGATTTGGTCCCCTTCGGAGGAGAAGGAAGCCGCGCGCTGCAAGAACGCATGGTAGACACTCTCACCAATATCATGGGCGCCGAGGGCATCGAAACCCTTCTAGCAGTAAGCCACGGCAGCGCCAGCCGCCAATTCATCAAGGCTGCAGCCCCAGAGGGTTTCGAGCTCCCAGCAAAACTCCCCAACTGCGCCATCATGATCTTCGATTTCGACGATGCGCGAGAAGAGGACGATACGCCCCAATGCAAGTTCACCTTGCAGCAAATTGTGGATCCCCAACAATGTCATTAGCCTGAGCGAGCAAGGTTTAGCAGACATCAACGTGGCGTCTCCCGAGCTTGGCAGAGGGGCGGCGAAATATATTAAGTTTGTCGCGAGTTCCGCACGCAAAGGAAAGCACTTAATGTGCTTTCCGTCTTGCGCAGGACTGTAGAGCAGCAAACTTAATATATTTCGCCGCCCCTCTGCCAAGCCCAGGCGACTTCACGCACTTTACCTGCGTAAACAATGTGAGTGAAATATGAATCTCGATGGATACGCCCGCAGCCGTGTATACTAAACAGCTGTGTGAAACCAGGGGAGTATTCTGGCTGGACAAAATGCCTGCTTAATAGGGTTGTCAGGTAGTCCGGACGCAATACAAGGCTGGGGAGCACGTCGTGTAAGTAGTGGTCCTCTAGGGGCGTACGCTCGGTGGTGTACGCATTGTCCCAAGACCACGCGAGAGTTGGGATCATATCTTGATCAGCATGATTCTCGGCCGCAAGATTGGCATGACCCAGGTTTGGGACGAGAACGACAACGTCGTTCCCGTCACGGTCATCCAGGCTGGCCCCTGCGCTGTCTCGCAGGTTAAAACTCAGGCAACCGACGGCTATGACGCCGTCCAGATCGGTTTCGGCGACATCAAGGCCAAGAACGTGAACAAGCCCATGGCTGGTCACTTCGCCAAGGCCGGCGTCGAGCCTGTCCGCTTCCTTCGTGAGGTCCGCGTCGAGAACGGCGAGGAGCACAAGGTCGGCGAGGTCGTCACCGTCGCTGATTTCGCTGATGTCGAGAAGGTCGACGTCATCGGTACCTCCAAGGGTAAGGGCTTCCAGGGTCGCATCAAGCGCTGGGGTCAGCGCCGCGGTCCTATGACGCATGGTTCTCACTTCCAGCGTCACCCCGGTTCTATCGGTCAGTGCGCCTATCCTGCGCGCGTCCTCAAGGGCGTCAAGATGGCCGGCCACATGGGTAACGAGCGCGTTACCGTCAAGAACCTTTCCGTTGTCCGCATCGATGCCGAGCAGAACCTCATCTTGGTCAAGGGCGCTGTCCCGGGTGCCAAGAATGGTCTCGTCGCCATCCGTATGGCCTAAGGGCCCAGCCCATTTAGCCCAGCGTCATACCAAGGAGAACACTTAAATGGCAAAGTTTGAAGTAAAGAACAGCGAGGGCAAGAAGGTCGCCGAGGCCGAGCTCGCCGCTGAGGTGTACGGCATCGAGCCGAACATCCACGTTATGCACCACATCGTCAAGTGCCAGATGGCCTCTTGGCGTCAGGGCACCCAGTCCGCTAAGGGCCGCTCTGAGGTTTCCGGTGGCGGCAAGAAGCCTTGGCGTCAGAAGGGCACCGGTCGTGCCCGCCAGGGTTCCATCCGTGCTGCCCAGTGGCGTCACGGTGGCGTTGTCTTCGCCCCCAAGCCCCGTTCCTACGCTAAGCGTATGAACAACAAGGAGGTCAAGCTGGCTATGCGCTCTGCGCTGTCCGCCAAGCTGGCCGATGGCGAGCTCGTGCTCGTCGACGACTACGGCTTCGAGAAGCCTTCCACCAAGGCTGCCGTTGCCATGCTCAAGGCTCTTGGCCTTGAGGGCAAGCGTCTGACCATCATCGTTCGCGATGAGGACGTCAACGCCTACCTGTCGTTCCGCAACATTCCCAAGACGTTCATCATCACTGCCGACGAGGCCAACACCTATGATCTCGTCAACAACAACGCTGTGCTGATGCCCGCCGACATCGCCGCTCACTTCGGGGAGGTGCTTGCATAAATGACCGCCCACGAGATCATCATTCGTCCGATCGTGTCCGAGCGTTCCTTCTCCGGCATGGAGCAGAACAAGTACACGTTCGAGGTCGCCAAGGATGCTAACAAGTATCAGATCAAGGACGCTGTCGAGGAGATCTTCGGCGTCAAGGTCGTTCGCGTGAACACCCTGACGGTCAAGCCCAAGACCAAGCGCGTGCGCTATGTCGCCGGCAAGACCCGTTCTTGGAAGAAGGCCATCGTTACGCTGGCCGAGGGCGACACCATCGAGGTCTTTGGCAACCAGGCCTAAGACTCGCTGCTGTTGAGTGAGCTCATGCCTCCCAAATAGGGGAGGCGAGAGCTCAAGGTTTTGGGCGTATAAAATGGACACGCCCGGAACCGTGTATACGTCCGGTGTCATCGCACCCGAGGCAGAACCTCGAATCCCTGTCTGCGATGGCTAACGGATACCTATTGAAAGGGATTGTAATGGCTGTAAAGCACCTTAAGCCGACCTCCGCTGGTAGGCGTTGGCAGACGATCTCCGACTTCTCCGAGATCACCTGCACCAAGCCCGAGAAGTCTCTTCTCGAGCCCCTGCCCAAGAAGGCCGGTCGTAACAACAACGGCCGCATCACCACCCGCCACCAGGGCGGCGGCGTGAAGCGTCGTTACCGCGTGATCGACTTCAAGCGCAACAAGGACGGCGTGCCCGCCAAGGTTGCCACGATCGAGTACGATCCGAACCGTTCCGCTCGCATCGCTCTGCTGCACTATGCTGACGGTGAGAAGCGCTACATCCTGGCCCCCAAGGGCCTCGAGGTCGGTCAGACCGTCATGTCCGGTTCTGACGCCGACATCAAGCCGGGCAACGCTCTGCCCCTCGCCGACATCCCCGTCGGTACGCTCATCCACGCCGTCGAGTTCCAGCCGGGCAAGGGCGCCGCTATCGCCCGTTCCGCCGGTAACTCCTGCCAGCTGATGGGTAAGGAGGGCAAGTACGCCATCGTCCGTATGCCTTCCTCCGAGATGCGCCGCATCCTCGTTACCTGCCGCGCCACCGTCGGTGAGGTCGGCAACGCCGATCACGCCAACATCGTCATCGGCAAGGCCGGCCGTAAGCGTCACATGAACGTGCGCCCGACCGTCCGCGGTACCGTCATGAACCCTGTCGACCACCCGCACGGCGGTGGCGAGGGCAAGAACCACACCTCTGGTCGTCCCTCTGTTACCCCCTGGGGTAAGCCGACGAAGGGCCTTCGTACGCGCAAGAAGAAGAAGGTCTCGAACCAGCACATCATTCGTCGCCGTAAGAAGTAATTTCGGATACCGAGTTTTAGGAGAAAGCACTTATGAGCAGAAGTCTCAAAAAGGGCCCGTTCGTGGAGACTCGCCTTCTCTCGCGTATCACCGCGATGAACGAGGCTGGCAAGAAGGACGTCGTGAAGACCTGGTCCCGCGCGTCCACCATCTTCCCCGAGATGGTTGGTCACACCATCGCCGTCCACGACGGCCGCAAGCATGTGCCCGTGTATGTTACCGAGTCCATGGTTGGTCACAAGCTCGGCGAGTTTGCGCCGACTCGTACGTTCCGTGGCCACAAGGCCAAATAGGGGGTTAACCGTAAATGGCAACTAAGTCTATTGAAACTGAGGCCACCGAGGTTCGCGCCGTCGCTAAGTACGTGCGTGTTTCCCCCAGCAAGGCCCGCCTGGTGGTCGATCTGATCCGCCGCAAGCCTGTCGCTCAGGCCTTCGACATCCTCCACTTCTGCGACCGCGCCGTCGCCGTGGATGTCGAGAAGGTTCTCCGTTCCGCCGTTGCGAACGCCGAGAACAACAACGGTCTGCGTGCCGACAACCTGGTTGTCGCTGCTGCCTATGTTGACGAGGGTCCGACGCTTAAGCGCATCCGTCCCCGCGCCAAGGGTTCCGCTTCCCGCATTCTGAAGCGTACTTCCCACATCACCGTCGTCGTTGCTCCTCGAAAGGAGGCGTAAAGCTGTATGGGTCAGAAAGTCTACCCCACCGGCTTCCGTCTTGGCATCACCGAGAACTGGCGCTCCCGCTGGTTCGCAGAGAAGGATTACGCTAAGACCCTCGGTAACGATCTCGAGATCCGCAAGTACCTCGAGAAGCGTCTCTCCCGCGCAGCTGTCTCCCGCGTCGAGATCGAGCGCGCTGGCGACAAGGTGAAGGTCATCATCTTCACCGCTCGCCCCGGCGTTGTCATCGGTAAGAAGGGTGCCGAGATCGATACCCTCCGCACCGAGCTCGAGAAGGTCGCTGGCGTCTCCAAGGGCCAGCTCTCCGTCGACGTTGTCGAGATCAAGCGCCCCGAGCTCGACGCCAACCTCGTTGCTCAGTCTATCGCTGAGCAGCTCGAGGGCCGCGTTGCCTTCCGTCGCGCCATGCGCAAGGCTGTCCAGTCCGCCCGCAAGGCCGGCGCCAAGGGCATCCGTATCCAGTGCTCCGGTCGTCTCGGCGGTGCCGAGATGGGCCGTCGTGAGTGGTACCGTGAGGGTCGCGTGCCTCTGCACACCCTCCGTGCCAAGATCGACTACGGCACGGCTGTCGCCAGCACCACCATGGGTGCCTGCGGCGTGAAGGTCTGGATCTACCTGGGCGAGAAGCTCCCGGGCCAGCCTGTTCCCAACCCTGCACTCGAGGGCTCTTCCCGTCCTCGTCGTCGTAACTCCGAGAGGAGGGGTCAGTAGTGCTTGCCCCTAAGCGTATTCTTCACCGCAAGGTGCAGCGTGGCTCCATGAAGGGCCAGGCCAAGGGTAATACCGAGCTGCATTTCGGCGAGTTTGGTATCCAGGCTCTCGAGGCCCATTGGATCACCAACCGTCAGATCGAGGCCGCTCGTATTGCCATGACCCGCTACATGAAGCGTGGCGGTCGTGTCTACATCACGATCTTCCCCGATAAGCCCATCACCAAGAAGCCTGCCGAGACTCGCATGGGTTCTGGTAAGGGTAACCCCGAGGAGTGGGTGGCCGTCGTCAAGCCCGGCCGCATCATGTTCGAGGTCAAGGGCGTGCCCGAGGAGGTCGCTCGCGAGGCTCTGCGTCTGGCGCAGCACAAGCTCCCCATCAAGACCAAGATCGTCGCTAAGCCTGCCGCTACAGAGACGGCCGAGGAGGAGAACTAATGAAGCCCGCAGAGATTCGTGAGCTCTCGGACGCTCAGCTCGTTGAGAAGCTGAAGGAAATGCGCGCCGAGCTCTTTAACCTTCGTTTCCAGATGGCCACCAGCCAGCTGGACAACACCGCTCGCGTCAACACCGTGAAGAAGGACATCGCTCGCGTCCTCACGGAGCAGCGCGCCCGCGAGATCGCAGCGGAGAAGTCCGCTGTCGCCGAGTAGGACCTAAGGAGAGAACATGACTGATTCGCGTAACTCGCGTAAGGTCCGTACGGGTGTCGTTACCTCCGTCTCCGGTGCCAAGACCATCGTTGTCACCATCACCGAGCGCAAGCGTCACCCCAAGTACGGCAAGATGATGACCAGCTCCAAGAAGCTGCACGCTCACGACGAGGAGTGCACGGCTGGCGTGGGCGATACCGTCCGCGTTATGGAGACCCGTCCTATGTCCAAGATGAAGCGTTGGCGCCTCATCGAGGTCGTCGAGCGCGCTAAATAAGCAGTCGCTCTTACGACTTGTACGTTTCCGAAGATGTGCGTATGCCTGGCTTGCATACCACGGGCCGCATAAAGGCTGCGCACCTCTCTTCGGTTCTTAGTTCGGAGGAACATCTACCATGATTCAGATGCAAACCATGCTGAACGTCGCCGACAACTCCGGCGCTCGCAAGATTCGCTGCATCAAGGTGCTTGGCGGTTCCAAGCGTCGTTATGCAGGCATCGGCGATGTGTTCATCGGTGCTGTCCAGGAGGCTACCCCTGGCGCCAACGTCAAGAAGAAGGACGTTGTCCGTTGCGTCGTCGTTCGCACCGTTAAGGAGATCCGCCGCAAGGATGGCTCCTACATTCGCTTTGATGATAACGCCTGCGTTGTCATCAACAACGATGGTTCGCCCGTCGGCACCCGTATCTTCGGGCCCGTCGCTCGCGAGCTTCGTGACAAGAAGTACATGAAGATCGTCTCGCTCGCTCCCGAGACCCTGTAGTTAGGGGAGATATATGTATATCAAGAAGGGCGATAAGGTCCAGGTTCTCTCTGGTAAGGATCGCGGCAAGCAGGGCGTTGTCCTGCGTGCTCTCCCCGCCGAGAACAAGGTCGTTGTCGAGGGCGTTTCGGTCGTCAAGAAGGCCGTCAAGCCCAACGCTGCCAACCAGCAGGGCGGCATCGTTTCGCAGGAGGCTCCTATCGATGCCTCCAACGTCAATCTCGTTTGCCCCGAGTGCGGTAAGGTTACCCGCGTCGGTCACGAGAAGGACGGCAAGAACAAGCTGCGCGTCTGCAAGAAGTGCGGCCACAAGTTCTAAGCTGCCCGCAACATCTAAGTTGCTAGCAAAGGCCCGGATGCCACGGCACCCGGGCCTTTTTCTATCCCTACTCATTGGGGACAGACTTAAATGAGTGGCTACTCATTGGGGACAGACATAAATGACTAGTCGTTGGGGACGTTCTTAAACGGCTAGTTGATGGGGAAAGTCTTGCCACGAAAGCGTCGTACGGGGAACGCCCCCAGGTTCCGGCAGCCTGGGACAGTCCCTATGTGCCGGCAGTTAGGGATGATCTTTTGATGTCTGATGCCCCTAGGGGGCAGAGTAAGACAGCCTGCTTTGCCTTTAGGGGTTTTGTTGTTACGCCTTTTTCTGCATCATAACGATCGATGCATGCGTATTTACGCACAGAGTCTTGCGCGATAATGCGCATAGCCGCGCAAATATCTGCTAATTATGGTTTAATAATAACCGATAAACAAATAAACATGCAAATGCAAGCAAATACGCGCAAATTTGTGCGAATATAAGGCTGTTGGAAATGAAGAACTTCCGATAACTCAGGAGGCACATGATGACAGATTCCAAACAGGCTCCGCTCGACGCCGAAGCAGCCGCTAAGGCGGCGTTTGCCTCGGTCCAGGATCAGCCGTTCCCTAACGACATCTTTACAGCTCCCGAGCTTCGTTGGGCTGTGATCGGCTGCGGCGTTATCGCCAATCAGATGGCCCAGTCTCTCGCCCTTGCCGGTCGCAAGCTTGCGGGCGTCGCCAACCGCACGCTGTCCAAGGCCCAGGCTTTTGCCGAGCAGTATGGCGTCGAGAAGGTGTACGAGACGGTTGAGGACCTCTACGCCGATCCCGACATCGACGCCGTTTATATCACCACGCCGCATAACACGCATATCACCTACCTGCGCGCCGCTCTGGCAGCTGGCAAGCACGTGCTTTGCGAAAAGGCCATCACCCTCAACTCCGCCGAGCTCGACGAAGCGCGTGCCATTGCCGACGAGCATAACGTGGTCCTTATGGACGCCACCACGGTGCTCCACATGCCCTTGTATCGGGAGCTGCGTCGCCGCATGGATGCCGGCGAGTTTGGCCGCATGAACCTCGCTCAGCTCAACTTTGGCAGCTACAAGGAATACGGCGACCTGACCAACCGTTTCTACAATCGCAACCTTGCTGGCGGTGCCATGCTCGATATTGGCGTGTATGCCCTGTCCGTCATGCGCCTCTTTATGGCAAGCCAGCCTGTTGAGGTCGTTTCGCTCGGCAACACCTGCGAGACCGGCGTTGACGTTGCGGGCGGCATCGTCTGCCGTAATGCCGAGCAGCAGCTGGGCGTGGTGAGCCTTACGCTCCACTCCAAGCAACCCAAGCGCTCGGTCATCAGCTTTGACAAGTGCTATATCGAGGTCAACGAGTATCCCCGCGCCGATCACGCGACCATCGTGTGGACTGCGGACGGGCACCGTGAGGAGGTCCACACCGGCACCGAGGCTTACGCCCTGTGCTACGAGATGGCCGACCTGGAGAAGGCCGTTGCCGGCGATGATTCGAAGCGCGAGCTTCTGGATTATGCTTCTGATGTTATGGAGCTTATGACCAAGCTCCGCGCCGACTGGGGAGTCGTGTACCCCGAGGAGGAGTAAGCGATGCTTGCGGAGGATAGGCTCAACGCGATCGTGTCGATGGTCCAGCAGGCTGGCTCGGTTACTGTGCAAGAGCTTGCCGATACCCTGGGCGTAACGGCGTCTACCATTCGGCGCGATCTGCAGACGCTCGATCGAGCACACCGTATCGCCAAGGTCCACGGTGGAGCGACGAGTCTTGAGCGCGCACACGTGACGCGCGACCTAACGCTCAATGAGCGCAGCGACCTCCATAACGACGACAAGGAGCGTATCTGCGCCCGTGCCGCGGCGCTGGTGGAGCCCGAGAGCTTTGTATACATCGACTCGGGTTCGACGACGCTCAAGCTCATCGAGCATCTTCCACACCTTGAAGATGTCACCTATGTGACCGATTCCGTGCTCCATGCTCAGCACCTCGCTTTGCGCGGCATGCGTACCGTGGTACTAGGCGGCGAGCTCAAGCCCGAGACCGAAGCGCTCGTTGGCCCCGATGCCTTGGCAACCTTAGACCGCTACAACTTCAACTGTGGCTTTTGGGGTTCTAACGGCATTGCCGCCGAGCAGGGCTTCACGGCGCCCGATATCGAGGAAGCGCAAGTAAAGCGCATCTCGATGCGCCATACGGCCAAGCGCTTTGTAATCTCGGACGCCAGTAAATTTGGCATGGTGGCGCCCGTCAAGTTCGCAGATTTTCGCGACGCAACGATTATTACCGCGGGCGAGGTGCCCGCCAAGTATCGGGCAATGGACAACGTCATCACGGTCTAGCGACGGGACAAGGCCAAAACCATCACAAAGGTGCCTGTCCCCATTGTGGTGGTTCGTAACGAAAACCGAGTAGTTTTCTCAATAGAAAAGCGGCAACGTCCATCACAGGCGTTGCCGCTTTCGTTGTCCGCCGGTTTGTCTAAGTCTGTAACAACTGGACCGTTAAAAGTGGGTTAGATGTTACAGATTGAGATACTTCCGAACCGCACCATCCCTTTGTCTCAATCTGTAACATCTGGGACCGATTTTGCCGAGTTATTGTTACAGATCGAGATTTTCCCTTGAGGGGGATTTGAATGTCTCGATCTGTAACAGATAGACCGGAAAATGGGTTCTAACTGTTACAGATCGAGATGTTTTGGGGCTGCGGCTGAGCCATCGTGGCGGCTTGACGTTTGCCCAGATAAAACCTGCCAAAATAAACCTGTCCCTTTTTGGCAGATTTTAGGGCTCCCAGGGGCAGGGGGCTTCGATGTAGATGTGCTCGCCGGTTACGGGATGGGTAAAGGATACGCTGTGGGCGTGGAGCATGAGGCCACAGGGGCGCGGCGTTCCGTACAGGTCGTCGCCAACCAGGGGATGGCGCTCGCTTGCCAGGTGCACGCGGATCTGGTGTTTGCGGCCCGTGAGCAGCTCAACATCGATATACGAACGGGTGGGCAGGCCTCGGCGGCTCTTAAGGCGCTTGAGCACCTTGACGCGCGTCTGCGACGGCTTGCCGCTGGCGCCGACGCGCATCTTGCGGCTATCGTGGCGGTCGCGGGCGATGGGCTTGTCGATGAGCTTTTCGTTCCAGTCGATCTTGCCCTCGGCGAGCGCCAGATAGTGCTTTTCGAAGGCGTGGTCGATGACCATCTGGTCAAAGGCGGGCTGCGTCTGCTTGTCGAGCGAGAACAACACCACGCCGGTGGTGTCGCGGTCCAGGCGATTGAGCGGCTGCATGTCGGTCGCGGCAAAGCCGTCGCCCATCGCCAGCAAAAGGTCGCTGGCATAGTCGGTAAGCGTGCGCTCGCCTGTGCCGTCGCCGTGGACGATCATGCTGGCGGGCTTATCGATGGCCATGAGCCAGGCGTCGCAGTAGAGGACTTGGGGTTCTTCGTTCACGTGTAAGCCTTTCGGTTAGCTAATTCCCACAAACATGCAGCCCGAAGTGGCGCCGCGCAGGCGGGCGGTGGGCTTACGGCCGGCCTGCGCGGCCTCGACGGCTCGACGGACGCGTGCGACGGCGCGGCCAATCTCATCGGCCTCGAGCAGGGTTCCGTCGACCATGAGACGGCGCACGCCGGCGTCGAGCAGCTGTGGAACCTGCGGTGTGAGGTCGATGGGGTAGGCGTCGTACAGGCGCGAGCGGCCGTGGATGTCGGTACGCACCGGCATGACCTTGCCGTCGATATTCTTGAGCGACAGCTTGCGGGCGCGCAGACGGCAGTTGGCACAATCGTGGATGCAGCCATTGGCCACCTGCAGGATGCAGTGCTCGCTCGTCATAACGCGCGGGCGGCCGAAAACGGTGATGCCCAGGGCCGCGGGCGCGGAGGTACCAAGCGAGATAATCTCGTCGAGCGTGATCTCGGGCGAGAGCCAAAACGCCCCGGCTCCGCGCTCGGCGAGTGCCTCCATGCAAGGCGTGTTGTGCACGGGCAGGCAAGAGCGAATCTCGGCCGTGGCACCAACCTGGGCGGCCAGGGCAAGCTCAGAGATGTTGCCAATAGCGACCGTGGCACCGGCAACGACCCACGGGTCGACGCGCGCGTGGTCGACGGCGCGGCAGACCTCATCGAGCACGGGGACAATACCCTGCTCAAACGCATCGGCGGGGGAGAGCCCGGCCGCATCGAGCGCGTCGGTGGTCATATAGATGCGCGCGGCTCCCTCCGCGCGCGCTGCCTCGGCGGCCTCGAGCGAGGTGACGGTGGCGCAGATCTGCGGCTCATCGCGGTAGTGCTCGGGCGCGGGGCGGGAATCACTGGTGACAATCGCCGGCAGCTCGAGCGTGTGGGCGCGCTCGTCATACGGCGCCAAAATGGCCTCCTCGAGCGCCTTGCAAGCGGCGGCGCGCACCTTGTGCACAGCGGAGAAGCCCATGCCACAGCCCTCATCGAGCGCCACGTCAAAGCTCGCGGCCTCAAAGGGAGAGGAGCCCATGCGGCCCACATGCTCCACCAGATCGGATGCCTCGACGGCGCGGGTCTTGGCGGCCTCGACGGTAAAGCCGGTGGCGGTGGCGGTGAGCGTGGGGTCGTCGCAGCAGGTGAGCGTGACGGTAAACGGCTCGCCTAGGCGCGCCGCGACGGACACGTCTACGGCGCGGCGGCGCAGCACGTCGCGCTTGAGCGCGGCGCCGGCAGCGTCAATGGCGCGCTGACTGCGAATCACACGCACGCGGCAGCCCTCGGGCATGCTGCGGGGCACGCGGCACTCGATGATGTCGCCGGCGGCGGCATCATCGGTAGCGATGGTGGTCAGGAATTGGTCGAACTCATCGTCGTGACGAAGCTCCAACAGGTCGCCCTTGCCTACAGGCTCAAACAGCTCAATGCGGGCGATGGCGGCGCGGCGACGACGGTCGTCGGGTTTGAGCCCGCGCACGTCGCGGTTGGCCAGACGGCTGCCCAGCACCGTGCCCACGATCTGGCCGCGGTTGTTGGAGCGCTCGTAGCTCATCATCTCGTCGCCCGAGGTGCCGTCCTGATAGGCGTGCGTAAAGTCGCGGTTAAAGCAGCGCTTGAGTTGGCGCTGGCGAGCGGCGTCCTCGTCCTTATCTACGACGGCCCCGGCCAGCATGTCATCGATCTGATGACGATACACATCGACGATGGAGTACACGTAATCGGGCGCCTTCATGCGGCCCTCGAGCTTGAGCGATGCGGCGCCGGCGTCATACAGGCGGCGAACAAGCTGTGAAGTGTTGGTATCGCGCGGGCATAGCGCGCGCTCGCGACCGGCAGGGGAGAGCGAGTGGCCGTTCTCGTCGATCAGCTCGTAGGGCAGACGGCAGGGCTGAGCGCACATGCCGCGGTTGGCCGAGCGGCCCGCCATGGCAAAGCTCGAGAGCAGGCACAGGCCCGAGTAGCAAAAGCAGATGGCGCCGTGGCTAAAGACCTCCAGGTCAACGTCGGGCGCGGCGTCGTGGATGGCAGCGATCTCGTCGATGGAAAGCTCGCGCGAGAGGGTCACGCGGTCGGCGCCCTGCTCGCGGCACCAGATGGTTCCGCGGTCATCGTGGATGTTCGCCTGGGTCGAGATATGGGTCTCGATGCCGGGCATGGTGCGCTTGACCTCAAAGAACAGGCCCCAGTCCTGGATGATAAAGGCGTCGGCGCCCAGCGTGGAGCAGCGGTGGATGAGCTGCAGTGCATCGCCCATCTCGGACTGCTTGATGACGATGTTGACCGTGACGTAGACGCGCGAGCCGGCCAGGTGCGCGGCGCGGCAGGCCTGCTCAAAGGCCTCATCGGTAAAGTTGGTGGCCTTGCGGCGGGCGTTGAAGCTGCCCATGCCGCAGTAGATGGCGTCTGCCCCGGCGGCGAGCGCGGCGGCAAAGGGCTCCGGGCCTCCGGCGGGGGCCAGAAGCTCGGGCCTGCGGTTGGTGGTTCGGCTGGCGGTTGCGGTCATATCCTGCCTTTCAAAATGCTCAGATACCCAAAAGTATAGTGGCGCCGTCGCGATGGGCGATGCCCGCAGTCTAAGCAGGACAAAGTCTTCAGTAGCCTGGGCTGGCTGACCCGGTGGAGAACCGTTCAGCGGTTCTGGGAAACCGTTGGGCGATAAAATATTCTCGCATTCTGATAATTATCTTGCAGCGGGCGAAATCATCCCCTACTATCCCAATCAAGCGCGGTGTTCAGACCGAACTGTGCCTCCCGGTGCGAACGCCGCGCTCACGCTCTCTATTTGATCGTAAGGAGAAAAACATGAGCAAGACCGTCGTGTCTTCCGATAACGCGCCCGCAGCCATCGGCCCGTATTCCCCCGGTATCCAGTCCGGCAACATGGTGTTCCTGTCCGGCCAGCTGGGCATCGATCCCGCGACCGGTAAGCTGCCCGAGGGCATCGAGGCCCAGGCCAAGCAGTCCCTCGCCAACGTCGAAGCCCTGCTGACCGCTGCCGGCGCTACGTTTGCCGATGTCGTCAAGACCACGGTCTACCTGGCTGACATCGCCGACTTTGCCGCCGTGAACGAGATTTATGCCTCCAAGTTTGAGGCCCCGTTCCCCGCGCGCAGCGCTTTCCAGGTTGCCGCTCTTCCGGCTGGCGGTCTGGTCGAGATCGAGGTCGTCGCCGCTCTCTAAGGCGTTGGCAACAACTAAACATGACATGCAAAAAGACCCTGCAGCGCGTGTGAGCTGCAGGGTCTTTTGTCGCGTGACGGATCGCTTGCGGAGCCACCAAGGGCAGTCTTTTTGGGACGGGGCCATTTTAGCTACCCCTATATGCAGGATTGATTTTACTTGCGGCTCATCGAAATCGTGGGCAGAGGGAGGGTAGCTAAAATAGCCCCGTCCCAAAAAGACTGCCCGCGCTCCATTTTGCTCGTTAGCCCTCCTTGCGAACTTTTTGCAGGTAGCGGTAGACGCTGGGCTCCGAGATGCCCAGTGAGGTGGCAGCGCAGGCAACAGCGCCCTTGAGCATAAATACGCCGTTGCCGTTAAGGTGGCGAATAACGTCCACGCGATCGGCCTGCCCAAGCGAGGCGACATCCTGGCCGCGGCTTTCGAGCAACTCGGAAATGCTGCGGTCGATGAGCTCCTGCGTGGACTCCGAAAGTATTTCGACCTCGATAGACGCGGGCTCCGCCTGCCTTGGCACAGCGTCGAAGCAGGCCATGAGCTGCTGAGCCATGGCGTTGATGGAGCGTACCGTGGAAAGATCGGTGTTGACGCAGAGCATGCCGACGATCTCGTTATCCTCGCGAATAAAGTACGTTGCGGATTCCAACGTCTTGCCACCGGCACCGCGCCCCTCGTAGCCCGTAATAAACGGCAGGTCGCGATACTTGGGGTCGTGCATGATCTTGAGTGCCAGATCGGTGGCGGGACCGCCGACCTTGCGGCCGCTCACGATGCCGTTGCGGATATCGACGATGGCGTGGTCGGGATCCGAGAAATCGTGCAGCACGATTTCGCTGTTTTTGCCGAGTATCTGCTCCAGGAAATCGACCATCGGCAAAAAGCGACGTACAGTCTCGTTCACGGGCAACTCCTTTGGATGAAATCGGAAGTTTCATAACAATTTTTTCTTATGGTAACACGGTGTCTATTGACTCGTATATTCGCAGGTACATTGCGTAATACAGACGAACGGTAGGATTTTGGCGGTAAGCGGTCGACCAAAAGAAAAGTTAGATGTTATTTTGACCAGACACTTTCCTGACCTGCGGAAATGCGTTGTCTCAGCTGAAAAATAGTCTGATAACAAAAAATTATTATTGAGAATGAGAAAATTCTTTAATACGATATTCACCGAAGGCACAACCTCAACCCCGCACTGCGTCACAATAGAGCGCTAGATGCGAAAACAACTACTTCGAGGATTGGTGGTCAAATGGCCCAGGAGACGGTTACGAACGGCACTGAAGCCCTGTTCACTCGCGAAGGCATGCCGCCCGTTAAGGAAATGATTCCGTGTGCCCTTCAGCACGTACTGGCATCGTTTGCCGGCATCATTACCCCGGCGGTCATCATGGCCGGCGTCTACGGCTTTAACAGCCAGCAGAGCACCGACATCATTCAGGTGGCGCTCATTCTTTCGGCAATCGACACGGCCCTTCAGGCCTTCGCTCCTTTCCGCCGCATCGGCGGCGGCCTGCCCATCGTCATGGGCGTCTCGTTCGCGTTCCTGCCGGCCCTGCAGGCCATGGGTGCCTCGGGCTTTAGCTTTGGTGCGCTGCTGGGCGGCGAGATTGTCGGCGGTGCCGTCGCGGTCCTCTTTGGTCTGGCCTACAGCAAGATTAAGTGGCTGTTCCCGCCCGTCGTGACCGGTACGGTCATCTTCTCCATCGGCGTCTCCCTGTATCCCACGGCCGTCAAGTATATGGCCGGCGGTATGGGCACGCCGCTGTGGGGCACCCCGCAGGCCTGGTGCGTCGCTCTTATCACCTTCGCCGTGGTCTTCGCGCTCGCCAACTTTGGCAAGGGCACGTTCAAGCTGGGATCCGTGTTCTTTGGCATGATCGTTGGCATGATCGTCTCCATCCCCTTTGGCATGATCGACTTCTCCAGCGTCGCCACCGCTCAGGTCTTCGCCCTTCCCAAGCTCATGCCCTACGCACTCGAGTTTGATCCCGAGGTCTGCATTACCCTCGCCGTCGTGTTCCCCATGGTTGCCATCCAGGTTATCGGCGATGTCTCCGCCGCCTGCCTGGGCTCCATCGACCGCATGCCCACCGAGCGCGAGCTCTCCGGCGCTATCGTGTCCCAGGGCCTCACCTCTATGGTCGGCGGCCTGCTGGGCGGTCTTCCCACCAGCGCTCTTGGCCAGAACGTGGGCATCATCTGCTCCAACAAGGTCGTCAACAAGTGGGTCTTTGTGATCATCGCGTCCGTCTTTGCCATCGCCGGCCTGTTCCCGCAGCTTTCTGCCGTCCTTTCCGCTATCCCGCAGCCCGTCATCGGCGGCGCGACCGTCGGCGTCTTTGGCACCATCACCATGAACGGCGTGCGCATGTTCACCCGCGAGGGCCTCACGCAGCGCACCACCACCATCGTCGGCACCTCCGTCGTCTTTGGCCTGGGTATCTGGATGGCCAGCGGTTGCCTTGCCGGCGAGGGTATGCCCGCCTGGGTGTCCACCGTCATCGGCTCCAATGCCGTAACCCCCACCGCCATCATGGCCATTGTCCTTAACCTGATCCTCCCGCAGACGCCGGTCGTGGCTCAGCACATCGATGCCGCCAAGGACGCTGCCGTGGATCTGGTCTTGCCCGAGAGCAAGAAGTAACCAATTCGGTGCTATTCGTCGGCGGACGTATCGCCTCGTCCGCCGACGTCATGCGGCGCCAAGCCGCACTTCAAAGGGCTTGTCCCTTTGGTGAAGCGTTGACGGGAGAGGGCCCGTTTCCGGTGTAGGCCGGCGCTTCGCACTTCCGCCATGTCAGAGGTGTCAAACCCCGCCTCTGATGTTGAAGGGAGCATTTATGCTTCTGGTCGCTAACGGTTCCGTCTTTACCCGCAACGCTCAGACTCCGTTCATTCCCAACGGTGCGGTCGCTATTGACGGAGATACGATCGTCGAAGTGGGCCCCGAGCGCGAGCTCAAGGCCAAGTACCCGGATGCCGAGTACGTCGACGCCCAGGGCAACCTCATCATGCCCGGACTTATCAACTGCCACACCCACATCTACTCGGGTCTGGCCCGCGGCCTTGCCATTAAGGGCTGCAACCCCACCAACTTCCTGGAGAATCTTGAGCAGCAGTGGTGGAAGATCGACGACAACCTGACGCTCGACGGCACCAAGGCCAGCGCCTATGCCACGATTCTTGACTCCATCCGCGATGGCGTCACCACGATCTTCGATCACCATGCGAGCTTCTGCGAGATCCCGGGCAGCCTCTTTACCATTAAGGATGCAGCTCAGGAGCTGGGCATGCGTTCGTGCCTGTGCTACGAGGTCTCCGATCGCCGCGGCCAGGAAAAATGCGACCAGGCCATTGCCGAGAACGCCGAATTTGCCCAGTGGGCCGCCAAGGAGCGTCGCGATAACGACAACCACATGATCGCCGCCATGTTTGGCGGCCATGCCACCTTTACACTGTCGGACGAGACCATGGACAAGATGGCCGAGGCCAACAACGGCCTGACCGGCTTCCACATCCACGTGTGTGAGGGCATGAACGACGTGTGGGATTCCCGCCTCAACCGCGGCGGCATCAGTCCCGTCGAGCGCCTGCTGCAGCACAACCTGCTTGGTCCCGACACCATGCTGGGCCACTGCATCCACGTGACGCCTGCCGAGATGGATATCGTCAAGGAGTCCGGCACCTGGCTGGTCAACAACCCCGAATCCAATATGGGCAACGCCGTGGGCTGTGCCCCCGTGCTCGAGTTCTTCCGCCGCGGCATCCCCGTGTGCATGGGTACCGACGCCTACACCCACGATATGCTCGAGAGCCTTAAGGTCTTCCTGATCATTCAGCGCCACAACGCCGCCATGCCCAACGTGGGCTGGTGCGAGGCCATGACGATGCTGTTCGAGAACAACGCCAAGATGGCGAGCAAGTACTTCGATCGCAAGCTCGGCGTGCTCGAGGCCGGCGCCGCTGCCGATGTCATCGTTATGGACTACAAGCCTTTTACGCCGCTGAGCGAGGAGAACATCGACGGCCACATGCTCTTTGGCATGATGGGCAAAAACTGCCGCACCACCATCATCAACGGCCGTGTCCTGTACAAGGATCGCGAGTTCGTTGGCATTGATGAGGACAAGATCAACGCGTGGACCATGGCCGAGTCCAAGAAGCTCTGGAGCACGCTCAACGATCGCGTGTACTAATTACAAGTAGATTCACGCGCGCCGGATGTTTCGCCGCATCCGACGCGCGCATAGGCGGCCTCCGCGGGGTCGCCGGCGCTGTGCTAGCGCTACACCGTATTTGCGCCCGTCGCGCGGTCTCGCCGGGCGTTACAGAGAGGAGCTCACTATGAGCGACATCATGAGGCCGATCCCGTTTTCGCAGCTGATGAACTGGATCATCGAGGAGCACAAGACCCAGGACGCCATCTTTGGCGTGCGCAAGATGGTCACGACCAACCAGGAGAGCGCACTTCCCATTTTTGACGAGCGCATCGAGACTCCGTTTGGCCCGGCCGCCGGCCCCAACACGCAGCTTGCCCAGAACATCGTGGCATCCTACGTGGCCGGTGCGCGCTTCTTTGAGCTCAAGACCGTTCAGGTTATGGACGGCGAGGAGCTCTCCAAGTGTGTGAACAAGCCCTGCATCGTGGCACAGGACGAGTGCTACAACTGCGAGTGGTCGACCGAGCTCGAGGTTCCGCAGGCATTTGCCGAGTACGTGAAGGCATGGTTTGCCTGCCACCTGATCGCTCGCGAGTACGGTCTGGGCAGCCCGGACGGCTTCGTCTTCAACATGTCCGTGGGTTATGACTTGGAGGGCATCAAGAGCCCCAAGGTCGATGCGTACATTGAGGGCATGAAGGACGCCAGCGGCTCCGAGGTTTGGAACGAGTGTCGCACGTGGGCGCTCGCTAACCTGGACAAGTTTGAGCATGTCGACGCCGCATTTGTCGAGTCCATCCCGGCGCGCGTCTCAAACTCCATCACCGAGTCCACCCTGCATGGCTGCCCGCCCGCCGAGATCGAGCGCATCGCGACCTATCTGATCACCGAGAAGGGCCTCAACACCTACATCAAGTGCAACCCCACGCTGCTGGGCTATGAGTTTGCCCGCCAGCGTCTGAACGAGCTGGGCTTTGACTACATCGTTTTCGACGATACGCACTTCCGCGAGGACCTGCAGTGGGCCGACGCCGTGCCCATGTTTGAGCGCCTGATTGCCCTGTGCGCCGAGCGCGGTCTTGAGTTTGGCGTCAAGCTCACCAATACCTTCCCCGTCGACGTGACGAGGAACGAGCTGCCCTCCACCGAGATGTACATGTCGGGCCGTTCGCTGTTCTCGCTGACCATCGAGGCCGCCCGTCGCATTACCGAGCAGTTCGATGGCAAGTTGCGTATCAGCTACTCCGGCGGTGCCACGGTCTACAACATCCGCGCCCTGTACGATGCCGGTATTTGGCCCGTCACCCTGGCGACCGACGTGCTCAAGCCCGGTGGCTACGAGCGCTTTAGCCAGATGGCTGGCGAGTTTACCGATCTGGACGGCAAGCCGTTCGCGGGCGTCTCGCTCGAGGCCGTGACCGCGATCCAGACCGACTCGCTCACCAACCCGCTCTACAAGAAGCCGCTGCGCCCGCTGCCTGACCGCAAGGTCGCCGGCAAGAGCCCGCTTTCCGACTGCTTTACCACGCCGTGCCGCACGAGCTGCCCCATCCAGCAGGATATTCCCGCCTATCTGGCGGCAGTGGATGAGGGCCGCTACGAGGACGCGCTCAACATCATCATCGAGCGCAACGCCCTGCCGTTCATTACCGGCACCATCTGCCCGCATCCCTGCGGCCGCGCCTGCGAGCGTGCGTTCTACGAGCCCGAGGGCGCCCAGATTCGCGCCAGCAAGCTCAAGGCCGCCCGCGAGGCCATGACCGCCGTGCTGCCCAAGCTGCGCGCCCAGGCTATCGCCAACGACGGCGAGCGCAACGTTGCCGTTATCGGTGGCGGCCCGGCCGGCCTGGCGACGGCGTTCTTCCTGACGCGTGCCGGCGTGCCCGTCACCATCTTTGAGGCCCGTGATTCTCTCGGCGGCGTGGTCCGTCACGTGATTCCCGAGTTCCGCATTGCGAGCGACGATATCTCGCACGACGCCGAGCTCTGCCTGGCCTTTGGCGCCAAGGTGCAGCTCAACGCTCGCGTGGAGTCCATCGACGAGCTCAAGGCCCAGGGCTTTACCGACGTGGTCGTGGCCACCGGTGCCTGGATGCCCGGCTCTGTGGGCTTGGGCGAGGATGCCGAGCTCGACGTGCTGGAGTTCCTCGAGGCCGCCAAGAAGGGCGATAAACTCGAGCTGGGCGAGGACGTCGTGGTCATTGGCGCCGGCAACACCGCCATGGACGCGGCGCGTGTGGCCAAGCGCCTGGCTGGTGTGAAGAACGTGCGCCTGGTGTATCGCCGCACCAAGAAGCAGATGCCCGCCGACGAGGAAGAGCTCGATCTTGCTCTTGCCGACGGCGTTGAGTTCTGCGAGCTGCTGGCTCCCAAGGCGCTCAACGGCACCGTACTGACCTGCGATGTTATGGAGCTTGGCGAGCCGGATGCAAGCGGCCGTCGTAGCCCCGTCGCCACGGGTGAGACCGTCGAGCTTCCTGCCACCACGGTGATTTGCGCCGTGGGCGAGGGCATCGATGCCAGCCTGTACGATGCCGCGGGCGTCGAGCACGACCGTCGCGGCCGCCTTGCCGCCACCTCCACCGGCGTCGAGGGCGTCTGGGCTGCGGGCGACTGCCGTCGCGGTCCTGCCACCGTGGTCGAGGCCATCGCCGACGCCGCCGAAGTCGCCCGCGCCATCGCCGGCGTGGACTTTAACAAGTACGCCGGCTGCAACGAGCAGGCAGGCCGCGAGGATACCTGCTACGAGCGCAAGGGGTCGCTGTGCCGCGACAAGCGCAACTGCACCAAGACCCGCTGCCTGGGCTGCGGCTCGGTGTGCGAGGTCTGCTGCGACGTGTGTCCCAACCGCGCCAACGTTGCCATTAAGGTGCCGGGTCTGGCCAAGCATCAGGTCGTCCATGTCGACGGCATGTGCAACGAGTGCGGCAACTGCGCCGTGTTCTGCCCCTACCAGGAGGGTCGTCCCTACAAGGACAAGCTCACCCTGTTCTGGAGCGAGGAGGACATGGAGAACTCCGAGAACGAGGGCTTCCTGGCCGTGGATGAGGATCACTTTAAGGTCCGCGTCGCCGGCACGGTCCGCACCGTCTCGGTCGATGCCGTCAACACCGGTCTGCCCGAGGCCGTCCGCCTGACCATTAGGGCCGTGCGCGACAACTATTCGTACCTTCTTAAGAAATAGGCGAGTCTCTTATGGCCAAATCCATTCAACATAACGTGGCCTACGTTGCCTGCGGAAGCGGTTGCGCCTCCGCAGGCGGCGACGCCCGCTGCAGCGAAGGCTGCATTGGCTGTGGCGCCTGCGTTACGGCCTGCCCCCACGGTGCCATCGCACTGGTCGACGGCGTCGCCCGCGTGGACCGCTCCAAGTGCACGGGCTGTGGCCTGTGCGGCATGGCGTGCCCGCAGCGCGTGATTGCCTTCGTTCCCGGCTACCAGAACATCCTGGTGCGGTGCAACAATACCGATAAGGGTGCCATTGCGCGCAAGATCTGCGACACCAGCTGCATCGGTTGCGGCATGTGTGCCAAAAAGTGCCCTGCCGGCGCAATCCGCATCGAGGACAACTGCGCCCATATCGACGGCGCGGACTGCCTGTCGTGCGGCATGTGCGCGGTTGTGTGCCCGCATGGCGCCATTCACGACCGCACCGGCATCGCCGCCGGCGTGTAGAAGGGAATCACCATGGCACAGGAATTCACTTTTACCGTTAACGGCGTGGAGCGCACGACGACTCAGAACAAGCCGCTGCTGCGTTATCTGCGCGACGACCTGCACATTCACTCCGCCAAGGACGGCTGCTCCGAGGGCGCCTGCGGCACCTGCACCATCCATGTGGACGGCGCGGCTGTGAAGGCTTGCGTGCTGACCACCGCCCTTGCCGCCGGCCGTAACATTGTGACCGTCGAGGGCCTGCCCCAGGACGTGCGCGAGGCCTTTGTGTACGCCTTTGGCGCCGTGGGCGCCGTACAGTGCGGCTTTTGCATCCCCGGCATGGTCATGGCGGGCGCAGCGCTCATCGCCGAGGACCCCGAGCCCACCGAGGAGCAGATCAAGTACGCCATTCGCGGCAACGTCTGCCGTTGCACTGGCTACAAAAAGATTATCGAGGGCATCTCGCTGGCCGCTGCGGTGCTCCGCGGTGAAAAGCAGATCGACGAGGATTTGGAGCGCGGCGACGACTACGGCGTGGGCAAGCGCGCCTTTCGTATCGACGTGCGCAAGAAGGTGCTCGGCGAGGGCAAGTATCCCGACGACATCGACGAGCTCGATCAGCCGGGTCTGACCTACGCCAGCGCCGTGCGCTCCAAGTACCCGCGCGCCCGTGTGCTCTCCATCGATACCTCCAAGGCCGAGGTCCTGCCCGGCGTGGTGGGCATCCTGCGCGCCGAGGACGTGCCGGTCAATCAGGTCGGCCACCTTATCCAGGACTGGGACGTCATGATCGCGGCGGGCGATATCACCCGCTGCGTGGGTGACGCCATTGTGCTGGTGGTCGCCGAGGACGAGGCGACGCTCGAGAAGGCCAAGAAGCTCGTAAAGATCGATTACGAGCCGCTGGAGCCCGTGCGCAACATCGCCGAGGCCAAGGCTGCCGACGCTCCGCGCCTGCATGACAGTTTCTTTGCCTTTGGCAACACGGTGGAGCTCAAGGACAACGTGTGCCAGAGCCGCCATGTGACGCGCGGCGACGCCGCCAAGGCGCTGGCAGAGAGCGCGTTTACCGTGACGCAGCGCTTTACCACGCCCTTTACCGAGCATGCCTTCTTGGAGCCCGAGTGCGCCGTCGCCTTTCCGTACAAGAACGGCGTCAAGGTGCAGTCGACCGACCAGGGCGCCTACGATACGCGCAAAGAGTGCGCCCACATGTTTGGCTGGGATAGCGAGCCCGAGCGCGTGGTCGTCGAGACCATGCTCGTGGGCGGCGGCTTTGGCGGCAAGGAGGACGTTTCGGTCCAGCACCTGGCCGCGCTTGCTGCCTATAAGTTCCAGCGTCCTGTGAAGTGCAAGCTCACGCGCGCCGAGTCGCTTGCGTTCCATCCCAAGCGCCACGCCATGGACGGCACCTTTACGCTGGGCTGCGATGCCGAGGGCAACTTTACCGGCCTGGATTGCGAGATCAACTTTGATACCGGCGCCTACGCGTCGCTGTGCGGTCCGGTGCTCGAGCGTGCCTGCACGCACGCCGTCGGCCCCTACAAGTACCAGAACACCGACATTCGCGGCTTTGGCTACTACACCAACAACCCGCCCGCCGGCGCATACCGCGGCTTTGGCGTTTGCCAGTCCGAGTTTGCGCTCGAGAGCTTGATCGACCTGCTTGCCGAGAAGGTCGGCTTGGATCCGTGGGAGATTCGTTACCGTAATGCCATCGAGCCGGGCGAGGTTTTGCCCAACGGCCAGATCGCCGATTGCTCCACGGCGCTTAAGGAGACGCTGCTCGAGGTCAAAGATGCCTACTATGCGCATCCCGGACACGCCGGTATCGCCTGTGCCATGAAGAATGCCGGCGTGGGCGTGGGCCTGCCCGATGCCGGCCGCTGCAAGATTCGCGTCGAGGATGGCCGCGCCGTCGTTTATGCCGCCACGTCCGACATCGGCCAGGGCTGCAACACCGTCTTTTTGCAGGACGTTGCCGAGGCATGCGGCCTGCCGCTTCGCTGCATTGCCAACGGCGAGTGCTCCACCGAGAACGCCCCGGACTCCGGCACCACGTCCGGCTCGCGTCAGACGGTCGTGACCGGCGAGGCCGTGCGCGGTGCCGCCTTCCTGCTGCGCGATGCTATGCTTGGCATCGAGGCCGGCAAGCCTGCACCCGCCGCTCCGGTGAGCGCACATGGCGACGGCGTCAAGATCGAGTACGACGACGGCCGTGCCTATCAGCTGCGCACACAGGAACTCGTCGCCGGCCAGGGTATGCATCCTCAGGATCCCGCGGCCGCCATCAAGGCGCTCGAGGGATGCGAGTTTAGCTACGTGTACCTGGAGCCGACCGACAAGCTGGGCGCCGACGTGCCCAACCCCAAGAGCCACATCTGCTACGGCTTCGCCACACATGTGGTCATTCTGGATGATGACGGCCGCGTGAGCGAGGTCTATGCCGCGCACGATTCCGGCAAGGTGGTCAACCCCATCTCCATTCAGGGTCAGATCGAAGGCGGCGTGCTCATGGGTATGGGCTATGCGCTTACCGAGGATTGGCCGCTCAAGGACTGCGTACCCCAGGCAAGGTACGGTACGCTCGGGCTGTTCCGTGCGCCCGAGATTCCGGATATCCACGCCATCTACGTGGAGAAGGACGAGCTGTTGCCCGTGGCATATGGCGGCAAGGGCATCGGCGAGATCGCAACGATCCCCACGGCGCCCGCCGTGCAGAACGCCTATCGCGCATTTGACGGCAAGCTGCGTCCCGATCTGCCCATGGTGGATACGCCCTACAGCCGCGCCCGTCACCGCGGCTAGGGTAGGGCGCGGACAGTTATTGCTGACGAGCTGTTCGCGCTCAACGCCAACTGCGTATGCTGCGCCATTGGCCCCGGCTCCATCGCGAGCCGGGGCCTTTTGTTTGGAGCGCCTCCGCATGCGGAAGCTGCGTCCCAGAATTGGCGCTCAGAATGGGGCGTGCTTTCCGGTAGAGCCTCTAGCGGAAAGCGCATCCCGGAATCCGCGCCTGGAATGGGACGCACTTTCCGGAACGGCCCTCAACCGGAAACTGCGTCCCAGAATTTCGCTCCAGAGCGGGATGCCGTTTCCGGCTGAACCCTCTGGCGGAAAGTTCATCCCAGAATTGACGCTCGGGGTGGGACACGGTTTCCGGATGGAATCTCAGCGGAAACTGCGTCCCAGTTTGAGCGTCTATTCCGGGATGCGGTTTCCGCTGGGCGCTTCATCCGGAAAGTCTGTCCCGTTCTGAGGCCTGATTCTGGGATGCCGTTTCCGCTAGGCCCGCCATTTGGAAAGCGCATCCCATTTTGAGCACGGGACTGCGGACAAAAAGTTGGACCGTTGAGGTCCGGAACGGAGTCCGCATGGCATACAGTAGGAGAATGGTGGAGAGGGCCAGGGCGCTTCGCGGCGCCGGGCTCACCG